>NZ_CP120131.1:0-320929 GCF_034039665.1 Mammaliicoccus sp. Dog046 | reverse complement strand
TACCGAAGTTATCGCCTGTGAATAGTTTTCGGAATGCGTTTGGAATTTGATCAAATCCTTCGTCTACTGTAACTTCTGATTTGATTTTTCCTTCTTGTACCCATTGTGCTAATTGTTCACTTGCTTCTTTAACGTCTTCGTTAAATTGAGCAACTATAAATCCTTGCATGAGGGCCTGACTTTTGATTAATGTTTGTTGAATGCGTGGTCCTATGTCTTCTCCTTTTAAGTTATATGAAGAAATTGCACCACAAACTGGAATACGAGCAAATTTATTTAAGTGTTTAAATACTTCGTCTGAAAGCTCGCCACCTACATTTTCAAAATAAACATCAATGCCATTCGGAACGGCTTGCTCTAATTGTTCAGCGAAGTCATCTTGTTTATAATCTATACCTTTATCAAAACCTAATTCTTCTGTTAAATAGTTCACTTTTTCAGAACCACCTGCAATACCTACTACGTAAGCACCTTTAAGTTTGGCAATTTGTCCAACGACTGAGCCTACTGCACCTGATGCTGCGGAAACGACTACAGTTTCGCCTTCTTGTGGTTTACCGATTTTTAATAGTCCTTGGTAAGCTGTCATACCAGGCATACCTAATACACTTAAGTATAAATATAAAGGCACTTCATTGGATGCTATTTTTGTTACATATTTCTGATTGATTGTGATATATTTTTGCCAAGGTAATACGCCCGTCACTACATCGCCTTCACTTAATTCATCTACATTTGATTGAACGACTTGCGCTACGATATGACCATTAAATGGTTTATCTATCTCATATGATTGTGTGTAACTTTTTGAGTCATTCATTCTCCCTCTCATATAAGGATCTACTGAAACATATATTGTTTTTAATAGTACTTCATCTTTTTGAGGTTCTTTCACTTCTATTTCTTCATAACGGAATACATCATCTTGAGGAATACCTTCTGTTCTTTTAGCTAATACGATTTGTTCATTCTTCACGATTATTTCCTCCTTAAATTTTATTGATGTTTTTAAACTTCTTCTACTAGACAATAAATTTTAGACTTGAAGCATCTTAGAGTCAAACAGTCTGTTTGGCAGTGTTTTCATCTGCAAATAATAATTACTTTTTATACAAATTTAGTATTTGTGAATCAAAATAATTCAATCGCTATAAAATTACACGATTAAAGTTATTGTAACATATAGAATTTTTAGATAAATCTATGTATAATTATCTGCCGGAGGTGCAACATGAATCAATTTTTCAAAAAGAAAGATTGGCTTTCTTTTCAAACAAATAAAAAACTTAAAAAAACACTTGGCGCATTTGATTTAACCATGCTCGGCGTTGGCGCTGTAGTCGGCAGTGGTATTTTTATATTACCTGGAGAAATTTCTTCTACTATTACAGGCCCTGGTATTATGATTTCATTTATTATTGCAGCAATTGGCTGTGGACTCGCAGCATTATGTTATTCAGAATTTTCTTCAAAAATTCCTCAAGCAGGAAGTGCATACACATATAGTTACTACGTGTTCGGAGAAGGTATCGCTTGGATATTAGGTTGGGCGTTACTACTTGAATATGGTCTGGCCATCGCAGCAGTAGCAAGTGGCTGGTCATCTTATGTTGTTAATTTATTATCTGGTATGAATATTCATATCACGAAAGCATTGTCAGGGTCATATAACCCTGAACAAGGACAGTATTTTGATTTGCCTGCATTTTTAATTATTGCGGTGATCGGTGTACTACTCATCATTGGTGTTAGAGAATCGACGCGCATCAATAACATTATGGTTGTCGTCAAAATATTAGTAGTCCTACTCTTTATTCTTGTTGGTGCTTTTTATGTTAAACCTGATAATTGGACACCATTCTTACCATTTGGTTTCAATGGCGTATTAACAGGCGCTTCGATGGTATTCTTTGCATATATTGGATTTGATGCCGTTTCCTCGGCTGCAGAAGAAGTTAAAAATCCACAAAAAAATATGCCGATCGGTATTATCGCGGCATTAAGCGTATGTACGCTTCTATATATTATCGTCTCAGCAGTACTTACGGGTGTTGTTCCTTATCAACAATTAGAAGGTGTAGGCGCACCGGTTGCGTTCGCATTACAATCAATCAATCAAAATTGGGTTGCCGGTTTCTTATCATTAGGCGCAATTGTTGGTATGACCACTGTGATATTCGTTATGGCTTATGGTGGTACAAGACTTATCTTTGCGATTAGTAGAGATGGCTTATTACCAAAAATATTATCAAAAACAAATCATAAACAAACACCTGTTCAAAATACAATCATCCTTACAATTTCAATGGGTATTGTTTCAGGTCTCGTGCCACTTGCGGAACTGGCATCGTTGATTAATATTGGTACGTTATTTGCTTTTTGTACAGTATCTATAGGTGTCATTTTCTTAAGAAAAAATCCAAACCTACCAACGGATGGCTTTAACGTTCCGTTTTATCCTGTACTACCAATAATCTCTTGTGTGATTTGTTTATACCTTATGACGAACTTATCTCAAACAACTTGGATTGCATTCATTATTTGGTTTATTTTAGGTATTATTATTTATTTCACATATGGTATAAGACATTCAAAATTAAAAACTTTTTAAATTCCAAGCTTTCAAAATTTACTTTTGGTTTGCATTCTGTCATGATGCATTTATAGAAATTAAATTTGTTTAGAAGGAAGCGACCATTAAATGATTATTATCAATGCTAAATTCGAAGTTCAAGAACAAGCAGTTGAACAATACGAAGCATTAATCAACGACTTAGTAACATCTTCAAGAAAAGAAGAAGGAAATATTGGATATGAACATTTCAAATCCACAATCAATGACAATACGTACTTAATGTATGAAGTATGGGAAAGCCAAGAAGCAATTGAAGCACATAATACAAGTGAACATTTCAAAAGTTTCTTTGCAAATGTAAAACCATTACTAGCTGGACCATCAGATATCAAAGTAAGTTTAAGCCAGAACTAAATAACACAAAATCCCGAGACACATCGTCTCGGGATTTTTTTGGATATAAGAAAGATATAGTGCGTTTTGACCCTAATCGCACTATATCTCGACTATACCCCTTTTGTCTTCGTGCGTTTGATACCTAATCGCACGATATCTCGGCTATACCCCTTGAGTCTTCGTGCGTTTGATACCTAATCGCACGATATCTCGACACCCAAAACATTCATATTTCAAAAAAAGAGTCTAGGATCTCTGTCCCAGACTCTCTCTAACTACATAAATTCTGAAATTGTACCGAATATCAAATAAATATTAAGTACACTTAATACTACAGCCAATAACCATGAAACACGGCTCACCCAACGTTTATTAACAAAACTTTCTCCCATAATTTTAGGATTATTTGTTGCAATGATCAAAGGTATAATGCTAAATGGTAATGCGATACTTAAGAATACTTGAGTCAAAATTAACATATCTTCAATTTTCGATTCGCTTGAACCATATAACCATAAGCATAGAAATACAGGTATCACAGCTATACCTCTCGTTAACAATCGACGTACTATAGGACTTAATTTGATTTTCAAAAAGCCTTCCATAACAATCTGACCAGATAATGTTCCTGTAATTGTAGAATTTTGACCTGATGCTAACAATGCGACAGCAAATAATGTACTCATTATTCCTCCACCAACTGCACCGCCAATGTGTGATTGTTGTAAAGCATGATATAAATCAAAGAATCGTCCTAGTTGTTCATGATTACCAAAGAAACTAGCTGCACCTAATACAAGGATTAAACAGTTAATAACAAATGCAATCGATAGTTGAATATTTGAATCAATCGTTGCATATTTTATCGCACTTTTCTTACCTGAATCTGTTCTTTCATAATTTCGAGATTGTACAATAGATGAATGTAAGTATAAATTATGTGGCATAATTGTCGCACCTATAATACCAAGTGCAATGTAAAGCGCACCTTTATTCGTCACAATTTCTGAATGAGGTATAAAACCTGCAAATATACTACTCGCTTCTGGTGATGATAAGTACACTTCAAATATAAATATCATTAATACCGTAAGTATAAGAACTCCTACTATTGCTTCTATTTTTCTAAAACCTAATTTTATAATCGTTAATAATAGCAAGACATCAAGTACTGTAATTGTGACACCTAACCATAACGGTATATTAAATAATAAATTCAAAGCAATCGCACTGCCGATAACTTCAGCAATATCCGTTGCCATAATCGCTAATTCTGCAAGAAGCCATGCTACTTTGCCTAGAACATGATTTGATATTTCTTCTGTTACTTGAGCAAGATCCATACCACTCGCGATACCTAATCTTGCACACATACTTTGTAATAACATTGCTGACAAACTAGAAAGCAATATCACAAATAATAATATATAACCATACTGCGCCCCACCAGACATTGAAGTAATCCAATTTCCTGGATCCATATAACCAACAGCTACAAGTAACCCTGGTCCTAAATACATGATAAATTTTCTAAAGGCATTTGCTTCAGCGTCAAATGAGACTGTATGATTAATTTCTTCTAAACTCTTGCCCATTTCAAACACCTCTCTTACAAAGAGGATAAACCTATTAATATAATTTGTAAACATTTTTATTAGGCATACCTAAATATTAAGTAAAAAAAGATATCAGTAGCTGGCTACTGATATCTTGCTAATATAGATTTTAGTGTTTTTAAATAAATGATACACAAGAAGCTTTTATTTTATACATTTTCATCTTTAACTAATGGATTGTCAGGTTTAATAAAGAACCACATTAGAATTGCAAGTGCTACTGGGATCATTATTAATTGTAATGTTAAGTGCCAACCTATCTTATCAGCAAGTATACCCGCTAAGATTGGACTTAAAAGTGCCCCTATATTCCCCCATAAGTTCATCCATCCTGAAACTGTTCCTGAGAAGTTTCGTCCTAAATCAGTGGCAGTTGCCCAACTCATACCCATAGACAATCCTACGCCACCTAAACACATTGATAACCAGAAAATATTGATATATAAATTATCTGTTGCTAGTGCGAAGTATAATGAAATACAGAATACAACAAAACCTGTAATAGCAATAATTCCACGTGCAACAAACTTAGATTTACCACTTGATAAAATCTTATCTGAAATAGTACCACCTAGCATGATCAGCACGAACATCGCTAACCACGGCGCACCAGCAATGAATCCCATGTTATTATAATCCACATGATGTTCTTCATGTATATATGTAGGTAACCAAATTAAAAATAATGTAATTACGAATTGCACTACGAAATACTGTATGGCAATTGCATAAAAACTGAAACGTTTGAAAAATATTTTCCACGGTGCTGTTGTCTTTCCAGTTTGTACAACATCACGTGTTTCCATGATAAATCTTTTCTCCGCTTCATTTACCATCTTATGTTGTTCTGGCAAATCTTTCGCTATGATCGCCCATAATACAGCTAATAAAATACCAACTAAACCGAAGATATAGAATACCGCTTCCCAACCGAATGCATTCATAATAGCAATTGTTACAATCGGCGCGATAACTGGTCCGAAGTATGATCCTGCTAATAACGCTGAAGATGCACGACCTTTTTCATTTTTATTAAACCAGTAACTATTAAATACTGCGTTCGATGGATACATTGGTGCTTCACCTACACCAAATAGAAATCTAACTAAATACATTAAACCATGATTCTTAACTATACCTGTCAAGATTGTAAATGCACTCCACCAAATTAATGCGATGGTTAACATTTTCTTAGGTCCAAACTTTTCAGCAAGGATACCTGAAGGGACTTGCATTAACGCATACCCTAGTGAGAAGAATGATGCTAGGAGCCCGAACTGTGCTTTATTCATATTCAAATCTTCCATCATTGGTCCTGCAATGATAGAAATGTTTGAACGGTCCATATAAGCAATAATCCCAATAATAAAGAATGCGATAGCAAAATACCATCGTATATTTGTCCTTTTTTGTTCCATAATTATCCTACTTTCATATTTAATTTTTATATTCATACGGTCATATGATGAGTTGATTAATAAATAGAATATAGCATAATTAGGAAACGCTTACAATAAGAAATTAAAAAATTTATAATATATTATCTTTGTGATAAAATGCACAATTGCGTTCCTCTTAGTCACGCCCTATAATGCGATTTTATTCATTTCTATAACCAAAGTAAAATAGTGATTTTTCCCTATGATTATTTGACTAATAAACACATAAGCGTATAATTATTACCCGTGCATTAACTTTTAAAAAAACTTTATTTGCAATACTAAAAAAATACGAATGGGAGATTTCATGAGTAGTCATAACCAAAATAAAAAAATCAATCTTACACAACTTGTATTGTTAGGGCTTGGTTCGTTAATCGGTTCTGGGTGGTTATTCGGAGCTTGGGAAGCGTCATCTATCGCTGGTCCTGCAGCAATTATTTCCTGGATCATCGGATTTATCGTTATCGGATCTATTGCTTATAACTATATAGAAATAGGTACAATGTTCCCTCAATCAGGTGGCATGAGTAACTATGCGCAGTATACGCACGGTTCCCTACTTGGGTTCATCGCAGCTTGGGCAAACTGGGTATCACTTGTAACGATTATTCCAATCGAAGCGGTATCAGCTGTACAATATATCAGCTCTTGGCCATGGGATTGGGCTAAACCTACAAGTCAACTGATGCATAATGGTTCAATCAGCAATCTCGGATTATTTGCTGTGTTTATCATTATTATCATATTCTCACTTTTAAATTATTGGTCGGTTAAACTTTTAACATCATTCACAAGTTTAATTTCCTTCTTCAAATTGGGCGTACCTATTATAACAATTATCATGCTTATCATTTCAGGATTTGATACAGGTAATTATGGTTCTTCTATGGGTGAATTTATGCCATACGGAAGTGCACCAATATTTGCAGCTACAACTGCGTCAGGTATCATTTTCTCATTTAACGCATTCCAAACAATTATCAACATGGGATCAGAAATAGAAAAGCCTGAAAAAAATATTTATCGCGGTATCTTAATCTCACTATCACTAAGTGCAGCATTATATATCGTTTTACAAAGTACATTCATCACATCAATGCCAGCAGATATGCTTTCAAGTAATGGTGGATGGAGCGGTATTAACTTCGACTCACCTTTTGCAAACTTAGCAATTATACTAGGATTAAACTGGTTAGCAATTCTATTATACTTAGAAGCTGTTGTTTCACCATTTGGTACAGGTGTATCATTCGTAGCAATCACAGGTCGTGTGTTACGTGCAATGGAGAAAAATGGTCATATACCTAAATTCTTAGGTTCAATGAATGAGAAATACAATATTCCACGTGTAGCTATCGTGTTCAACGCTATTGTCAGTATGATCATGGTATCGTTATTCCGTGATTGGGCAGTATTAGCGAGTGTTATTTCTACAGCGACACTTGTTGCATACTTAACAGGTCCAACAACTGTAATATCATTAAGAAAAATGGCGCCTAAAATGCACAGACCATTCCGTGCAAAAATGTTAGGTTTCATAGCACCATTTTCATTTGTGATGGCGTCACTCGCTATCTATTGGGCAATGTGGCCAACAACTGCACAAGTTATATTTATTATCATATTAGGACTACCAATTTACTTCTTCTATGAATATAAAACAAACTGGAAAAACACTAAAAAACAAATCGGTGGAAGCTTATGGATAGTGACTTATTTAATTATCCTGTCATTCCTATCATTTATCGGAAGTAAAGAATTTAATGGTTTAAACTGGATTCATTATCCATATGATTTCATTGTCATTATCATTGTTGCACTTATCTTCTATAAATTAGGAACAACAAGCTACTTCGAAGGCATATACTTTAAAAAAGCCAAAAGAATTAATTCAAATATGAAAGACGAATTACCTCAAGAAGCACAAGATCAACTATAATATAAAGCTGAGCAGGAACACATTCAATGTGTTCCTGCTTTTTTGTGTAGAAGATATATTTGATATAGATGAAAATGGGTATCTCTTGGATTAATTCCGGAGTTAACTCACAACTTCGACCTTCTCTTGGATTAACTTTGGCGTTAACTCACGACTTGGGCTTTCTCTTGGATTAACTTCGGAATTAACTCACGACTTGGGCTTTCTCTTGGATTAACTTTGGAATTAACTCACGACTTCGACCTTTTCTTGGATTAACTTCGGCGTTAACTCACGACTGTAACCTTCTCTTGGATTAACTTCGGAATTAACTCACGACTTTAACCTTCCCTTGGATTAACTTTGGAATTAACTCACGACTTCGACCTTCTCGTCGCTTAATTCATAAGTTAATCTACGACTTCACCTATCTTGTCGCTTAATTCATAAGTTAATCTACGACTTTCACCAACTCGTCGCTTAATTCAGGAGTTAATCTACAACTTTAACCATATCGTCGCTTAATTCAGGAGTTAATCTACGACTTCATCTATCTCGTCGCTTAATTCAGGAGTTAATCTACGACTTTACCCATCTCGTCGCTTAATTCATAAGT
Source organism: Mammaliicoccus sp. Dog046 (assembly GCF_034039665.1). Classification (NCBI taxonomy): domain Bacteria; kingdom Bacillati; phylum Bacillota; class Bacilli; order Caryophanales; family Staphylococcaceae; genus Mammaliicoccus; species Mammaliicoccus sp. Dog046. Next base: position 312,366 of record NZ_CP120131.1, on the reverse strand, counting down.
TAATTTACAACTTTAACCATATCGTCGCTTAATTACAAAGTTAATCTACGACTTGGGTCATCTCGTCGCTTAATTACAAAGTTAATCTACGACTTTAACCAACTCGTCGCTTAATTCAGGAGTTAATCTACGACTTCGACCAACTCGTCGCTTAATTTAGGAGTTAATCTACGACTTTACCTATCTTGTCGCTTAATTCAGAAGTTAATCTACGACTTCACTCATATCGTCGCTTAATTCAGGAGTTAATCTACGACTTCGACCATCTCCCCCAATACACATACTACCTTCCTCAAAATCCTTTCATTTCAACATCCCCACCCTATAATCACAAAGGTGTACATACTAACACATAACAATTGTGATTAAAGTTTGTACAACTCTTTGATGTGCTGTGTTAAGTTTAGATTAACAACGAAGGAGGGATTTAAAATCCAAACAGAAAACTTTAATATCATTTCCGAAATGATTAAAAATCCAAAGGTTAAAGGCAAAGATTTAGAAATCATGTTCAACATGTCTCGCCGACAACTTGGATACAGAATCCAAAAATTAAATGACTGGTTTAAAGAGCAAGATTTTCCGGAGATTGAACGTACAAGCCAAGGTTATTTTATTGTTGATGACTCCATTAAAGATTTTCTCAATATTTCAAATGAATCCCCCACTCAACAAAATGAGCAAGTATATACTGCCTATCAACGTGCACACCTCATTTTATTGATGTTGTTTAGTGAAGAGGAAGGTTTATCTTTAAATCACTTCTCTATCGATTTACAAGTTAGTAAAAATACAGTTCTTACTGATATCAAAAAATTAAAAGAGTTACTCGAACCTTATGATGCAAATCTTCAATATAGCAGAACGAAAGGCTATTTTTTGGCAGGTAATGAATTTGAGATTCGAAGGTTACTTACAAGATTAATTGATAAAGTCTTTACAATGCACATCTCACAAAATGAAATAGTACATGGATTAAAGATTGATGAGTCAAAAATAGACATCATTAATAACCAAATCACTAAAATCGAACAATATTTAGATAGAAAATTTATTGACCAAAGTACACGGACTTTACCTTTCAAACTTTATTTGATTTTGCGAAGGATTAAATATGATAAAACAGTTTCATCTTTCTCTATTGGTTATGATGACTTATCAGACACAAAAGAATATCAAGCTACAGAGATTTTAACTTCTCTATACCCTAATATTCCTAGACAAGAGAAATTGTTTATCACATTGCAGTTATTATCTACAAGTGTTCAGTGGTCAGAATTAAGTGACATTCAACATATTCCAGAATTAAAACAAGCACTTGAAGCGATGATTACCCAATTCGAAAAGATCACAGTCATCACATTTGCAGATAAAGCATCTTTAATTAATCAGCTGATGCTACATATGGAAGCTGCTTTCTATCGCATTCGCTACCAATTATCAGACGTCGATGGCTTAGAGAATTCACTTAAAGAGGATTACAAAGAGTTATTTCATCTCGTGAAATTATCATCACGACCGTTAGAAGAATTTTTCGGACAATCTTTACCCGATAATGAAATCGCTTACTTAACAATATTAATTGGGGGTAGTTTACGTAGGCAGAATGAAGATATCGACCAAAAAGTAAAAGCCGTTGTCGTTTGTACACAAGGTACATCCATTTCTCAACTGATGTTACAAGAATTAAGAAGTGTTTTTCCTGAACTTATATTTTTAGATGCATTGTCATTAAGAGACTTTAATCATTATGAATTAGATTTCGATATTGTCTTTTCACCAATGCATGTTATGACAAATAAACGTTTGTACATAACGAAGACGATATTAACCGCTCAAGAGAAACATGAATTACGGCAACATGTATTTGGACAACTGAATCACACGCTTGAAACGGACATACAAGTTGAGAAAGTATTATCCATCGTTAGAGATTATGCAACCATACATGATGAATCCGAACTGTTCAAAAAAGTGAAAGAACAATTTGAAGATACATTTGCTTATTCATCCGTAAAAGCTTCCACATTATCATTGAACAGTCATTTGAATTTACAAGATTTATTACCAACAAACCATATTCAATTCGTCAAAAGTGTCGATCATATTCAAGACGCCATTCGATTAACTGCTGAACCGCTTCTCAATATGAACTATATTGATGCGCAATATATAGATGGTATGAATGATGTATTTGACGATACGTATATGATAATTAATCAGAATATTGCGATACCTCATGCTGATGGTGAACAACATGTACATCGAACTGCCATGAGTATGTTGATTCTAGAAGAACCTCTTAAATTAAGTACAGGTTTCGACGTGCATATCTTCGTCGTCATTGCAGCAACTGATAAATTCAAACATTTACGACCATTGCTGCAATTAAGAGATATGGCACAAGATACACAAGCAATCGCGAATATTGTAAATTCAAATACAATTTCAGAAGTCTTTGAAGTGATTAAGCAATTTTCAAAAATAGATTAATTTAAAGGGGTTGTATATTATGCAAGATTTAAAGATCGACATCTCTAACGTCATACTCGATTTAGAGGCAACAACAAACGTCGAAGCATTGGGTCAGTTATCTGAACTCATGCAGCACAATGGATATGTTAAGGCATCCTACAAAGATGCTGTTATAGAAAGAGAAGGTACATTTGCTACAGGGTTACCGACTGTATATTGTTCAGTCGCCATCCCACATACAGATACCGAACATGTCTTATCGAAAGCGATTGGTGTAGCGGTCCTTAAAGAAACAGTCCCTTTTGTCATAATGGGCGAATTAGAAGAAACAACAGATGTTAAATTGATTTTTATGCTAGCAATGGATAAAGAGGATGCGCAACTTTCACTCTTACAAAAATTAATGGGCATCTTCCAAAATGATGAACTATTATCATTTATTGCTAACACGAAAAATAAACAGTCAATTGTAGATGCAATTGATCAAGCACTTAATGAATCAAAATAAAAAATATATATGGAAGAGTACGATGCTTACATCGGCTCAAACAAGGAGGAAATTATTATGAAACAAGTACTAGTAGCGTGTGGAGCAGGAATCGCAACATCAACAGTGGTAAACAATGCAATAGAAGAAATGGCTAAAGAACACAATATCAAAGTAGATTTAAAACAAATCAAAATCACTGAAGTCAGTGCCTATGCATCAACAGCAGACTTATTAGTGACAACAGCGATGACACAAAAAGAATATGACTTCCCTGTGATCAATGCTCGTAACTTCTTAACTGGTATCGGTGTTGAAGATACGAAGAAAGAAATATTAGACGCATTACAAAGTTAAATTCAATACAAAATTACAAACGTGTGGTTGAAATTCTAATTTGATATTTCAGCCACATGCTTTTAAAAAAAGGGATGGTGTAAAGCATGAATGGTTTCGTTAATTTTATACAAGCTTTTCTTGATTTAGGTGCAACGGTCATCTTACCTATTGTTATTTTCTTATTAGGATTATTCTTTAGACAAAAGGTCGGCGCAGCTTTTCGATCGGGATTAACTATCGGGGTAGCATTTGTAGGTATTTTCTTAGTTATTGATTTACTTGTTAACAATTTAGGACCCGCTGCACAAGCAATGGTCAAAAATTTAGGCGTCAGTTTAAATGTCATTGATGTTGGTTGGCCAGCAACTTCTTCAATTGCATGGGCTTCTGTCATTGCTGCATTTATTATTCCATTAGGTATCGTGATCAATGTGATCATGTTATTAACTAAGACAACGAGAACAATGAACGTAGATATTTGGAATTTCTGGCACTATACATTCTGTGGCGCTATGGTCTATGCCATTTCAGATAGCATCTGGCAATCTCTTGTTGCTGCTGCCCTATTCCAAATTGTCTGCTTGAAAGTAGCTGACTGGACAGCACCAATGATGAGTAAATTCTATGATTTACCAGGGGTATCTATTGCAACTGGTAGTACGATTTCATATGTTCCTGGTATCTTCTTAGTCAAAGGACTTCAAAAAATACCTGGCGTTAACAAATTAAATGCAGATCCAGATACAATTCAAAAACGATTCGGTGCTTTTGGTGAATCTATATTTGTAGGTCTCGTACTTGGTTTAGCAATTGGTTTATTAGCAGGATACAATGCAGGCGATGTCATCAACTTAGGTATGTCTATGGCTGCTGTAATGGTATTAATGCCACGTATGGTTAAGATTCTTATGGAAGGTTTAATGCCTGTTTCTGAATCAGCACGTACTTGGTTAAACAAACGATTTGGTGAACGTGAAATATACATCGGCTTAGATGCTGCAGTTGCATTAGGTCACCCTGCTGTTATTTCTACAGCATTAATTCTTGTACCTATCACTGTGTTACTTGCAGTTATTTTACCAGGTAACCAAGTTTTACCTTTTGGAGATTTAGCGACTATACCGTTTATCGTTGCTTTCATCGTAGGAGCTGCACGTGGTAATATCATTCATTCTGTTATTGTCGGTACAATCATGATCGCAATTTCATTATATATTGCAACAGATGTGGCACCAATTTTCACAAGTATGGCTGATGGTACAAACGTGAAAATGCCTTCTGGATCTTCACAAATTTCAAGTCTTGACCAAGGTGGTAACATCTTGAATTACATTATCTTTAAATTCTTTAGTATATTCAATTAACATAAATGGGAGGACTTTTCATGAAAGCTTTAGTAAAAACAGAGCCAGGATTCGGTCATTTAGACATATTAGACAAAGATATTCCTGAACCAGATAAGAACGAAGTAAAAATAAAAGTTCATTATGCAGGCATTTGTGGAACAGATGTCCATACGTACGAAGGGCATTATAAGGTCAACTATCCCGTCACACTTGGTCATGAATTTTCCGGTGAGATTGTTGCTATTGGTGAAGGTGTTGAAGACTTCCAGATTGGTGATCGCGTAACTTCTGAAACGACTTATTACATTTGTGGTGAATGCGAATATTGTCAAACTGAGGATTATAATTTATGTAATCATCGTAAAGGGCTAGGTACTCAACAAAATGGTGGATTCACGCAATATCTCGTTGCTCGTGCAGCGAGTGTCCACCACTTACCTGATAATGTTTCATATAAAGCCGCTTCAATGACTGAACCACTCGCATGTGCCTATCATGCCGTATCAAAAATCGAAATCAAACAAGATGATATCGTTGTTGTGATGGGTCCAGGTCCAATCGGTTTACTCGTTGCCCAAGTCGTTAAAAGTAAAGGCGGCAAAGTCGTCATTACTGGATTAGATAACGATATCGCTAGACTTAACAAAGCTGAAGAACTTAATTTAGATCACGTTGTGAATATTCAACATAACGATTTAAAAGCATATGTAAACGACATTACAAATGGTTACGGTGCAGATGTTGTATTAGAATGTTCAGGCGCAGTACCGGCAGCACAACAAGGACTCGATTTATTACGAAAAAAAGGATTATACGTTCAAGTCGGCATCTTTAAAGAGCCTAAAATATCATTTGATTTGGAAAAAATCGTCCAAAAAGAAATTCGTGTTGTTGGCAGTAGAAGTCAGAAACCAGCTGATTGGGAGCCATCATTACAACTTATCAGTAGTGGTCATGTAAATACTGAAGCACTCATTACAGCTGAACTTGATATTACAGAATGGGATGAAGGATACAATCATATTAAAAGTGGCGAAGGCATTAAAGTCTTACTCCGCCCTATCGAATAAAACACTTATCTTTTCAAAGATAAAAAGGAGATGTCAATTATGGTAGAACATATGTTGGATTTTATGCTTGGACCAATGAGAGGAATCACTCAGTTTTATATGGACAATTTATTAGCTTGTAATAGCGCTGTATTCTTAAGTTATTTTGGATCAAAATTATTCAAGAAGAAAAAAGTCACTTCGGAACAAACATCTTAGTAAGTCTTAAATAAAAGGAGGCTGTACACATTTGAAAGCCTTAAACTTGTACGGTGTAGAAGATTTACGTTTTGAAGAAACAACCAATCCAGAATTGGCGTCACCCGATGATGTCATTATAAAGGTAAAAGCAACTGGCATATGCGGTTCAGATACGTCTCGATATAAGAAGTTAGGTCCTTATAAAGAAGGAATGACTTTTGGACATGAATTTTCAGGTGTAGTTGAACAAATTGGTCAAGCTGTAACTGATTTGAATGTCGGCGATAAAGTAACTGGTTGCCCTGCTGTCGTTTGTCATCACTGCCAATATTGTGAAAAAGGTGAATACTCTAGATGTGAAAACTTATATGTAATAGGCTCATACGTACCAGGTTGTTTTGCAGAGTATGTGAAACTACCTGCAACAAATGTTTTGAAACTCCCTGATAACGTCGATTTAGATACTGCTGCAATGGTTGAACCATCTGCTGTCGTTGCCCACGGGTTCTATCGTACACATATGAAACCAGGTGCGACCGTTGCTATTATGGGATGTGGCAGCATAGGACTCCTCGCTATTCAATGGGCAAAAATATTTGGCGCTGCTAAGATTATCGCTATAGATATTGATCATCATAAACTAGATGTCGCTACACAATTAGGCGCTGATTATACGATTCATTCTATTGAAAACAATTTAGAAGAAGCCATTTCTGACATACCTGATAACATCGATGTCGCTGTTGAATCAGCAGGTTCACCTTTTACAATTGGAGAAGTGCTTACATTACCTACTAAAGGTGGAGAAGTCTTATTGTTAGGCATTCCATATGCGGATATCGAAATTCATCGTTTACATTTTGAAAAAATATTAAGAAACGAGCTCAACGTTATCGGATCTTGGAATGGTTTATCTGCACCTTTCCCAGGAGAAGAATGGGCTGCTACGTTACATTATATGTCTACTGGAGAAATCAATGTAGAACCGATCATTTCAGACAGACTTTCTTTAGAAGCAGGTCCAGAAACATTTGATAATCTCGTTAATAAGAAAAAACACTATGATAAAGTTATTTTTCATCCGTGATGATTAAAGTTTAGGACACAATAACGTGTCCTATTTTTTGTCGTTGGATGAAGCGGGAGTTGGTGGTAGTGGTGTTTGGTGCTCCAATGTTACTTGTCGGGCCCCACTTGCAATGTTCAACGCTCCAATGTTGCTTGTCAGCCCTCACTTGCAATGTTCGAGCGTTCAATGTTGCATGTCGGCACTCACTTGCAATGTTCGAGCGTTCAATGTTGCATGTCGGCACTCACTTGCAATGTTCGAGCGTTCAACGTTGCTTGTCGGCACTCACTTGCAATGTTCGAGCGTCCAATGTTGCTTGTCGGCACTCACTTGCAATGTTCGAGCGTCCAATGTTGCATGGCGTGCTTCACTTGCAATGTTCGAGCGTCCAATGTTGCTTGTCGGGCCTCACTTGCAATGTTCGAGCGTCCAATGTTGCATGTCGAGCCTCACTTGCAATGTTCGAGCGTTCATTCCTACTTTCCCTTACTAATTGTGAAATACTTTTTAGGATTCTTATTCGTACTATTAAAATATTTTTCACACACTCTTCTAATAGTATGTTTATTCTCAACATCACACCATTCCTGTGCTTCTGATAAAGTAAAAGATTCTCCCAAACATATATATAGTTCTAACAAGTTGAATAAGTATATATTTTGTCGTACATCCTTAAAATCACACTTCCTGCATGTCAGGTTTTTCTTACAATCCTCGTTTACAATTGTATTCATACTCTTACATTTTGGGCATTTTAAACCTGGTATCAAACATGACATTGGTACTCTATTATTATTTTTATAAATATGTGAAAAATCTTTATATTCCCTTTGAAACAGTCGCAAGATTCTTAGATTTTCTTGTGTATTTTGATTTTTGAACATGTATTGAAATTTATGTAATTCAGTTGGTAATAAAATATTAAATTGACTAGGTATCGAACCTTTTAATGTGAATTTGGGGTTTGTAAAAATAAGATAAGATTGTACTGGTTTATTAATTTTAAAGTGGGATATTAAGAAGTTTAATTCATGATTGGCACGTCGCAATTGCTGAAAAGGTGTATAAAACATATTTCCAAATTCATTCATAAGCTGGCCATCTTTTATCGTATAATCTCCAGAATAATGTTTGATTTCAAAATGAAGCAAAGCATCATCTGTCACAATTAAAAAATCAATTTGAACACGATTTTTGTGATTGATTTGATAGTTATACAAATAATGAAGATCAGGATATTCATCTAAAATACATTTAATAAAAATCTCACCTTCCAGACCTTTAATATAGTTCCTCATTTCTTCATCAAGTTTACTCTGAATAATTCTGTTTTTTATTGCAAATAAATATTTTTGATTGGTCATAGTTGTACCTCCTAATTTATTTACAATTATTATAGTGAATGCTTGAGAAAAGTTAAACTAAAATTTTATAGTTTTTTGACCATCCTTACACAAAAATCCCCTAAGCCATATATTATGGTTTAGGGGATTTGACATTAACTATTTTGTTTAGAGAATGCTTTTCCGATTGCGTCGAGTTTCTCTGGTGCGTCTGCAATACCCATTTTCACTTCTATGAAATGCATTTGATTCGGTTCTTTATTGATTTTCATAAATACTTCATTTAAATCTTCTGATGTTTCTACGTCATGAATGGCGACTTTATCTTTGCCACCAAAGACAGCTGGTAATAGTTTATAATCCCACATTTGTATATCGTTATATGGTTGGTGTTCACCGTGTATTTTTCTTTCTACCGTATAACCATCATTATTAATTACAAAGATGATTGGCTTAAGGTCTTCTCTTATCATTGTTGAAATATCTTGTGCTGTTAATTGTAATGATCCATCTCCAATCAACAAAATATTTCTTCTATATTCATCAGACATTTGTGTACCAATAGTCGCTGGTAATGTATAGCCTATTGATCCCCATAATGGTTGTCCTATGAACGTATTATCTTTATGCAAATTCAAATCGTATGCACCAAAGAATGATGTGCCTTGTTCAGCTAAAATAATATCGTCTAAACCGATAAAGTCTTGCATCATTTTAAAATATGTTTCTTGTGTTAACGGTAGTTGATCAATTTTATATGCTTCTTTTTCAGGGCGAATATTTTCTGGGAAATGATTTTCATTTTTATATTGAATATTAAGTAATCCATTCATCAAATTAGGTAATGTGAATTCTGACGATACCGTATCATTTAATTTAAAATCATGGTGATTTATCATGACTACATCATCAATATCAAATCCATAAGAATATCCTGCTGTTGCTGAGTCTGTTAGTTTAGCACCTATATTGAGTATGGCATCACTATTATCAACGTAATGTTTAATATTTTCTTCTGCGATACTTCCATCATAAATGCCCATGTAATATGGACTTTCTTCATTAAACGCACCTTTACCTAACGATAATTGAGCTACAGGAATTTGTGATTGCTTAACAAATCTTTCTAATTCTGCGTGCAATTTGAAACTATTAATTTCATGGCCTGTAATAATGACTGGTTGTTGTGCAGTTTGTAATTTTTGTTCAATCATTTCGATGTATGATGATACATCTTGTTTCGGCGGTTCAGATAGTTTAAACGATTCTACAACTTCAATTTCTGCTTGTGCAACATCTATTGGTAAATGAATATGCACAGGTCTTTTTTCAGTTAACGCTGCATTAATTAATCTTGGAATTTCCATTTGCGCGTTCTCTATTGTGATATAACCTTGTGCAGTAGTGATTTCTTTAAACATTGTTCTATAACTATCAAATTTACCCTCACCTAAAGAGTGATGTACATATTTTCCCGCTTCTTCTACTACTGTCGTAGGTGCACCGGTAATAGCTATAACTGGTACACGTTCAGCGTAAGAACCTGCAATCCCATTGACTGCGCTCAATTCTCCTACGCCAAATGTTGTCACCATAGCACTTATACCATTCAATCTTGCATATCCATCAGCAGCATAACTCGCATTTAATTCATTCGTATTACCGACCCAATCCATATCATCTCGGCTGACGATATCATCTAAAAATGCTAAATTAAAATCACCTGGAACACCAAAGACTTTCTTAACACCTACACTACTTAAAGCATCCATTAAATATTCCCCAACACGTTTCTTCATAACCGATTCCTCTTTTCTATTTAAAAATTATATTTAGGTCAACGACATTGACCTATTACCTTAAAAAAATAAACACATCAATTAAATATCAAATGTATTCTTATATCTTTAATAATTAGTATATGCCTATACACATTTTAAGTCAACTTTGTTGACCTATAAATGAATTTTTCTTTTCTATCCTTTATAATAGTTGAAAAGGAGTCGACATAATGAATAATAAAAATAATTACGATCACATGCTTTTTTACTTTGCATATAAAACATTTATAAATACAGCGGATGACATCATAAAAAACCATGGCATGAGTAGACAACATCACAGATTTCTATTTTTTATAGATCAAATGCCTGGCATCACAATGAAAGATTTATTAGATACATTAGAAATTTCAAAACAAGCCTCACATGCATCACTTAAAAAATTAAAAGAAAAAGGTCTAATCAGATATGTAGATTCAGACAATGATAGAAGAGTTAAACATTTATACCCTACTCCAGAAGGTAGCGAACTCGTGGATACATTAAACCAAGCACAAAACGAATTACTACAACAAACATTTGAAGAATCCGGTAATGATTGGCACGAAGTCATGGAACACCTCGCTAGTAAAAAAAGTGGATTTAAAAATGTAAAATCAATAAAACCAAATGAATAAACAAAAAAGACGCTCAATCGTGAGCGTCTTTTACTTTGTACAACCGGATATTGCTTGTCAGACCCCACTTGCAATATTCGAGGGATCAATGTTGCTTGTCGACCCTCACTTGCAATGTTCATGGCTCCAATGTTGCTTGTCAGTGCTCACTTGCAATGTTCAAGGCTCCAATGTTGCTTGTCGACCCTCACTTGCAATGTTCAGGGCTCCAATGTTGCTTGTCAGTCCTCACTTGCAATGTTTAAGGCTCCAATGTTGCTTGTCAGCCCTCACTTGCAATGTTCAAGGCTCCAATGTTGCTTGTCGAGCCCCACTTGCAATGTTCAAGCGCTCAATGTTGCTTGTCGAGCCCCACTTGCAATGTTCAGGGCTCCAATGTTGCTTGTCGACCTCCACTTGCAATATTCGAGGGCTCAATGTTGCTTGTCAGCCTCCACTTGCAATGTTCAGTATAAAAAAGACGCTCAAATAGTGAGCGTCTTTTTTATATTTAATGGCTAACTTCAGGCTTTAATTCTTCTTCATGATAATTAAAGTATTTGTTAGATATATATTGTTGAATAATAAGAACAATCGCGCTTGCACTCCAATATAATGGCAATGCTGCCGGCATGTTTATACTCGCAATTAAAATCATAATCGGACTTAAATACATGAAGTATTTCATTTGTCCGTTTGCATCATCTGGCATATATTTTGTTGATAAATATGCTTGTAGTAAATATAAAGCCCCTGCAATTAATGCCATCCAAATATCTGGTGTACCTAAATTAAACCAAGCAAAGCTATGACTCGCAAATGCATCATTGTGTGAGATCGCAAAATATAACGCCATCAATATCGGCATTTGAATAAGCATCGGTAAACAACCCATATTCAATGGATTCACATCATGCTCTTTATATAAAGCCATCATTTCTTGGCTATATTGCGTTTTTTCTTGATCATCTTTAGCAGCCTTCATCTTCTTATTAATCTCATCAATCTCAGGCTTCAATTGTTTCATCTTAAATTGCATCTTCTTCTGTCCCTTAAACGACTTCAACATAAACGGCATAACAATCAAACGTACACAAAGTGTGACAATGATGATACCAATACCGTAGCTATCGTTAAAGAATGAAGCAAAGAATTTAATTAAATAAACAAATGGCTCTACCAAAGTTGAATGGAACATGCCACCTTCTTTTGGTGCACACCCTCCTAAAAGTACTGAAATTGCTAAAAATGCTAATACTGTATATAATTTTTTCAAAATTTCTCCTCCAATATATTAATAAATATGATTAATATATTGGCAACGCGTCTTCTTCATCGACGGTCATGGATAAGCAACGTATTCTCCACCTAAGTATAGGTACAATCCATACAAATATGTATTGATCATCTACCTCAGTTGAAGACCTCACAATCCAATTCTTATGGAGTTTGATACTTGCTTGCATTTGCAAGTAAACAAACAAGAGCGTCAGCAGCAATGGTACAAAATAATACAAACCAAATGCGACATATTGAATTAACACATCTTCACCCAATAACCCAATCAACCATTCCACGACGACCTCACTCCTTTCAAATTGAACTTATACATCAATTTTACATGCCATAAGGATAATATACAAATGATATTGTTAATTCTTCCAATTCATTTTAGACTCCTTCTCATCTTAAAAAACACTCCTCATTCCCTACAAACCTCATTTTAAATTAAAAATCATAGAGTAATATAACACTCGTTATAATCACATTTAATTCAAAAACTTTTGTTTATTTTTTAATTTTTTAATAATTCACAATTGACAGAAAGCGCTTTCTCAATTATTATTTACATAAGTTCTAGAACAGAACATTTGGAAAGGGGAATTGTATATGTCACTTTATTCAGATTTATTAATCAAAGAAGAACAAGCAGATTTTATTCGCGTTGGGGTTATTGGAGCAGGTCAAATGGGAAGAGGATTGATTAGTCAAATTTCTCAAATTCCAGGAATGGTTGTCGGTGGTGTTTGTGATATTGATGAATCAAATATTGAGTTTGCAATTCAAGGTTATAAAAAATTCAATAAACATGATCATGACATTAAAACTTCTACAAAATTTGAAGATGTAATTAATGGTGATTATATCGACGTGGTTGTAGATGCTACTGGTGTTCCTGAAATCGGCGCACAAATAATGGAACTAACACTTGAAGCAAGTAAGCATTTAGTACTATTAAATGTTGAAGTTGATATTACCGTAGGATCAATTATGAAGAAAAAATTTGAAGATAAAGGACTTGTTTATACAGGCTCTGCAGGCGATGAACCAGCTGTACTTGTAGAGTTATACGAGTTTGCGAAGTCTATGGGATTAGAAGTTGTTGTTGCCGGAAAAGGAAAAAACAACAAATTACAGCCTTATTCAAATCCAGATACTTGCCTAGAAGAAGCAAAGTCTAAAAATATGAATCCAAAAATGTTAGCTGCCTTTCAAGATGGAACAAAAACAATGGCCGAAATGAATCTATTGAGTAATGCTATTGGTTATCACGTTGATATCGATGGTATGCACGGAGTTCAAGCTAACTTAGATGATGTACATGAAAAATTAAATTTAAAATCTAATGGTGGTGTATTAAATAATTTACATGTTGTTGAATATGTAGATGGTTTAGCTCCTGGTGTGTTTGTCATAGTCAGATCCGACAATGCTATCGTAGATGAAGAATTAAGATATTTATTAAAAGTTGATGAAAGTCATAATCATCATTACACCTTGTATAGACCTTACCATCTTGCAAGTTTAGAGACACCACACACAATAGCTAAAGCAGTTATGTATAATGATTATTCAATTAAACCTATATCTGGACCTGTATCAGAAACTGTAGCTAGAGCAAAACGCGATATTAAAAATGGCGAAGCAATTGATGGTATCGGTGGTTACACTGTTAGAGGTGAAATTACAAGTCATCAAAACATGAAAGACATAAATGCCTTCCCTATTGGTGTTATTACAAATGGTACAAAAGCAACTAAAGATATTAAAAAAGATGAAATTTTAACTCTTGATAATACTGACTTGAATAAAGAATCTGTAATTTATAAATTACGACAAGAACAAGATCGAGTATTTCAATGAGCCTTGTTGTAAACATTCTTATTCTTGTTATGGTACTGCAGCTGATTTTAGGGATTATTCAAGTCAGATCAATAAATAAAAAGATAAAAGAAATTAAGTCTCAATACTCTAAAGCATATAAAATTAATATTTCTGTAGAAAAACGATTCAAAATTTTTAAAGTTATTATTATTTCAGTATGGAACGAACAATCTTTAGTAAGTATTTATACTATCCAAAGTTATTTATATAAATTAAAAGTCCGAAAAAATGAGAATGTGAAAAATAAAAAGATACATAAAAATATAAACATGTATCTAAGGGGTGAACAGTCATGAACATAATAGAATGGTTCGGAAAACATTTTATTGGCTTATTTGAAGAAGGCGGCAAGCAGTTTACTGAATTATTTACGAGCATTGTACCAACACTTGTCGTTCTATTAACTTTTACGTATGCAATGATTAAGTTTATTGGTGAAGAAAGAGTCACGAAAGCGATCAAAGTAACTTCTAAATATACGATAACTAGATATACAATTATGCCAATGTTATCCGTGCTACTTTTAACAAATCCAATGGCCTATACATTCGGGAAGTTTGTTGATGAAAAGAAAAAGCCAGCATTCTTTGATTCCTTAGTAACATTTCTACATCCTGTTACTGCCCTATTTCCATATGCAAATGCTGGTGAACTTTTCGTTTATTTAGGTATTGCTAATGGTATACAAAAAGCGGGTTTAGCTACTTCAGAATTAGCAGTTAGATATTTTTTAATCGCAATAGTCATTATGTTAATACGAGGTATTATTACTGAAAAAATAACTGCTTATCTATACAAGAAAATGTAAACGCTTTATAATGAGGGGTGAATTAATATGTATAAGCGCGTTAAAGTAAATAAAGGTAATGGTGGATGGGGCAAAGGTTTCACTATAGCTCCAACAGAAGAAAAAGATGTGATTTTATCGGTTACTGGTGGAGGTATTCATCCAGTTGCACAAAAAATTGCTGAATTAACTGGAGCAGAAGCAGTTGATGGATTTAAAAATACAATTAAGGATACAAGAATAGCAGCAGCTATCATAGATTGTGGTGGTACAGCTAGAATTGGTGTTTATCCTATGAAGGGAATACTAACTGTTGATTTACTCCCTACTTCTCCTAGTGGACCATTAGCCAAACATATAAATGAAGATAACTTTGTTTCTGGTGTTAAAGTATCTAATATTCAATTAGAAGATGTTACACTAGAAAATAATAATAATGATGAACAAACCAGTATAATCAAAGATAACAATGAAGCAGATACGGATGATACAACAACTTCACAAAAAGAACAAACTAAAGATAGCAAACCATCATTTTTAATTCGTTTTTCTAAAGGTATTGGAAACGTAACAGGTACATTTTATCAAGCTGGTAGAGATTCAATCGATATGTTAATAAAAAATATATTACCATTTATGGCTTTTATTAGTATGCTAATTGGTATAATAAACTATACAGGTGTAGGTCAATGGTTAGCTAAATTAATGACTCCATTAGCTGGATCATTAGTCGGACTTTTAATATTAGTTATCATTTGTACTATACCAATACTCTCCCCTATTTTGGGACCTGGAGCAGTTATTTCACAAGTAATTGGGGTATTAATCGGAACGCAAATTGGAGCTGGAAATGTTCCTCCAGAATTTGCCCTTCCTGCACTATTTGCAATTACAGGTCAAGTTGGTGCTGATTTTATTCCAGTTGGTTTATCATTAGGTGAAGCTGAAGAAAAAACGGTTGAAGTCGGTGTACCAGCTGTACTCTATAGTAGAATGATAACAGGCGTACTAGCAGTCATAATTGCATACTTTGCTAGTTTCGGCTTATATTAAGGAGAGAAAAATATGTATAAAACAATTATAAAAGAGTTTGGCGATTTAGCTCCAGCATTTAAAGAAGACAATTTATTTGTGTTGTTTGGTACGTCCGCTCCAGGAGAGTTGAAAGATATATCATATATTCACGAAACTAATGAAATCAGTGATGACTTTAATTTAAGTAATGTGTCTATTCTTAAGATCAATGACATTGAATTTAAAGTTGATAAAATTGGTTCTGAAGCACATAATAATTTAATGACTCTAGGTCATATATCTGTTTATTTGAATAATAACGATATACTTCCAGGAGCAATAGCAATAAGTGGTCATGAATTACCTGATTTAAAAATAGGAGATACTTTAAGATTTGAGTAGGGATAAAAATGTCAATTTTAGATGATACTAGAGTGATGATAAAGATTTGCAAATTATATTATCACCAAGAATTAAACCAAAATAGAATAGCAGAAATCATGGGTGTAAGTAGACCTACAGTTTCTAAATACCTGACCCTTGCAAAACAAAAAGGTATTGTTGAGATTAAAATAAATGAAAATGATTTATTAGAATTAGAATCTCAACTTGAAGAAAAATATAATTTAGAAGAAGTAGTTTGTATTAAAGATACTAAACAATTAAAAGCTAAATTAGGTACTGCAGGTAGTAACTATTTAATCCGTAAATTAAGCGATGATGATATTGTAGCGGTTTCGGCAGGAACGACAATGGATCAAGTTGTAAAGAATACAATTTGCAATAATAAATATCCAAACGTATTATTTGTGCCATTAGTTGGCGGTATGGGAAATGCATCAATGGATATACATGCTAATCATATTGCTGATAGTTTTAGCAAATGTTTTGGCGCTAATAATATGCTGCTTCACGCACCAGTTGTTGTGGATGATATTGAATCTAAACACTTTATGATGAATCAAAAGTTTGTTAGTAAAGTTACTGAAAAAATGAAGCAAGCAACGATTGCTTTAGTAGGTATAGGTGCAAATCCTGAACAGTCGACAATTGTTGCTTCTTATCGTGATGAACTTAGCTTTAATGATATTAAAGACAAAGCTATTGGCGATATTATGTATACCTTTATAAATGAATCGGGAGAAACCATTAATTGTGAGTGGAATAATCGTATCATTTCATTAGACATGGAAGAATACAAAAGAATCCCATTAAAAATAGGTATTGCTGGTGGTAATAACAAAGTCAAAGCTATTAAAGCAGCATTAAATAATAAACTTATCGATGTACTTGTTACAGATGAACATACAGGTAAAGCCTTATTAGAAATCAATACAGACAAATAAAAGCAGGACACATTCCATAATGTGCCCTGCTTTTACTATGTTTTTAGACTCCCTCTTGTCTACAGTCAGACAACCCGAAGACTTCCCTAGACACCTCTAAACCTTCCCTCCACTACGCATACAACAAAAAACAGCCGCCAAAGGGAATCCCTTTGGCGGCTGTTCTATTCTATACTATGGCTTCTTAATAAATGCGTATATACTAATGCTTAAGATAAACACAATACCTATTATTACAGATATTCTCGTTTCCTCATTAAATATCATGCCTACTACTACTAAGAATAACATCAATATTGTGATGTAATTACTAATTGGTGCGAATGGCATTTTAAATGGATGATTGGTCGTATCTTCTTTTTTTCTAAAGTTAATATGACTCAGTAATATAGCAAACCATGGTACCATACCTGGTAACACACCTGCACTAAATACATATACAAAGATATTAGTATCTTTACCTAATATCATCGGTAATACGATATCTAATATGATACCGAAGAAAATACCTATTGATACCGCAATAACTGCAATATGTGGTACACCGTTTTTATTCGTTTTATAGAAAATTTGTGAAATTTGTTTTTGTTTTGCTAATGTATATAACAATCTACTTGTACTAAATATACCTGAGTTACATCCAGACATTGCTGCTGTAATAACTACAAAGTTTATAATCGTTGCTGCTGCTGTTATACCAACTTTTGCAAATGTTGCTACGAACGGTGAACCGATTTGGTCTACTTGATCCCATGGATAAACCGTTACAATAACAAAGATTGAACCGATATAAAAGATAAGTATTCTCCATACAACACCGTTAATTGCTTTTACTATGTTTTTCTGCGGATCTTTCGTTTCACCTGCTGTAATACCAATTAATTCTATACCTATGTAAGAACCGAACACGATGGATAGTGCAAAGAAGAAGCCACTCAAGCCACCTGTGAAGAATCCACCATTTGACCATAGATTACTTACTCCAATTGGATTGAAGTTATTTCCAATACCGAAGAAGATAAGTCCGAAACCTGCAATAATCATTAAAATGATTGTTACTACTTTCACTGCTGCAAACCAAAATTCAAATTCTCCAAACCATTTAACAGATACTAAGTTCGCAGCTAATAATATAACGACAACTGCTAATCCAGGTATCCAAGATGGCAAGTCTGGCCACCAATATTTAAAGTAAGATCCAACTGCAATCACTTCACTCATTCCGACAATAATCCAGTTAAATGTACTACTTCCTGCTGTTACGAATGAGAATGATGGATGTATATAATCGTTAGCGAATTTAGCAAATGATCCAGTATCTGGATACATATATACCATTTCACCTAATGCTCTCATAATAAGGAATACAAAGACACCTGCAATAGCATATGCTAGAAGAACAGATGGTCCTGTCCATTTAATTGTACTTGAAGCCCCCATAAATAAACCAACGCCAATCGTGCCTCCAATTGCAATCATCTGCATTTGTCTTGATGTTAATTCTCTTTTTAAATTATTCATTTTAGCCCCTTCTAACAATTAAATTAAAGTTCAAATTTTCAATTAATAATTTTTTAAATATTTTATAAATATATCACTCTTAATAGTCATCTTCCAATAGTTCTTGATTAAATTTTTTAAATATTTTCTTAAAATGCTCACAATTTCTCCACATTTATGCTAAATACTACACGTTGAATATAATTTTGGTTATAATAAATCATTATGTTTATAATTAGACAAATGTATTAACAAAAATAGGAAGGATGATAATCATTGATGAATATACATAACATTAGTAAAACAGAACTACACTGCCACCTAGACGGTTCAGTAAGTATCGCACTTATCAAACAGCTTGCTAAAGAACAAGACATAAATATTAACATCAGTGATATACAAGTTGATCAATCCTGTAACAGCTTAGATGAATATTTAACTTCTTTTGATACTATTTTAAAAGTACTTCAAACAAAAGATAGTTTAAAAAGAGCAGTCATTGACGTTGCTGAACAAGCGCATCAAGATAATATTAAATACATAGAAATTCGATTTGCACCTTTATTCCATACAGATTTAGGATTAACTGTAAACGAAATTTGCGATGCAGTGAATGCTGGCGCTGAGCAAGCAGAAACATTATTCCCTATTAAAGTAAATATACTCGTATGTGGCATGAGACTCCATCCAAATGAAACAAATATCAAATTATTCACTGACATTAATGACTATAAACAGGACGATAGCCATATTGTTGGGTTTGATTTTGCAGGACCTGAAGAAGCCTTTCCTACAAAAGCCATTCAAGAAGCGATTGAATTTACTTCAACAACACAAAGTCATTTAACACTACATGCCGGTGAATGTGGTTGTGTTCATAATATAATCGAAGGGATTCAACTAGGCGCAAAACGAATCGGCCATGGTGTTGCTGCTGTAAATGATGATGAAGCTTTATCATTTATTAAAACCCACAATACACTGTTAGAAATTTGCCCTACGAGTAACCTACAAACAAAAGCGATTCAATCTGTAGAAGAAATTAATATTAGAACACTTATTGAACAAGGCATTCCTTTCAATATCAATACAGATAATAGAACCGTTTCAAGTACGAATTTAAATAAAGAATATGAACTATTGCATGAACATAACTTAATGACATTAGAAGAAATAAAAGATATCAACATTAAAGCCGTCGACCACGCATTTATCTCTTCAATCGAAAAAGAAAACTTAAAAACACAATACTAAAAAAACCTAAGACATTTTCCATATGAAAATGTCTTAGATTTTTTATGTCTTGTTACTTAAATTCTTTTTTTAGAAAATACTTTTTTTCTATCATATTATTGATAATTCCTAAACCAGTTGAACCAATTATAATAAATAAACTCCAATAGCTAGGACCATCCCAATCAACATTAATAAAATATATAATCATTAAACTGAAAACTAAAAAAAACACTGATATTTTATAAATCATAAAGTGCTTTAAACACTTTGCTTGTTCTATACCTCTTAAATATTCCAAGAACAATGTAACTATAACAATCAATGGAACTATATAATAAACAAATTCGTCTAATTCAACACTCCAAAATAAACCGATAACTAATAACACAATCAAAAATCCACAAATAACATTAATCAGCTCTCTATGCTTAACTAATTTATTCATGACAATTTACCTACTTTCACTATTTGATGTTATTTTTTAAAGGCATTTGTTTTAACCTTAATTTGCTTAAGGAATTTTTCTATTTTTGCTTGTTCTCTTCCATTTACTTTACTTGTATCAACATGTAAATCTTTAATTTCTTTTGTAGGAATTTTCCCCTTTTCTGATTGGCCTTGAATCTTTTGTACTTTATCATCCATGTCGCCAATCGTTTTATTATAAGTTGTAAAGTATGTACTTAATCGTTTTGTTTCTTTTTTGTATCCTTTTGGCAATTGATTATTTTCTATGTATTGTGAGAAGTTTTGATCATTCTCTCTTAATAATTTGCGACTTTCTTTTAATTGCTTTGCTTCTTTCTGAGTTAAAGGTTTCTCATCCCATACTTTCTCTTCAATATTTGATGTCACTTTATATATACTTTCATTTGTATCTAAGTATCTTTGGATACTTTTATGTATTTCTGACTTTGTTAAAGATTCATTTTTTAGATCAGATTCAAAAACAATACTTGGTAAAATTTCTTTCGTTTCATCATATGTTTGTTTATTTCCATTCATCGAGTTAGATACTTCCTGCTTCATACCACACCCTGACAGTATTGTAACTAAGCATCCTGATAGTATAAATGTTGATAGTTTCCTCATTTGCTCGGCACTCCTTTTATACATTTAAAAACTTTCCATATACATTATAACACTAAATTATTTTGGGTTGTACCATTTTTTGGAACATTTTTATATTGTTAACTTATTTTTAAATTAGGTTTACAATAAGTACAATTATTAGTATTCTATTAATAATTCCAAAGGGGGCAACATCATGCGTATTGCTAAAAAAATTATTAACGGTCAGAATTTATCTTTTAATGAAGCTTTAAATATATATCGAGATCATTCTATCGATACACTAACGCTTGTCAACGAAGCTTATAAAGTACGTCATCATTATTATGGTAAGAAAGTGAAGTTAAACATGATTTTAAACGCTAAAAGTGGCATTTGCCCAGAAAACTGTGGTTATTGCGGACAAT
This sequence comes from Mammaliicoccus sp. Dog046, assembly GCF_034039665.1. Taxonomy (NCBI): domain Bacteria; kingdom Bacillati; phylum Bacillota; class Bacilli; order Caryophanales; family Staphylococcaceae; genus Mammaliicoccus; species Mammaliicoccus sp. Dog046. The sequence goes on along the minus strand of NZ_CP120131.1, from coordinate 291,094 downwards.
CTAGAGACGTTAAAATCAAAGATCAACGCTATGCACTGATTTCAGAAGAACAAATTATCGATGGCGCGAAAGTAGCTTCAGATAATCAAATTGGTACTTACTGCATCGTTATGAGTGGTCGTGGTCCAAGTGATAAAGAAGTTTCTCACATTACACGCTCTGTTGTAGAAATCAAACGCCACCATCCTCAATTAAAGATTTGTGCCTGTCTCGGTTTAACGAATGAAAAACAAGCAGAATCACTTAAACAATGTGGTGTTGATCGTTACAACCACAATATTAATACAAGCGCTAATTATCACGATGAAGTTGTAACAACACATAGTTTTGATGATCGCGTAAATACACTTAATATAATGAAGGAAAAGAACATCTCCCCTTGCTCCGGTGTGATATGTGGTATGGGAGAATCGGATGAAGATATCATTGATATGGCATTTACACTTAATGAAATAGACGCTGACAGTATTCCAATTAATTTCTTACATCCTATAAAAGGAACAAAATTTGGTAGTATGGATGACTTAACACCAATGAAATGTTTAAGAATTTTATGTATGTTTCGATTCATTAACCCTACTAAAGAAATCCGTATAGCTGGTGGTCGCGAAGTTAATTTGAAGAGTCTTCAATCAATGTCACTTATGGTTGCCAATTCGATTTTTGTAGGTGATTATTTAATAACAGGTGGTCAACCTAATCAATTAGATTATGCAATGATAGAAGATTTAGGATTTGAAATTGATAGTTAAAATATTCAGTTTATTTTAGATTTTCTATATTATTGTTTAAATTCAAATGATATAATAAACAAAAGCTTTCTATTACACTTTGATGTGTTTTAGAAAGCTTTTTAATTTAAGAATTAATGTAAGCACTTACATTAAAAGGGGGATGAAGGATGGAAGAACCAAACACTTTACTAACGATTGTAGGACTAGTCATCATCGTTTCAATCGTCGCAATGCTTATTATGAAAAAGATTAGTCCTATTGTAGGAATGATATTGATTCCTGTAATTGGCGCACTTGCGATTGGACACGGATTTGGGGATATTCGAAAATATGTCGAGTCGGGTATTGATCAAGTATTTAACGTTGCAATCATGTTTATATTTGCGATTATTTACTTCGGCATTATCTCGGACAGTGGCTTATTTAGACCATTTGTAAGAAGCATGATTAAATTAACTAGAGGTAATATCATTATTGTTGCTATTGTAACAACCATTATAGGTACATTTGCCCAATTAGATGGTGCAGGTGCAACCACTTTCCTATTAGCGATTCCTGCTTTACTTCCATTATACCGGGCATTAAAAATGAGCCCATATCTACTAGTATTATTACTTGCATTAAGCGCAGCAATTATCAACATGGTTCCTTGGGGTGGCCCAATGGCAAGAACCGCTTCAGTACTAAAAGTCGAAAATATCAACGATCTTTGGTATCAAGTTATTCCAATTCAATTGGTTGGTATTGTATGCGCCATACTTTTTTCAATATATTTAGGGTTTAGAGAGAAAAAGCGTATAGCGAAAGCTTTTCCAGATCAAGATTTTGTTAAAGTTGATATGAAAGAAATCATTGCTAACTATGAAAAAGATCAAGAAGAAAATGCGGCTATCAAAGGAGAAGCAACAAAACATACGTACATATTGTGGTTGAATTTATTACTTACTGCAATCATTGTAACAATGATGCTTCTGGATATCGTACCACCTGAATTTGCATTCATGCTTGGTGTTGCAATTGCATTACCATTGAACTTTAGAGATGTAGATGAACAAATGGAACGTATACGTGCACATGCACCCAATGCTTTAATGATGGCAGCTGTTATTATTGCAGCTGGTGTATTCCTTGGAATATTAAATGAAACCGGCATGTTAGAATCTATCGCTTTATCACTTATTACAGTATTACCTACCGTTGTCGGTCCGTATTTACACATCATCATTGGAGTATTAGGTGTACCTTTAGATTTATTAACAAGTACAGATGCCTATTACTTTGCAATTCTACCAATAGTAGAATCTACTGCAAGTCAATTCGGTGTACCATCTCAATCAACAGCATTTGCATTAATGATTGGTAACGTTATAGGTACATTCGTTAGTCCATTCGCACCAGCCGTTTGGTTAGCAGTCGGACTAGCAGAAATAAATATGGGGAAATACATTAAATATGCATTCTTCTGGGTTTGGGGATTCTCAATTCTCATGCTAGTTATTGCAATACTTATGGGTGTTGTAACAATTTAATATGTAATATGCACAAGCGAGACAGAATTTACATTGTCTCGCTTGTTTTTTGAATTTATATTTTTGTGAATGAGTCTTCGTGCGATTGATACCTAATCGCACGATATCTCATTCGCACCGATCCCTTTCACTTCTATAATAAATAAAAGAACTTCATTAGACAGTTGTCTAATGAAGTTCTTTCCTAATTCGATAATTATTTATCTGAATCAGCTTTACGCTCTATTTTTGATAATGTTTTTTCAGCAAATGATTTACCACCGATACCAAATGAAATTGCAAATGCTACTGCAACTGCACCTAGGATAAGTAAGAATGCTACATTAACAATACTTTGAGCAAAGTTTAATTGATCTAATGTCATAAATACTGACACGATAATCACTAAATATTTTACAATTTCAGAAACAAATCCGTTACCAGTTGATTTCTTGATTAATTTAGATAATAAATTACCACCAATGAAACCAATTAGTAAAATGATTGCTGCTGAGATTACAAGTGGTAAGTAACCAATAATTGCTTCACCAATTGTATTTAATACTTGTAAATTCACTGTGTTCAACGCTTCTACTACAAAGAATAATCCAATAATTGTTGTGATTATCCAACCTGCAGCTGAAGGGATGTCGACACTTTCTTTATTATCACCAAAATTAACATAGTGATTGTATTTACTTACATTTAAATTAGTTAATAGATTTTTAACTAATGTTCCAAGCACTTTCGCAATGAATAGACCAATAACTAATATTACTACTGCAACAATAATTTTTGGTAAGAAGTCTAATACACTATTCATCATATTCTTAATTGGAGCTGAAACTGATGGCATTTTTAATGCATCAAATACTGACGGCAAGAATAGTAGGAAGATTAGGAAATAAGCAAGTTTACCAAATGTTTGAATTAAACCTTCAGAACCTGACTTACCACTTTCTGAGTCTGTAAGACCCTTCTTCGCTAACCATTTATCTAAACCAATTGCTTTTAACCCCTTAACAATGATTGTTTTAACGATTACTGCTATTAACCAAGCAACGATTAAAAGAATTATCGCACTGATTAAGTTTGGTATGAAACCAATGACACTATCTAAAGCACTTAAAAAAGAATCTGTTATATTACTCATAGTTCATTCCTCCTTTCTTGATAACTTACCCTAGTATAATTATAGTAATCATATTTTATTGATTTTTTTAAAGTTATTTTAATAAAGTGTTTTACATTCACAAAAAATGCATTTAATAATCTTTAAATTACACTAATCAAAATCTTAAATTATAATTTTTTAATCATCCGCGTTTCACGTAAAACATTTCCATAATCTGCAAACTCATATTCGCCATCTTTTCTATAGCCTAGCTTCTCATAGAACTTTACAGAAGGAATATTATCTTCAATTACCCATAAGGACAGTTGGTCATTTTCTAGTTTCAAACGACTTTCTACTTCCAACATTAATTGTGTGCCTATCCCCTTATTTTGAAACGCCTTTAATAAATATATCACCATAATTTCCCCACATTTTATATCATGGTCCTCTTTATACATTAAAAATCCGACAACTTGACCATCTACTTCAGCTACTATACAAGGCGCATTAAATATTTGATGTTTTTCTATATAAGATTCCAGCGTTAATTTAGATAAATAACTCTCAAGTATGATTCCTTTGTACGTTGTTAACCATGACTCATAATGAATTTTGGCAAGCGACTCAATATCTTCATCACGTTTATCTCTTATAATCAAAATACCTCTCTCCTTCTATCTAGATAGTTCTAATTTAAATTTATATTTTTTAGGATGATAAAGTACCTCTGAGTATTCAAATATTTCATCATTATTCAATATCGAATATGCTTTCAGTTCTAATAATGGTGTATTCGGTTCAATGTTAAACGTATCAATCGTTTCTTTATTTGGTAGTTTAGGTATAAACTCTTCTACTCTCTTTTTAATTGAATACCCCTTTTCCTTAAGATAACCATATTTCGATTTTGTCATGGCTTCAATAGATAAATCTGGGAATAATTCAAAAGGAATATATGCATTTTCTATGATCAAAGCTTCATCATATAATTTTCTTACTCGTTTAATGTTATATACTTTCTTATCTTCACTAATATTAAGAATTTCTTGAAGCTGCTCATCTGGTGATATAAGGCTAAATTCTGTAACTTCATTTTTTATAGAATTGTGAAATGGCTGCATCTCTTCAGTAAATCCTTGTAACTTAAATAAATTATGTTCAAATTTAGGAAACGCTACATAGGTTCCACTTCCTTTAATACTATATAAAATATCTTTCTCTATTAATTTCGAAATTGCTTTTCTAATCGTTACTCTACTTACGTTATATTTCTCAGCCAAAATCATTTCAGTTGGTATAACGTCTCCATGTTCAAGTCCTTCATTTTTTATAAAATCTTGAATATTTTTCATAATTTCTTGGTATAAAGGCATTTTATTTTCAGCCATAAAAACCCCTCACTTTCACATTTTATTCTATCACTACTAAATCAAAAAGCATACACATCTAAAATTTGTATTATATTTGTATTGAATTATAAGATACATATTGTATAATACAAGCAAAAAGGGAGGTTACAAAATAATGAAAAAGAGTAAATTAACAATAGTTGGTGGCGGAAGTACCTATACTTTAGGTATATTAATGAGCTTGATTGAAGAATCCAACGCTTTACCACTTAAGAAAATAACTTTGTATGATACAAATGAAGCACGTCAAGAAAAGGTTGGTAAAGCCGCATCAATATTATTAAAAGAGCATTATCCTTCATTAGAAGAATTTGAATATACTACTAATAAATCCATTGCTTTTAAAGATGCAGATATCATATTCGTTCAAATAAGAACGGGTGGTTTACAAATGAGAGAATTAGATGAACAAATTCCATTGAAACACGGTTTAGTTGGACAAGAAACATGTGGGGCTGGCGGGATGTCTTATGGATTGCGATCAATACCCGATATGATACAACTTGTTAAAGACATCCGTTCAGAAAATAGGAATGCTTGGATATTAAATTATACAAATCCCGCTGCAATTGTTGGACTCGCCTTAGATATGGTATTTCCAGATGATACTCGATTATTAAATATATGTGATATGCCAATAGCAATTATGAAAAGTTATGCAGATATTTTAGATGAGGATATTTGGAATTTAGAAGCAGATTATTTCGGATTAAATCATTTTGGTTGGTTTACAAAAATTCAAAACAAACAAGGTCATGATTATACAGATGAACTCAAACATTTTATAAAATATAACGACTTTAAACCTACTGATAAGTTAATTGCGAACGATGCTTCGTGGCAATCTACCTTTAAACAAGCTAAACAGATGATACAAGATTTTGATGAATATTTACCGAACACCTATCTACAGTATTACCTGTATCCTAATGATCTATCTCAAAAAGAATCAGTAAACAATACTCGAGCGAGACAAGTGATTAATGGTCGTGAAACTGACGTTTTTAATGATTGCGATAAGATCATCAATCAAAACAATACACACGACGTTGATATTTCTGGTGATATTCATGGCACATATATGATTCGAATCGCCGCTTCTCTTGTGCATCACCTAAACGAAAGATTTATTATACTAACAAGAAATGAAGGGATTATTCCTAATCTACCGAGCAATGCTCTTGTAGAAGTTCCTGCCCTACTTGGTATAAATGGTCCTCAGCCATTTATAGTTGGTGAGGTTTCTACTTTTTATAAGGGCTTATTAGAGAATCAATATGCTTATGAAAAATTAGTAGTAGAAGCTTATCTTGAAAATGACTATAACAAACTATTACAAGCGCTTGTTTTAAATAGAACAGTCATCGATACAAATAAAGCTAAGGATGTGTTAAGTGATTTAATCGATGCTAATAAGGACTATTGGCCAGATTTAACATAATTGGAGGGTAAACTATGAAAGTGATCATAAATGCAGATGATTTCGGGTATTCAAATGGCGTGAATTACGGAATAATCGATGCTTACAAAAATGGAATACTTACCTCTACAACTTGTTTAACAAACATGCCCGGATTCACACATGCTATTCATTTAGCTAAAGAAAATCCAGGATTAGGTATTGGTATTCACCTTACTTTAACTTGTGGAAAACCATTAAGTAAGAATTCATATAGCCTAGCTGATAGCGACGGTAATTTTAGAAGTCTATCACATTATGATGGGAAGTTTTACATCGATGTTGATGAACTATATTTTGAATGGAAAGCACAAATCGAAAAATTTTTATCAACTCAGTTAATACCTACTCACTTAGATAGTCATCATCATGTTAATAACTTAGAGATGGTTAAGCCCGTATTTTTAAAATTAGCATCCGAATATCAATTGCCTATTAGAAACAATTTAGGTGATAAAAATGATTATCCTGAATATAAGATGGTCGATTATTTTGAGTATCATCCTGAAAACATATTAAATTCTATAGAAAATATCAAAGAGAAATATAAAGCTTATGAAGCAATAGAAATAATGTGTCATCCAGCATATATAGATAAATTTTTAAGAGATCATTCATCTTTTGTTATGCCAAGAATTGAAGAATTAGCTTTTCTAACAAGTGATCATGCAATAAAAACATTTACTACCGCAAATGGGATATCTTTAATCAATTATTCTGAATTGTAATGTCAAAGGGGGACATTTGTTATGATGAGATTCTTACAAAAGCTTGGTAAATCCATGCTGATTCCAATTGTTGCATTACCTGCCGCTGGGATACTTTTTAGACTGAGTTCTGAAGATTTATTGAATTGGAAACTATTCCAAGCATCTGGAGCAATTTTTAATAATATCGATATTCTTATAGCAATCGGGATAGCAATGGGATTATCAAAAACTAAAGATCGAGGTATACCTGCTCTAACAGGATTTATTGCCATTTCCATACTTAAAGAAGGATTGAAGATACTTGATTCTGATTTAAATATGAGTGTATTTGGTGGTCTTATATCCGGTTTATTAGCTGCCTGGGTTTACAATAAGTTCAAAGATACTGAATTACCGAAAGTATTTTCATTCTTTTCTGGTGAGAACTTCCCTATCACTATAATTATCATCGTCATGATACCAGTAACGGGTTTAAGTTTTCTAATTTGGCCATTTGCTCAATCCACTATTGACTGGTTAGCTCAATCGCTTGTGACATTAGGCGGCTTAGGTGTATTTATCAATGGATTCTTAAATAGATTCCTACTTCCATTCGGATTACATCATGTTTTAAACACTTACATTTACTTTGGTTTAGGTGATTATAAAACATCAGGAGGAGAAGTCGTGCATGGTGAAGTCACGAGATTCTTAAATGGTGATCCTACTGCTGGTTATTTCTTAAGTGGCTACTTTGTCTCTATCATGTTTGGTATACCTGCAATTGCTTTAGCTATTTCAAAAGCTGCAAAATTCAACAAACAAAATACTAAAGCACTAATGGGCTCTGGTAGTTTCACAGCAATCGTCGCTGGTATCACCGAACCTATTGAATTTACATTCCTATTCACTTCACCATTTTTATACTTTATACATTCTGTATACACAGGTTTAGCAGGAATGGTATTGTATTACCTACACGTTCGGGAAGGTTTTTCTTGGGGAGGAAGCATCATTGATTATATATTAAACCTGAGTTTATCAGATAAAGGTTGGATGATTATACCTGTAGGAATAGGATTTTTCATACTATACTATGTTACGTTTTATTTCTACATCACTAAAAGGCATGTGCCGATTATTGGTCAAATTGAAGAAACTTCTTTTGATGAAGAAAGAGAAGAAGATGAGAAGGACCTCACTTTATCACACAATCAATATCAATATATGTCTAAAAAAATATTAGAAAATATAGGTACGAAAGATAATGTCATTGAATATGAAAATTGTATGACTAGGTTAAGATTAGAACTCCAAGATACTTCATTAATCAATAAAGACAAAATTATACAAACAGGTGCGCATGGTGTTGTGATCATAGACAAGCACAATGCCCAAATCGTTATCGGTCCAGAAGTTACAAAAGTATATAAAGAATTCGACAAATTAATAGAAGACGCTTAACACACTTTAAATACTCCCACTAAAAAAACAGCAATTCGCCTCTTCTGCGAATTGCTGTTTTTAATTGCTACATTTCCATCTCATGTATTTTCATCATTAAACCATGTGGTATATCATCATGTTTAACGACTGTTTTTTTATAGAATGTTTTACCATCGTCATTTGAAATCAATTTCACGAAGTCACCTTTTTTAGGTTTGAAATCTTGTGTTGATTCAAGTTTTACGTTCTCAGTAATTTCTTGATTCTTTTCGCTAATTACTTTCTCTGCAGTTGTACTACTCTTCATATATCCATAGTAAGTACTTTTTTGCGTAGAAAATAATAAAAGTGCTGCTACCGCTAGCGTAACAACAACTAAGCTACCTATAAGTAATATTGCTGATTTTTTATTCATTGTAAAGCCTCCTTACGGTATATCATAATCCCTATCAACTATATTTGGAACAATCATATAACATTCTCCTTAAATTCGACATAATTCATTTGAAGTGGTAACGCTTGATATCAGATTTAAAAATCATCATACTAAAAGTGAAAATACCTAAAGGAGTGAATAAAATGAACCAAGAACAATTTGAAAAAGTAAAAAATGGTAAAGGATTTATAGCTGCACTTGATCAAAGTGGTGGTAGTACACCAAAAGCACTGAAAGATTACGGCATTGATGAAAGTCAATACAGCAATGAAGACGAAATGTTTACACTTGTGCATGAAATGAGAACGCGCATTGTCACGTCACCTGCTTTTACTTCTGAGAAGATTTTAGGTGCCATTTTATTTGAACAAACAATGGATCGTGAAGTAGAAGGCAAATATACTTCTGAATATTTAGCCGACAAAGGCGTTGTACCATTTTTAAAAGTAGACAAAGGACTTGCTGAAGAAAAAAATGGTGTTCAGTTGATGAAAGTGATTCCTGGATTAGATGAACTATTACAACGTGCAAAATCTCGTGGCGTATTCGGTACTAAAATGCGTTCAAATATTTTAGAAGCGAATAAAGATGCGATTGCTGAAGTCGTACAACAACAATTTGAAATTGGTAAACAAATCATAGAAGCAGGCCTTGTACCAATTATCGAACCTGAAGTTAATATCAATTCTAACGACAAAGCTGAAATTGAAGATATTTTAAAAGAAGAAATCGCTAAAGAATTAGATAAATTAGAAGACAATCAATTTGTAATGTTAAAACTAACAATACCAACTAATCCTAATCAATATGAAACATTGAGCGAGCATCCAAATGTCGTTCGTGTAGTCGCATTGTCTGGTGGATACTCAAGAGAGAAAGCAAATGAACTATTAAAAGAAAATAATAGTCTTATCGCCAGCTTCTCACGCGCATTAGTAACTGACCTATTCGCTGATCAATCAGCAGAAACATTTGATAGTCACTTACAAGATGCAGTAGATTCCATATACGATGCATCAGTAAATAAAAATATATAAATTTTAATCCCCCATACCTTCTTGTAATAAGGAAGGTATGGGGGATTTGTTTTGGTCTGAGGGATATCGTGCGATTGACACCTAATCGCACGATATCTTGACACTAACCCCAAAGTTTTCGTGCGTTTGATACCGAATCGCACGATATCTCGACACTTACCCTAAAGTCTTCGTGCGATTTGACCTGAATCGCACGATATCTCTCATTTTTACTACCGTAATCTTTACCACAATTGCTAAAGAATTTAAATTTTTAGTATGTTAACCGGTTGACATATCATTTAAACAAAGCTAAACTTCTTTATAAGAAAGCCCTTACATATATTAAAAGGAGGTTTTAAAATTGAATTTTAGCAATTATATACAACCGTTTAAAAACAAATCTTATTTGCAATCTTCGTTTACATTACTACTCTTTTTCGCATCATGGTCTATATGGTGGTCCTTTTTCCAAATTTGGTTAACATCTGACAAAAATGGACTTGGTCTATCTGGAAGTGAAGTTGGTACGATTTATTCTGCAAATTCTTTAACTACTTTAATATTGATGTTTATTTATGGCATACTTCAAGACAGACTTGTTATTAAAAGGACGTTGTTAATATTTTGTGCAACGATGTCTACTCTTGTTGCCCCATTCTTTATTTGGATATATGCACCATTAATACAAAGTAATTTTTCATTAGGCATTGTATTAGGTTCTTTATTTCTTTCAGCTGCTTTTCTTTCAGCTGCTGGTATTTACGAAGCTGTGTCTGAAAGATTTAGTAGATATTTCGATTTTAAATATGGACAAGCGCGTGCTTGGGGATCCTTTGGTTATGCAATCTTCGCTTTAATTGCTGGATTTTTATTTGTTAAAAATCCAGATTATAATTTTTGGTTAGGTTCGTTATTAGGATTATTCTTATTATTAAACCTTATATTTTGGAAACCTGAATCGGAAAATAAAGCTAAGCGTGAAATTATAAATGATGATACAGACGCTTCTATTCCAAGTTTTAAAGAGATGTTATCTTTACTCAAATTACCGCATTTATGGGTAATCACACTCTTTATTATGTTTAGTTGGTCTTTCTATACTATTTACGATCAACAAATGTTCCCGGACTTCTATACTAAATTATTTGATACACCTGAAGCTGGACAACAAATGTATGGGACTTTAAATTCTGTACAAGTATTTTTTGAAGCGTTAATGATGGGTGTAATACCAATGATAATGCTAAGATTTGGAGTGCGTAATACTTTATTATTAGGTGTTACAGTAATGGTAGTCAGAATTGGTTTAAGTGGTTTACTTAATGATCCGGTTACAGTTTCAATTATTAAAATGATGCATGCCATTGAAGTACCACTGTTTATGCTACCTATGTTTAGATATATCACTTTACACTTTAATCCTAAACTATCAGCAACGTTATATATGATTGCTTTTCAAATAGCAGCACAAATTGGCCAAGTGATATTATCCACACCTCTTGGCACTTTACGAGATCAAATTGGATATAGTCAGACATTTTTAATCATTTCTGGAATTGCACTCATTGCAGGTATTTTCGCTATATTTGCATTTAAGAAAGACGATGAGGACGTCAATGGCGACCCATTTGTACGACAAACTTAATTAAAAAAGGAGCAAATTTATTATGACAAATAAACCGATACAAATTACGAATGACCGATATAGACTTGGCTTTCACGTTAGTGCTGAGTCTGGATGGATTAATGACCCAAATGGATTTTGCTATTTTAATGGCTACTATCACATTTTTTATCAACACTATCCATATAGCCCAGAATGGGGTCCTATGCATTGGGGACATGCAAGAAGTAAAGATTTAGTACATTGGGAGAACTTACCTATTGCATTGACACCTGGTTCTAAAGAAGACAAAGATGGCTGTTTCTCAGGCAGTGCGATTGTAAAAGATGATACATTATACTTATTCTACACTGGGCATCATTACTATGGTGACGGCGATCCTGATCATTTTTGGCAAAATCAAAATATGGCTTATAGTACGGATGGTGTGAATTTTACTAAGTATGAAAATAATCCAGTGATTGCTTCAGAACCTGAAGACAATACACACCACTTCAGAGATCCAAAGGTTTGGGAAGATAACGGTAATTATTACATGATTCTTGGTAGCCAAGGAAAAGATGGACTAGGTAGAGTCATACTATATCAATCTTCAGATTTAAAAGACTGGACGTACATTGGTGATATCGCAAAATCTACAAACATAGAAAAAGAAGGATTTATGTGGGAATGTCCGGACTTATTTACACTAAACAATAAAGATATTTTAATGTGTTCTCCACAAGGGATTAAACAAGATGAAAAAAAATATTTAAATTTATTCCAAACGGGTTATTTCCTGGGACATTTAAACTCAGACAAAACAGCATTTACACGTGATCAGTTTATTGAATTAGATCATGGACATGACTTTTATGCTGCACAAACAACATTAACGCCTGATGGCAGAAGAATACTCATTGGTTGGATGGCAATGTGGGAAAGTCCTATGCCTGAAAAAGAGGACGGCTGGGCTGGTGCGCTAACCCTACCAAGAGAACTTGAACTGAAAGATAATCATTTATATATGAAACCAGTAGAAGAATTAAAAGCTCTTAGAACACATACTTTACAGTCTGAAAATCTAGTCTTGGAGTCACCTAAATTGTTATCAGATCAGTTATCTCATTTAGAAATAAACGTAACGCATCACGTAGCATCTATAGAAAACCTTACTACTTCATTTGAGATAAAAGACAATTCAAATCAACTCATTTTATCTTTAAAGTATAATGCCGAAATAAATGAATTCGAATTATATCGTGCTGATAAAAACGACTCAAGATATGCAACCATTGCACCTCATGAAGAGTTGAATTTACGAATCTTTGTAGATAAAAGTTCTGTAGAAATATTCATTAATGACGGTGAAGTTGTATTCACAGAACGATATTACACAGAAGATACTCCAAATATTTGGATGGATGCTTCTCATTCTATTGAAACAACATATACTGTACATCAACTGAATGAAATAGCCGTTCAATTTTAATGGTATAAATCAGGAGCGGGACTACGAAATCTTTTTATATTAATTAGATTTCTGTCCCGCTCCCTTTTTTTGATATAATAGGAGGTAACTTAAATACTGTATTGAGAGGAATTTAAAATGAAGCCTAAATTAGATGATGTTGCCAAATTAGCTAACGTTTCAAAGACTACTGTTTCTAGAGTATTAAATAAACGTGGTTACTTAAGTCAAGAAACTATCGATAAAGTGAATGATGCTATGGAAAAATTAAATTATCAACCAAATACAGTTGCAAGACAACTTTTCAATAAAAAAACACAACTTATAGGACTCATATTCCCTACAGTAACGAATCCTTTTTTCGGAGAATTAGTCGAAGAATTAGAAAAAAGATTATATTCACAAGGATATAAAGTCATCATTGGTAATTCTATGAATGACCCTGATAAAGAAAAAAATTATTTAGATCAATTACTTTCAAATCAAGTAGACGGACTGATAGTAGGAACACATAACAGTGATATTCATCAGTATAAAAATGAAAATCTTCCTATAGTTGCAATCGACAGAATAATGAATCAAGATATTCCCATTATTGAATCTGATAATTATCAAGGTGGTCAACTTGCAACTCAACGACTGATTGATAAAGGCGCTAAAAACATTATCCATACAGCTGGACCTAAAAGTCTTAACACACCTGCTCAAAGACGTCGAAAAGCATACGAAGATACAATGGTCGCAAACAATTTACAACCTATTTGTTATACTGTTGATTTCAATATTCCATATAAAGATAAAATCGAAATCTTCAATCGCATGTTTGAAGAACAACCAAATATGGAGGGTATCTTCGCATCAAATGATTTAGATGCTGCTCTTATTATGCAAATAGCTAAAAAATTCAATAAACGCATCCCTGAAGATATACAGCTGATTGGATATGATGGTACACAAATTATGAGAAACATATTGCCTGAATTAACTACTGTTGTTCAACCAATCGAAGAAATTGCGATTAAAGCAATTGAAGTTTTAAATGAAAGATTAGAAAATAATAAAACTTTAGATGAGTACATACTCCCGGTATACATATGGGAAGGAAGTACTTGTTAAATTTCTCCCCCATACCTTCTTCTAATGAAGAAATAAGGTATGGGTTTTGTTTGATATGAAAGATATCGTGCGTTTGATACCTAATCGCACGATATCTCAGCTCAACACCACAACAAAAAAAGAAGCCAAATTTATGGCTTCTTTTTTCTATATGAATACGTCTTATTTAATTACACCAGCGTCTTTAGGATGTACGCCGTGTTGATAATAATCGATTTCTTCTGGTTCTAATGGTTTCTTACCTCTAATAATGTCTGCTGCTTTTTCTGCTAACATTAATACAGGTGCGTGGATGTTACCATTTGTTGTACGTGGCATTGCTGATGCATCAACTACTCTTAAGTTTTCCATACCGTGTACTTTCATTGTTAACGGGTCTACTACAGCCATTGGATCAGATGCTGGTCCCATTTTCGCACTACATGATGGGTGTAATGCTGTTTCTGCGTCTCTCTTAACCCAATCTAAAATTTCTTCATCTGTTTGAACAGATGGTCCTGGTGAAATTTCTCCGTCATTAAATGGTTTTAATGCTGGTTGTGATAAGATATTTCTTGCTGTTCTAATTGCTTCTACCCATTCTTGTTCATCTTCTTTTGTTGATAAATAGTTGAAGACGAATTTTGGTTTTTCAAATGGATCTTTAGATTTAATCTTCAAGCTACCTCTAGAGTTAGAGTACATTGGTCCAATATGAACTTGGAAACCATGTTTTGTATCTGCTTTTTGACCATCATAACGAACTGCAAGTGGCAAGAAGTGGAACATCAAGTTTGGATATTTCACTTGATCATTTGATCTTACGAAACCGCCACCTTCAAAGTGGTTACTTGCTGCTGGACCTTTACGTCCAAATATCCATTGTAATCCAATGAATGGCATTTTGAATTTATTTAAGCTTGGTTGTTCTGAAACTGGTTTAGAAGAAGCGTGTTGAACATATACTTCTAAATGGTCTTCAAAGTTTTCACCTACACCTGGTAAATGAACTCTTGTTTCAATACCTAGTGAATTCAAGTGTTCTGAATCACCAATACCTGATAATTGTAATAGTTGAGGTGTATTGAACGCACCACCTGATAAGATAACTTCGCCAGCACCAATTGTATGTGTTTTACCATTTTTCTTAAATGTTACACCAGTTGCTCTTCTACCTTCGTAATTAATTTCTGTAACAAATGCACGTGTTTGTACTGTTAAGTTTTTACGTTTCATTGCTGGTCTTAAATAAGCGATAGATGCTGAAACTCTTCTACCGTTATGGATTTGGCTATCAAAAGGTCCAAACCCTTCTTGTCTAAATCCGTTGACATCAGGTGTCTTGTTATAACCCGCTTCAACACCAGCATTAAAGAATGCTTGGAACAATGGATTTGTAGCTGGACCTCTTCTTAATTTGATTGGGCCATTATGTCCACGATATTGGTCAGATTTATCTGAACCAAATGCTTTTTCTAAACGTTTGAAGTATGGTAAGCAGTTAGCAAACTTCCATGTTTCCATACCTTCAGGTTCGCCCCAACCTTCATAGTCCATTGGGTTACCTCTTTGGAAGATCATTCCGTTGATTGAACTTGAACCGCCTAAAACTTTACCTCTTGTATGAAATACTTTTCTGCCGTCCATATGAGGTTCGCCTTCAGTTTCGTATTTCCAATCGTAGAAACGATTACCTGATGGATACATTAATGCTGCTGGCATTTGAATTAACAAATCCCAAGGGTAGTCACTTCTACCTGCTTCTAATACTAATACTGATTTATCTTTATCTTCACTTAATCTATTACCTAATACTGAACCGGCACTTCCGCCACCGATAATTATATAATCATAAGATTTTTTCATCTTGATAGCCTCCTACATGTTCTATATCTTTATTTATTTGCTGAACCAATTCACAGGTTCTGGGTTAATGTTTGTATATATATGTTTTGAAATCACATATTCTTCTAGGCCTTCTTTACCTAACTCTCTACCGATACCAGATTGTTTGTAACCGCCCCATGGTGCTTGTGCAAAGTATGGGTGGAAGTCATTAATCCAGACAGTCCCCATCTTCAATTCATTCGCTACTCGATTTGCTTTTGCAACATCTTTCGTAAATACACCACCAGCTAATCCATATATTGAATCGTTAGCTAATTGAATTGCTTCACTTTCATCCGCAAATCCTTCAATTGTAACAACTGGTCCAAATACTTCTTCTTGTACAATTCTCATTGATGTATCACAGTCAGTAATTACTGTTGGTTCGAAGAAGAATCCATCTTTCAAGTCTGCTCTTTCAGGTTTCTTACCACCAGCAGCTATTGTTGCACCTTCATTTTTAGCAACGTCGATGTAATTCGCAACTTTCGCAAGATGTTCTTTAGAGATAACTGGTCCCATCTCTGTTTCTTGATCGAATCCATTACCTAATTTAATTTTATTCACACGATCAATCAATGCTGATTCGAATTGTGCTTTAATATCGTTGTGTACGATGATACGAGAACCTGCTGAGCAAACTTGACCTGCGTGGAAGTAACCACCATTTAAAGCTTGGTCCACTGCTAATTCTATATCTGCATCATCAAAGATAATGTTTGGATTTTTACCGCCTAATTCAAGTGCGATATTCGTAACGTTATCCGCAGCACGTTTCATAATATGTTTACCTGTTTGAATACCGCCAGTGAATGACACAAGATCAACTTCAGGATGAGATGATAATACGTCTCCAACTTCAGCACCTTTACCAAGCACTAAGTTGATAACACCTTGTGGAAAACCAATTTCCTCCATCAATTCAAAAATACGAATTGTTGTTAACGGTGTAATTTCACTTGGTTTCATTACCAATGAACAACCTGTTACTAATGCTGGCGCAATTTTCCATGACGCTTGTAGTAAAGGATAATTCCATGGCGTGATTTGAGTTACAACGCCGACAGGTTCTTTTACTATTTTACTTTCTGAGTTAGGGATTGGTGATTCAACAACTTCTCCACCATCATTTCCACCTAATCCAGCAAAATACATAAATACATTATGAATATCATCCATGTCTGCATATGATTCTTCTAATGTTTTACCTGTATCTAACGTTTCAAGTTTAGCAAGTTCTTCTTTATGCGTTAAAATTGCATCCGCAATCGCTCTTACTTTATTACATCTATTCTCGCTTGTTTCTTTTGACCATTCGCCAGATTCAAAAGATTGTCTCGCAGCAAGTACTGCTTTCTCTGCATCTTCTTTTGTTCCTTCTGAAACAGTAAAGACAACTTCTTGGTTATATGGATTAATGATGTCTCGTGTTTCTCCGTTTGAAGCTTCAACCCACTCACCATTTATATATTGACGACTTGATAAACCATCTAAATATTCCATTAAAAATTACCTCCGTTAACTTTGTTAAATTTTTATTTAACGAACTTTACAGATGTAATGTTAGCATACCCTATTAAAGTCGTCAAATTTCCTCGGACTTTAAATTTTTCTATATACATCAAGCTATTTCGAATAGACAAGTAGTGCAAAAGTAACTACAATGTAAAAGAATTCATGATACAATTAAAGTAATTATTGGAGGTGTACGTAGTGGGACGTTCAGATAACTACAAGAAAAATTTAGACCAAGCTAAAGACATCGTGATCAATGGAATTGGTGAAACGATGGATTTATATGGTATTAACCGAAGCGTTGGAAACCTATATGGCACAATGGTGTTTGAAGGTAGTATGACACTTGATGAAATGCGTGAACAACTACAAATGAGTAAGCCAAGTATGAGCGCAGGTGTTAAGAAGCTACAAGAGTTTGATATCGTCAAACAACAATTTACAAGAGGAAGTAGAAAGCAACATTTCATCGCAGAGAAAGACTTTTTCATATTCTTTAATAACTTTTTCTCTAGAAAATGGGATAGAGAAATTTCAATAAACATGGATTCCGTGAAAGATGCAGAAGTCTTACTCCAAAAAATAATATCTGCCGAAGACGTTGACGAAGATATTAAAGAAGAAGCAACAAACATATATACGCAATTAGAAGAATCTAAAGTGTATTATCAATGGTTAGCAAACATAAGCAATGCAATTAAAACTGGTGAAATATATAAATACTTCCCTATACCAGAAGCAAAAGAACAATTATAAACGTAGCAATAACATGATGAGGCGAGGACAATGAAGTCCTCGCCTTTTTTGTAGATTATTTTTAGAGTTAGGTGATGTAGTTGGTCCATGTCGTGAGTTAACTCTCCCATTAAACCACACAAAAAAACTGCCACCTAAATCACATCAGACTTAGGTGGCAGTTCTATATTATTATGCATATTGAAGCTGGGACATAATATAATGTCTCAGCATCTTTTAGTATCTTGGCAGTAGATGACTGAGTTAAAAATGCGCTTGTATCAAGCTTTTTTTACTCTAGTCACCCTTGCCGGGGCGGGACTACGAAATCTTTTTTATATAAATTAGAATTCTGTCCCGCTCCCACTGATTTTTATAAATATTTATTTTCTTTAAGGTATGCAACGATTTTATTAACGGATTGTTCTACAGATTCATGCTCTGTATCTATAACTATTTCAGGATTCGATGGTTCTTCATATGGTGCATTGATTCCTGTAAATTCTTTGATTTCTCCGCTTCTTGCTTTTTTATACAAGCCTTTTGGATCTCTTGATTCACATTCGTCTAAACTACATTTCGTAAATACTTCGATAAATTCGCCTTCTTCAAGGATATTTCTAACAATATTTCTATCTTCTTCATATGGAGATATAAATGCTGTCATCGTAACAACGCCAGCATCTACCATTAGTTTACCTACTTCTCCTATACGACGAATATTCTCTTTACGATCTTCAGGACTAAATCCTAGATTATTATTTAATCCGTGACGAATGTTATCTCCATCTAAACGATAAGATGTTATTTTTTGATTGAAAAGTGCTTTTTCCAATTCTACTGAGATAGTTGATTTTCCCGAACCTGATAAACCAGTAAACCATATGACAACACTTTTATGTCCATTTCTTTCTTGTCGTTGTGCTTTTGTTACTTCAGAATCATGCCACGTAATATTTGTTGATGCGCTCATTTTTCCACTCCTAGAGAAATTAGTTTTGTTTCAATCCTTTAATCAATACATCTGCTACTTCTGGTCTAGAGAATTCTTTAGGCAATTGTTCACCGTTACGTAGTTTTTCTCTTACTTTCGTACCACTTAAATGTACGTGATTTGTTTTATCATGCGGACATGTCTTCGCTGTTGTCATGTTATCGCAAATTGTACAGAAGAATGCATGCTCAAATTTAAAGATTTGAATATCGATTTCGTCTTCGTATTGTGCGATTAATTCTTGTGCATCATAAGTACCATAATAGTCGCCTACTCCTGCGTGGTCACGACCGACAATGAAGTGTGTACAGCCATAATTTTTACGAACTAATGCATGTAAAATCGCTTCACGAGGACCTGCATAACGCATTGCTGCTGGATAAATAACTAATCTCGTTCTTTCTTCTGGATAATAATGTTTTAAGATAACTTGATAACTTTCCATTCTAATTTCTGCTGAAATATCATCCGATTTCGTTTCACCTACAAGTGGATTTAATAGTAATCCATCTACAGATTCTAAGGCGATTTTTTGGATATATTCATGCGCACGGTGAACTGGGTTTCTTGTTTGGAACCCTACAACTGTCTTCCAACCTAATTCTTTAAATAATGCTCTTGTTTCTGTAGGATCTAAGTGAAAATCACTGAATTCATCATGCTTCGGACGATCAACTAATTGGATAGGACCAGCAAGATATACATTACCTTTGTCATATACATTCTTAACGCCTGGGTGATTGATGTCTGTTGTACCATATACGTTTTGTGCTTCTTTTTCTTTGTCATATGTGTACTTCTCTTCAAGCTCTAATACACCATATAAATGTTTGTCTTCACCATATAGAGCAATTTTTGAACCAACTTCCAATTGATTTGCTTCTTCTTCTGATACTGGTAATGTAATTGGAATACTCCATACAAGGCCACTTTCAAGACGTAATTCTTCTACAACACTTGTATAATCTTTCTCACCTAAAAATCCTGTTAATGGACTAAATCCACCTATCGCGATTAATTCTAAATCTGATAAACTCCAAGGATTTAAAGTTAGTTGTTGAAATGATTTTGCTTCTTCGATTAATTGTTCTCTTTCTTCACCTGTTACTTGGCGATTAATCAATTCTCCACCATGTGGTTTAATCGTTTCTTTCGTCTTTTGAGTTGTTGTTGCCATCATGTTCACTCCTATTAATTAATTTGATCAACTTCGTTAGATTTTTGACTTTGAATATTGAACGGAAATTTATTGTGTTGACATAACGTAAATAGTACGAGTCCTAACCAAAGGACAATAATGCCAATCTTAGCAATATTGATTGTTGAATCATTACTTAAGAATGTTCCAAGCAATACACTACTATTTGTAAATATAATCAACCCACCTACTAATACTGCAAGTACATAGACAGGTAAAGTCTTTACAAGCCATGCTGAGAATGGTGCTGCTACAACACCACCGAATGCTAGTGCAACGACAAGTAAAATATTAATTTGACTCCATCCTAAGAAAATAATAAATCCTAGAGAAGTGGATATCGTTACAAAAAATTCACTCGCTGAAACTGTACCAATAACATATCTTGGTTCAATTTTATTTCTTGATAAGAGTAACGGTGTATTGACTGGTCCCCAGCCACCGCCACCAATTGCATCTAAGAAACCAGCTATAGCACCTTGAGGAACTAGTAAGAAAGCAGATAATTTACCATTATCTAATTTGTTATTTTGTTGTTTCTTAAATACAAACTGATAAATAATATAAAATCCCATACTTAGTAGAAAAATTGCTATAAAAGGTTTTATAAAATCACTATGCAAATTACTTAACACACCTGCACCTATAAATCCTGTAATTGCACCGGGAAGCGCAAGTTTTAAAATAATTGATTTATCTACATTTTTAAATTTCAAATGTGATATACCAGAAGCTGCTGTCGTTGCTACTTCAGAAAAATGAATTGTTGCTGATGCGATTGCTGGAGCAATACCAAATGTTAATAACAGTGAGGAGGAAGTTGCGCCAAATCCCATACCGAGGGACCCATCTATTAATTGGGCTAAGAAACCCACAATCGCAAATATTGTTAACTTTCGCATAAACTACTCTCCTCTCTTACTCCTTTTTTGGTTGCTGTTCCAACCATTCTATTAATTCATTTTGTTCATGTGTATCGAAGTATTGTTTTTTTAAAATCGTTGATAATAGTGCTTGTTTCTCTGATTCTTCTATATCTATTTTTTTGATTTTCATCCGGCATGAATAAAGAAAATCAACATAGTCGCCGTAATTTCCGGGATATTGTTCGTTTAAATCCTTCAATATTGAGCGAACCAATTTCGGACTTGCACCATGGGATGACACACTGATTTGTAACTTTCCCCGTGTTAATATCCCGGGAAATACAACGTTGCCTTCTTCTGCACCATCTACCATATTAATAAGCGCATTGTCAGGTGTTGCTTCTTTAATGGCTTTGTTTACTGCTACTTGATTCGTTGCCGAAACAATCAAATCTGCATGTTCTAAGTCACGTGCTTCAAATATTTTTTCACGCCATTTAATCTTGTTCTCTTGGAACAATTGATGTAAATGTTCCGTGATCTCAGGACTAATAATTTCAATCGTTCCGCCACTACTTATCAAGGCATTGACTCTTCTTTCTGCAATTTTGCCACCACCGATGACTTTAATTTGCTTTCCAGTTAAATCAATCATTAAAGGAACAAATGCCAATACAATCACCCTTTAAATTCATTTTTAAAATTAATCAGTTGTCATCGTTTCTAATACTCGATCTTTCAAAGCTTCTTGTATCGAAAGATGATGACCTAAGTGTCCACAAACAATAATTTCGCTGTTACTATTGTATGTTTGTGCAGTTTTTTCGATATGTCTTTCTAGCACACCCGTAAACCATAAATATGGTGCTATAAATATTTGAGAATGCTCAGCTTGTAAAGCTTGTTGTAATGCATCTTCAAATGATGGCTCACACGCGGCTAAATAACACACATCTACATCATTAAAGCTTGTCGTTTCATATAACGTCTCACCAATTGATGAGATGTCTCTTTTAGTTTGGGCATGGTAACTCCCACGTCCTACTACAAGTAGTTTCGCATCGGAGTTAATATCAACTTGGGTTTCTTGAATACGTTCTTTAAGAATGGCAGTTAATCTTGATTGGACGCCTAACGGTTCTCCATAAGTGAATGTTATATTTGGATATTGTGTTTTTATTTTGTCGATTTCATTTGGTATATCTTTAAAGTAATGACCAGCACTTAACAATAAAACAGGGATAATAGAAATTTCGGTAGCACCTTTTTCAATAAGCGCCCTCATGCCTTGCTGAATATTCGGTTCTGCTAATTCAAGAAAACAAATTTCTTGTAAAGAAATATCGATTTTCTTTTTTACAGATTCTATAAAAGCGACGGCCTCGTCAGTTGCTTCTTTAATTCTGCTACCGTGGCTTACGTATAAGACGCCTTTCATTATTATTCCTCCAATGTTAATAAATCAGTTGTGGTTCAAGTTCTTCACTAGCAACTTCTTCAAACCAACTCATTCTATCTCTCAGTTTCACTACTTCACCAATGACAATCATTGCGGGATTCTTAATATGCTTTGCCTTTGTGACGATATCATCAAGTGTACCTGTGACTGTCACTTGTTGATTCGATGTTCCACAATGAATTAAAGCAACAGGTGTTTCAGACTTTCTACCATGTTTCACTAATAATCTTTGAATTTCCGGTAGTTTCTTCACACCCATATAAATACAAAGTGTCTCTGGCCCTAAAGCAAGATGTTTCCAATATTCATCTTCATCTACTGAATCTTTCATCACACCTGTAATAAAAGCAACAGAAGAACTGTAGTCTCTATGAGTCACTGGAATACCTGCATATGCTGGTGCAGCTACACCAGCAGTAATACCAGGTACGACTTCATAAGGTATATCATAATTCTTCAATGTTTCCGCTTCTTCACCACCACGACCAAAAATAAATGGATCTCCACCTTTAAGTCGTGTTACGGTATGTCCTTCTAAAGATAACTTCACAAGTAATGCATTAATTTCATCTTGCGTTAACGAGTGTTTATCTGGGCTTTTACCACAGAAAATCATTTTCGTATCTTCAGTCGCATATTCCAGTAAAGCTTTATTAACGAGTCGATCGTATAATATAACATTTGATTGTTTAATTGCTTTTATACCTTTAACAGTAATTAAGTCTGGATCACCAGGTCCAGCGCCAACTAAGAATACCTTGCCCATGCTTACACCCCATTTTTTCTATTTAACTATGAAAGTCTTGTCCTGAGTGCACTTCTTTAATAATGCCTTTACGTATAACAAAGTCTCCAAAGTGTTCTCCATCATTTTTCTCTTTACCGTATTGAATAAGAATTGGTTTTAAGCTTTCTAAAATTTCATCTTCACCAATATTTTCTTTAAACAGTTTGTTTAAACGGTCACCTGTAAATCCGCCACCAAGATACATATTGTATTTACCTGGTGCTTTTCCGATAAATGCAATCTCTGCTAATGCTGGTCTTGCACAACCGTTTGGACAGCCAGTCATACGAATTGTAATTTCTTCTTCGTTGAGTCCAGCTTCGTCTAACAAGCCTTCAATTTTATCAATTAATGTTGGTAAATAACGTTCTGATTCAGCCATTGCTAAACCACATGTTGGGAATGCTACACATGCCATTGAATTTCTTCTTAAGCCAGTGTATTGTTCACCATCCGTTAATCCATATGCATCGATAATTTTTTGAATTGCTTTTTTATTAGATTTTGAAACATTAGCGATGATTAAGTTTTGGTTTGGTGTTAAACGAAAATCACCTTTATGAATGCCAGCAATTTCTCGTAATGCTGTTTTTAATTTATAGTCTTCTGTATCTTTGACACGTCCGTTTTGAACGAATAAAGTAAAGTGCCATTTGCCACTTCCTTCAGTCCAACCGTAACGATCACCATTATGTTTAAATTCGAATGGCTTAGGTTCTTCTACTTCCCAACCTAAACGATTATTCAATTCTTCACGAATCCAATCTAAACCTAATCGATCAACAGTATATTTAAATCGTGCATTTGCTCTATTTTCTCTGTTACCGTGATCACGTTGAATTGTTAATATTTTTTCACAAACATCAACAGCTTCTTCTTTAGGGAAATAGCCAAGTAATTTACCTACTTGAGGATATGTTGCTGTATTACCGTGCTTCATACCCATACCGCCACCTACAGTGACATTGAAACCGACTAATTGATCATCTTCAATGATTGCGATTAAACCAATATCTTGTGAATATACATCGATATCATTTGAAGGTGGTACAGCGATACCAATTTTGAATTTTCTAGGTAAATACGTCTTACCATACATTGGTTCTACTTCTTCTTTAGTATCAATGATTTTCTCATCATCTAACCATATTTCATGATAAGCACCAGTTTGTGGAGATAAGTGATCACTTATTTCTGTAGCTAATTGATCTACCTCTTGATGCACACCTGATTGATATGGGTTTGGGTTACACATAACGTTTCTGTTTACGTCACCACACGCTGCTAATGAATCCATCACTGCTTGATGAATACTTTGCATTGAGCTTTTTAAATTTCTTTTTAAAATGCCGTGGAATTGGAATGCTTGTCTTGTTGTTAATTTAATAGTGTTATTTGCATACTGTGATGAAATATCATCCATAGCAATCCATTGATCAGCTGTTGCTGTTCCACCTGGTACTCTGACACGAATCATAAAGCTGTACGCTGGTTCTAGCTTTTGTTTACGACGTTCGTCACGAATATCTCTATCGTCTTGCATATAACTACCGTGGAATTTAAGCAGTTTCGTATCATCTTCAGCTATAGCGCCAGTGATTTCATCTGCTAATCCTTCTTGAATTGTTCCTCTTAAATAATTACTTCTATTCTTAATGTGTTCCATCTCATCTAATTTGTCGGATAAATTTTGAGTGCTCACAATAATGCCCCCTCTTAATAAATATCTCTTTGATATCTTCTGTCTTTTTTCAACTGAGTAAGAAATGCTTCTGCTTCTTCTTCGTTATAATGACCTTCTGTTTGGATAACATTTAAAATGGCTTGATGTACATCTTTAGCCATACATTTTTCATCACCACAAATATATATCGCTGCACCTTCTTGAATCCATTGATAGAATTCTTTACTGTTTTCTTCAATGCGATGTTGGACGTATACTTTTTCTTCAGAGTCTCTTGAGAATGCTACGCTTAACTTATCAAGCACACCATCTTTCAACCAACCTTGCCATTCTGTTTGATATAAGAAATCTGTCGTAAAGTGTTGTTCTCCAAAGAATAACCACGCTTTATTATTTAGGTCTAGCTCTTCTTTTTCTTGTATATAAGATCTAAACGGTGCTACACCTGTACCTGGTCCAATCATAATCACTGGTGTTTCATTCGTTTTAGGAAACTTGAAGTTTGGATTCTTCTTCAAGTAAAGCGGAACTGTATCTCCCGGCTGTAATCGTTCAGCGAATTGAACAGAACATACACCATTTCTATCTCTATCATGTGCATGATATCTCACAGCACCGATTGTTAAATGAACTTCATCCGGCGTTGCTTGATGACTACTCGCGATTGAATACTCTCTAGCAGGTAATTTTCTTAAGATTTGATGTAACGCATCTGTTTGTAGATCTTCTGGTGGGAAGTCGTTAATTAAATCAATTAAGTCACGACCTTCTACATAACCGTAAATCCATCTATCTTTTTTAACTTTTTCTGATAACACACCATTTCCAAAAATATCTGCCGCTTTAGTCACAATTGATTTTGTTAACTTTGTAATTTCGAAATGACTTGTTAATGCTTCTTCAAGTGGTAAAGTGTCACCTTTATCATTGATTACAACACTTTCATCTGGCTTCCAAACAAGTGTATTAATCAGTTCAGATACAACTGCTGGATCATTTTTAGGGAAGATACCAATGCAATCGCCAGGTTCAAACGCCTCGTTAAATCCTTCAAGTGAAAGTTCAATATGTCGCACTTCTTTATTAGATCCGCG
The DNA here is from genome assembly GCF_034039665.1 of Mammaliicoccus sp. Dog046. Classification (NCBI taxonomy): domain Bacteria; kingdom Bacillati; phylum Bacillota; class Bacilli; order Caryophanales; family Staphylococcaceae; genus Mammaliicoccus; species Mammaliicoccus sp. Dog046. The sequence goes on along the minus strand of NZ_CP120131.1, from coordinate 264,889 downwards.
ACCATTCAACTTAATGTTTTCAAGAATTTCCGCTTCAAATGGATTTGATCTTGAATAAGTTTGTGTTGCTGATACATCTTCAGCACTCGCTTGTGCTTGTTCAGTAGATGCCTGACTTGATGCTTGGCCAATTGTTTCTAGAATTTCTGTCATCCATTTTTCAGCTGGCTCATCAAAGTCTAAGTCACAATCAACTCTAGGTATCAATCTTTCAGCGCCAAGTTCTTCTAAACGCTTATCAAAATCTTTACCAGTTTGGCAGAAGAATTCATAAGACTCATCACCTAATGCAAGTACTGAGTATCTTAAATCGTTTAACTTAGGTGCCTTACGACTATGTAAAAACTCATGGAAGGTAATCGCATTATCAGGCGGATCACCTTCACCATGAGTTGCTGTAACGATAAATAGATCTTCTACTTTCTTAAGATCTTTCGGTTTAAAATCTTCCATACATGCGATTGTAACGTCGAAGTCTTTTTCTTTTAATTTACTTTCTAACGTTTCAGCAAGTCCTTGTGCATTTCCAGTTTCAGAACCAAATAAAACCGTAATCGCTCTCTTAGATAATTTCGGTTCACTACTAACACCTGTTGCAGTAGTAGCTTGTGTTACATCTGAAGCATTTGCTTGTATTGCTGAAGCTGATAAATAACCGCTCAACCAAACTTTTTGTTCATTTGTTAACGTTGCAAACACTTGATTTAATTTCTCAGATTGCTCTTGATTAAACGGGCTGTTTGTTACTTTTAATTCCAACGATGTCACCTCATCCTGTCCATTTTTAATTACTACTAATTTTTACTATTCTTATTAAAATAGTATGTTTTTATAATAAAAAAAGATTCAATATCCTTTAATATTTCAGTTTGTTATTTAGGTTTATTATTCGCTGTGTGTAATCCACATTCAGTCTTATTGAAGTTTGACCATCTACCATCACGAGAATCACCTGATGACGAAACTTGTGATGTACAAGGAATACAACCAATACTTGGATAGTTAAAGTCATGCAATTCATTATAAGTTAAATCATGTCGCTCAATATATGCCCATACATCATCCCAAGTCCAATATATTAATGGACATACTTTAATAGAATGAAATCTTTCATCCTTATTAATGAAGTCTGTATTTTGTCTGCTTGGAGATTGCTCTCTTCTTAAGCCAGAAACCCAAGCTGTTGCACCAGATAACACTTCTTCTAAAGGTTTAATCTTTCTAATATAACAACATTGGTTAGGATCACTCGTCCATAACGCAGGTTCATATTGGTCTGCTTGTTGTTCTAACGTTAAATCTGGTTTCTTAAGTTCAATATTTAATGAAGGATATCTTTCCTTAACACGATCAATTAAATCGTATGTTTCTTGGAAATGTAAATCCGTATCTAAAAATACTATTTTTGCATCAGGTTTTACTTTTGAAATTAAATCTATCAAAATCATACCTTCAGCCCCGAAACTACAAGAATATACTATTGAATCCCCGTAATGCCCATATGCCCATTTAAGAATTTGATATGCACCTTTTGTTTCATCGTCAGTAGCAATATCTTTAAAAGGATCAGTGTCAAAACGTTCATAAGTTAACACTTCTGCCATGATATACAACGTCCTCCTTATATTTATTTCTATAGAATATCTGTGAATAATTAAGGTAAAAAATGTAAATTATTTTAAACAGATAAGAATACTAAGAAATAATAAATTATGAAGATTAGCATACCCGATTGACGGTCTAATGTCAAACATTCTTTTTTAATTTTCAGTTAATTTAAGGCACTCAACGCCTTCAAATCGCGATATCCAAACATAGTAAAAATCACTCAAAAAAGTTTATGTGAAATTAGAAATTTTTATACGAGACAATTATGAGAGCATCGATTATATATTATGGTAGAAAAACGTCATTTAACTTCCACATTAATCGCCCACTTTTATCCTCTTCATCAACAAAAAAAGCTGGGACATTACATTATGTCCCAGCCTCAATATATTATAAATTATCGTCTTCTCTTTCTTCCCTAACTTGTACAATTCTTAATGATCGTCGTTCGACTTCTTTTAATTTATCCGCACGTTGTTGTAAGGCTATTCGATCTCCTGATAACGTTCGTATAAACGAAATCATCATAATCACAAATATTACGGTTAAAGGTACACTTGCTAATATCGAAGCTGTCTTCAATACATCTAATGCACGCTCTCCTCCTACAAGCATTAATGAGAAAGGTAATAAACATAATGCAAATGCCCAGAATAGTCTATTGGCTTTTAATGGTTCTCCAACGACTTTTTTCTGTGTTGCAGCTGCTAAAATGTATGCACCTGAATCAAACGTTGTTGCTAAATATAAGAATGCTGATATTAAGAATAATACAATCATTATTTTAGGGAATGGTAGCTGATGCATGACTTCTATAATCGTCGATTCTGCGCCATGACTATTTAAGAATTGTATAACATCAAATTGTCCTGAAATTTGTAGGAATACTGCATAGTTACCAAATATTCCAAAGAATAATACACAACCTAATGTTCCGTAAATAATTGTACCTAATACAACTTCTTTCAAAGTACGCCCTTTTGATATACGAGCAATAAATAACCCTATAAATGGCGCGTATACTAACCACCATGACCAGTAGAATATTGTCCAGTCTTGTGGGAAGTTTGTTTCTTTTCTATGTCCAATACCACCAAATGGTTCTAACCACGTAGCCATACGGAAGAAATTCTTCAACATATTTCCGAATCCAGAAACCGTTGTTTCCATTATAAAGATTGTTGGTCCTGCAATCAGAACGATACCTAATATTAAAAATGTTAACCAAACATTGATATCACTCAGTTTTTGAATACCTTTTTTCAATCCGGTATAAGCACTGATTGCGAATATCACGGTTATGATAATTAATATGGTTCCTCTCATAACTATGTTCTGACCATCCAGTCCTGTCAGACGTTCTATACCAGCTGCTATCATTGGCACACCTAATGCTAATGATGTCGCAGCACCGCCTAATAGACCAAATATAAATAGAATGTCTACTAATTTTCCTAAAAACTTATCTGTTTGTCCTTTTAAAATTGGTCGACATGCTTGGCTAATTTTGTAGATTGGTTTTTTCTTTACGAATACTAAATAACCAATTGGCAACGCAGGTAATACGTAAATTGACCATGCGATTGGCCCCCAATGAAACATACCGTACATCGTTGCATATTCAAGTGCTTCATCCGTCATACCTTGTGCACCGTAAGGCGGTACTTGATAGTAGTATGCCCACTCTATAATGCCCCAATATAAAATATCCGAACCAATACCGGCACAAAATAGCATAGATACCCAACTAAAGTTATTAAACTCTGGGCGATCACTCGCTTTACCTAATGTAACATTTCCATACTTACCAAATGCTATGTATAATACAAATCCAAATACAATTAAGCCAAGTAATAAATACCAAGCGCCTAAAGAATTCGATATCGTATCATTAATACCTGTTATAACTTCCTGACTAGCTTTCGGAAATACCATCATCGGTATAACTGCAATAAGTAATACAACTACAGTTCCATAAAAAGTCCACCAGTCCATTATTCTTTCTTTCTTCACTTCTGAACACTCCTCGTTATCGATAAATGTACACCGCTAATAAAATCACTATTAATGAATACGATGATTTCAATCACAATGAAGAGCTTATATAAGTTTTAATAAAAATGCAAACTACATACAAGAATTTAAGCCATTACTTATGAATAAATATATATATATTCTAATTATAAACGAATAGAAATATCGCCAAATCAATTGTGTTAAGTAAACATTTAACGAATTAAATAAATCTTACAAACGTTTATTATGCATTTTTATTCATAATTAGTGAATATAAATTTATCTCAAAAAAATAAGTCGTCATGATTAAATGACGACTTAAATTAAAGATATATGTGTTGTAATCAAATACAGAATCGGTAACATAATCGCACTAATTACAGCTGTTAAAATCATTCCAATTGTACTAAATGCCCCTGCTTCAATATTGGTTTCTAAAGCTTTTGCTGTTCCAAATGCATGAGATGCATTTCCGTACGTTAATCCTTTAGCTAAATCACTCTTGAATTTTGCTTTTGTAATGTAAAAATTACCTAAGATACTACCGATAAGACCAGTAGCTATAATAAACATCACGGTTAACGTATCTACACCACCCATTTGATGAGACACTTCAATACCTACTGCTGCAGTCATCGAACGCGGTAAAATAGTTACAATTGTAGAACTCGGATATCCTAATAAGAACAACGCACCATATATAACGACAAAATTCACGACGATTCCGGTTAACACACTTGAAAAAATGATTTTAAAGTTAGCTACAATCATTTTTCTGTATTTATATAATGGATACGCTAAACTTACAACTGAACAATCTAGAAATCGGTGTATCCACGATCCTCCTGCCATATAATCGTTATAATCATCACCGATAAGAAGCAGAATCCCAATAATGAAAAGTGAAGCAATCAATGCCGGATTAAGCAGAGGATGCTTATATTTAATTTGTAATTTCTTCGCTACAATAAAACTTACTATTGTTAAGACAATCATAGCAATCGTTTTAATAATCATCATGTATGCTCCTTATTCAGTTTATTTGAACTTACAATTTTTTCACAAACATATCCAGATGATAATGCGACTAAACTTGTACTAATAATAAGAAGCACGCCCATGATAATATAACTTGGACCTATTTCATTCGCAATATCCATAACACCAACAATCGATGGTACAAAGAACAACACCATAATGTTGATCAATTGATTAGCTCCACCTTCAATCCATTTTTCTGGCAAAATCTTAAACAATAATAAGAAAAACAGTAACGCAAGACCAACAATACTACCAGCTATCGGAATATGAAGCGTCACTTGTAGCCAACTTCCAACTTGCGTAATGATATATATTAAAGTTACTTGAATTAAAATTTTTATAAAACGGTGCATCCTAACACAACCTTTCCTGTAAATCACTGTATCAATCATTATAGGACGCATTTAAGTATTAATAAAATACATATTATCGATTTGAACTATTCTATTATGGAATAGTTGTAAAAATAAAAAATAACCCGTGAAAGATTACGCTCATAATCTTTCACGGGTTATGCTCATTCAAGTGATGATTTAAGAAATGTAATCCATTCCTGAGTCACTCTATTCACGTAGGCGCCTTTTTTCCAGATGAGTCCGAGATGCCAATAAATCTTTTCTCCTTCGAGTTCGATCATCGTAACATCTTCACTCATCTGTTCGGCTATGCTCTTAGGCACAATGGATATACCTAGACCTCTCTTGATCATATTACTTATAAACGTCAGCTGAGAAATCTTCGCTACTGTTTTAGGATAAAAACCAGCTTGACGGCAATTCTCAATTACCATATCTCTCAAATAATAATCATCATGCAACAAGAGAAATTCCTCATCTCTTAATTCACCAATAGCAACAGTTTCATGTTGTGCGAGTCTATGCGCCGTATTTACAACAAGAAAGAGTTCTTCTCTATACAAAGGAACACTATTATATTTAGATGAATCGACTGGCAATGTCGTTACACCAATATCTACCTCATCTTTATTAAGATAATGTTCAACCGCTTTACCGCCACCTTCAGCGACTTCATAAGTGACATTCGAATATTTATCGTGGAACTTCTCAAGACTATTCGTAATTAAATCTACTCTTATAAGTGGCGACAACCCTAATCTTATATGTCCTTTTTGAACTTCAAATATATCGTTCAACTCTAAGGTCAAGTGATCAAATAGCGTTAAGAATTCTACTGCTTTGTCGTAGAATACTTCCCCAGTATCTGTTAATTTAATATGTTTTTTGGAGCGATCAAACAGAATAATATCAAACTCATTTTCAAGATTTTTAACAGCTTTACTAATTGTTGATTGCGCAACAAACAGGTGATCTGCCGCTTGTGTCATTCCACCATTTCGTACAATCTCCACAAAATATTTCAACTGTTTAAATTCCATAGGTATCGCCTCTTTTTATGCCTTAATTTCACTTTCTATAGCGAACATATAAATACAATGATAATAATGATTGGAATAATGTATCTCATTAAGAATTTCCACGCTTTAAACCATTTAAGCGAGAGTGTATTCCCTGTTTGGAACTCTTGCTTCACGATTGCTTGATCCATTCTAAATGAAATAAATATTGCGATAAGCAGACATCCTATCGGTAATAATATGTTACTCACTAAATAATCCGTCGCATCGAATATCGATTTTCCAAATATCGAAACATCCGCTAATACACCATATGATAATGATGATGGAATACATGCGATAAATGTTAGTAATCCAAGAATCCATACGATTTTAGTTCTTGATCTTTTACCATCTTTTTCAAAAGCTGAAATGATGATTTCAAATTGACTAAATGATGATGTCAGTGTCGCGAATAAGAACAATAGTAAAAATAACGTTAAGAATAATGAACCAAACGCCATTTGACTAAATACATGTGGTAATACGATAAATAGTAATCCAGGTCCCTCAGTTGGTTCTAATGAGAAAGCATAAACAACTGGGAAGATTGCCATACCTGCCAATATAGAAACGATGATATTCATGATAGACACCGTTGCAGCAGAAGTAGGTAGACTTTCTTTCTTACTTAAATAAGAACTATAAGTGACCATACAAGAGAAACCAACCGCTAGTGAGAAGAATGATTGCCCTAACGCGTACAATACCCCTTCAGCAGCAAAGTCATCTAAATTAAAACTAAAGAAGAATGACAATCCTTCAGATGCACCTTCCAAAGTCACAGCTCGTATCACTAAAATGATAAAGAAAATAAATAATAATGGCATTAAGATATTATTCGCACGTTCAATACCTTTTTTAATACCAAAATTCAGTACAATCACATTCATAAGGATAAATATAAATACCCCTGCCAATACGGTAAATGGTTGACCAATTGTTTGTTCAAAGATTTTCCCGTAATTAGCATGATCTGACATAATGTTGCCCGTTAGTCCTAATAATGTATATATTGTGATCCAGCCACCAACTACACTATAAAATGATAATAATAAGAAACAACCGACGACACCTAATCGTCCAGTAATTCTCCAAGGCGATCCCGGTGCCAATGAATCATAAGCTGAAACTGCTTCTTTGTTTGTCGATCGACCAATAATAAATTCTGATATAAGCATTGGCAATCCAATAAATAACGTAAAAATTATAAATAATAATAGAAATGCGCCGCCTCCAAATTGTCCTGCTACATATGGAAACTTCCATATAGCACCAATCCCAATAGCTGCACCAGCTGAGGCCATAATAAATCCGAGTTTAGACGACCATTGATCACGTTGCTTTTCCAAGTTATCACTCCAATCAAATCTCTTTAATCCTATATTGAAGTATAACGCATAATCGCTTATGGCACAGTAAGAAATTTATGATTCAGAACATACTGTAATATTATTCGCTAATCAAGTAGGCATTCTATATAATAAGAATCACAAAATACTGAATTGGAGATGCTTCCTATGAAAATAGAAAAAATGGATCACGTTGGTATTGTCGTAAAGGATTTACAAGCTGTTAAACACTTTTTCACAACATTAGGACTAGAACTGATAGGTGAACAAGACGTTAACGGTCAATGGATAAAACAAATTTATGGTGCTGAAGCAGATGAAGCAACAATAGCAATGATGAAAGTTCCACATGGCGAAACAGTCATTGAGCTCATCAATTTCCGAGGTGAAATAGATAGTCCAGAAATCTTTACTCATTTCCCTAAATACGTGGGAGCAAGTCACTTTGCATTTTCAATCCAAAATATTGAACAAGTTGTTGCTAACTTAAAATCAACAACCGCACATATCATTGGCGACATCATTCAATACGAAGATATATATAAACTTTGTTATATCAAAGGTCCAGAAGGCATCTTTGTAGAACTAGCAGAAAAATTATAATTTAAAAATTGTGGGAGCGGGACAGAAATCTAATTTATAAAAAAAGATTTCGTAGTACCGCCCCGGTAAGGATAACTAGATACTAAAAGAGGATGAGACATTACTTTATGTCTCAGCCTCGATTTCTATTTTGTATTTTGTATTTGGCAAAAGATTAATATATAATATATGTAAAAAAATAGGAGGCATGCATATGAACCAATCCTTATATTTTAAAGCATTAGATAATCGACTCGACGACACTCATTTACATCGTGATATGTATCGGCAAATGAAAGGCGTCGAAGGTGAAAGTAAAATCGCACATATTTTAAAACAAATACCCGATTTAAACTATTTGAACAACGTCGCTTTCAATATTAAAAATCGTATTCAAATCGATTTTATAATTGTTGACGACGAACACATTTTTCATTTAGAAGTAAAACATTATAAAGGCGATTATCATATTATTGATGGTCAAATGAAAAATGAATTCGGAAACATCTTCGACACACCATTTAAACAAATGAATCGAGCAGCACACGAGTTACAATTACTCACCCATGAATTAAACATCACTCGGCCAATCTTATCCTATCTTATTTTTACAAACCCAACATTTACACTTCACACAGAAATCCCAAATAGAAAGCAAGTCTTCCTTCCAACAGAACTACACAAAATTCCACGATTATTCAAAAACTTTAGAAGTAGAGAAAACAAAGAAATACTCAACAAAATCAAAACCCAGCAACAAGACTTTTCCAATATTTATCCCGAAATCAATATCCCTTTCGAACAGATTAAACCCGGATTAAGATGCCCACATTGCAGAAAAATCGGTCACATTCAAATCGATGCGCGTATGCGATATGGCTTTTGTTTATATTGTTCAACTCAAACAAGCCGACAAAAATTATATTTAGACAATTTACTAGAATTGCACATCTTGAAACGCGAACCATTCACATTAAACGACGCAGAAAGATGGTGTGGAGGGAATAAATGGGCCATAAGAAAATTATGTAATAAACATTTCAAGAGAAAAGGTCAACACACAATTCAATACTTTACTTAACTTTTAATATCGTTCATATAGTCATTGCGACGTTAACTCACGACTTTGGCCATCTCTTGGATTAACTTCTGCGTTAACTCACGACTTACCTCATCTCTTGGATTAACTTCTGCGTTAACTCGCGACTTACCTCATCTCTTGGATTAACTTCTGCGTTAACTCACGACTTGGGCCATCTCTTGGATTAACTTCTGCGTTAACTCACGACTTACCTCATCTCTTGGATTAACTTTCGCGTTAACTCACGACTTACCTCATCTCTTGGATTAACTTTCGCGTTAACTCACGACTTACCTCATCTCTTGGATTAACTTCTGCGTTAACTCACGACTTCACACCTCAACACATCACCCAACCTCAAAAATTCTAACTAAACTAAAAAATAGCGCCTTATAAAGTTTTCACTCATCACGTGTCTACTTTATAAGGCGCTTTCTACTTTTTTATTAAATTAAGCCCACCATATATCGTTTAATGTTTCGTTGATATTCACATTTTTTAGGTTTTGCGCTGCTTTTTGGAAGCCTTCGTCAACTGACATAATTGGATCTTCATGTTCAATACTGACAACATAATCATATCCATTAATTCTTAATGCACTGATGATATCGCCCCAAACTTGCGGACTATGACCATAACCAACTGTTCTAAATGTCCAAGCTCGAGATTGTACTGAACTATATGGTTGCATATCTGTCAGTCCATACATATTGACATTTTCTTGATCAATATAAGTATCTTTCGCATGGAAATGATGAATCGCATTGGCTTTGCCTAATATTTTTATAGCTGCGATTGGATCTATACCTTGCCACCATAAATGACTCGGATCTAAATTTGCACCAATGGCATCATTCGTCGCTTCTCTCAATTTCAATAATGTATATGGCGTATGTACGGAGAATCCAGCATGTAATTCGATACCCACTTTAACATTATGATCTTTAGCGATTTGAGCCGCTTCTTTCCAATACGGGATGAGCTTCTTCTCCCATTGCCACTCCAATATTTCGGAATAATCTGTTGGCCAAGGTGTGACCGGCCAGTTCGGATATTTCGCTGTTTCATCAGAACCTGGTATCCCTGAAAATGTATTTACGACTGGAACGCCTAACATGGAAGCGAGCTTCACTGATTTCACAAAAGTCTCATGTGCTTGTTTCCCATGTGATTCATCAGGTGAAACTGGATTATCATGACAACTAAATGCACTAATTTCTAATCCTCTACTATGAATCGCATCTATAAATTTATTTCTTTCATCTTCATTTTCTAACAACACATCAACATCACAAAAATGATTCCCTGGGTTACCGCCTGTTCCGATTTCTACCATCTTCAAACCTGCTGCAGCAACGTGATCTAACATTTCTTCAAATGATTTATCTTGAAAAAGTACTGTAAAAACACCAATATTCATAACTTAGCACCCCTTAACGATTATTATAGTCTTACACTTCTTCCTTCTTCACTACTTCTATAAATAGCATCAATTAATGTACTCACTTGTCTTGCTTGTTCAGGTTGTACAACTAATGTTTCATTCCCTAAACAGCTATTCACAAAGTTCAATGTTTGTCTTTGTGCTGCAACATCTTCATTATGTTCTGCATCTGCTTGTTCATTAAAGAATGTGCCCATTTTAGATTGATAGATTTCAAATGGATAAACATTAAGACCGCCACCAACGCCGGAAATACTTAAATGAATTTGATCTTCTTTAATATTTGCAGACCACGAACACTCAAATTGCATTGTTGAACCATCATCAAAAGTAATAAACGTTGACACATGATCATCGACTTCAAATGTTTCGTGATTAAATGTACCCCAATCATTGATTTGACCAGGTGTCTTACTTAAACGATTATATGTTTTTCCAAGCACTTCAACAGGCTGTCTGTCTTTTAATAACCACATAGCCAAATCTAATAAATGACATCCATAATCTATTAGACTCCCTCCACCTTGAAGTTCTTTATTTGTAAACACGCCCCAGCCAGGTACTTTTCGACGACGTAATGCACGCACTCTAGTTACGAGTGGATCACCAACAACATCGTCATCAATCGCGCGATTCGCAAGTATAGCTGCATCCGTAAATCTATAATGATAGCCAATCGCTAATAACTTACCTGAAGTATTTGCCGCTTCAATCATCTTGTCACATTCTTCTTGATTCATCGCCATCGGTTTTTCACAAAATACATGTATCCCCGCATTTAGTGCTGCGACACTCATTTCAGCATGAAATTTGTTTGGTGTACAAATAACGACAGCATCAACATCATTAAACACCTGTTGATACGTGTCATATACATTTGGGATATTAAATGTCGAAGCAACTTGCGATGATTGTTCTTGATTTATATCGAACACACCTACAATATCCACTAAATGATCTAATTGCTTAAACGCTGGAATATGCCTACTCTGAGCGATACCCCCAACACCAATAAAACCTACTTTCAATTTATTCATATATATTGGCTCCTATTTATTTTTTACTAATTGCTTCTAAAGGTTGCGCGTTACCATACTCATGTTTAGGCGTACGACCTGTATATGCCCATTTCACCGCATTCTTAATAACTTGCTGAATGTCTGCATGATAATACGTCGGATAACTTTCATGCCCAGGTCTAAAGTAGAATATTTTACCGTTCCCTCTCTTAAACGTTGCGCCACTTCTAAATACTTCTCCACCTTCAAACCAACTGATAAATACGGTTTCGTCTGGTGCTGGTATATCAAAGTGTTCACCATACATTTCTTCCTTCTCTAACTCTATATATGAACTTAATCCTTCCGTGATTGGGTGCGTCGGGTCTACTACCCATAATCTTTCCTTCTCATCAGCTTCTCGCCATTTCAAATCACATGTTGTTCCCATTAGGCTTTTAAATATTTTCGAAAAATGCCCTGAATGCAGAACGATAAGTCCCATACCATCTAAGACACGTTGTTTCACTTTGTTTACGATATCGTCTTGAACTTCATCATGTGCCTTATGTCCCCACCAAATTAAGACATCAGTTTGATTCAACACGTCATCCGTTAGGCCATGTTCTTCTTCATCTAACGTTGCTGTCTTAACGTCATGTTCTTCTGACAGAAATTCAGCAATCACTTTATGAATGCCTTCTGGATATACTGCTTTAATTTCTTCGCTTTCTACTTCATGTCTATATTCATTCCAAACTGTAATATTCATTTTATTGACCCCTTTTTATTATTCAAAGTACACAGCTTTTCCTGTCTTTGCTGATTCATATAATCCTTCTAATATACGTGTAATCACCATTGCTTCTTGTGGCTTCACAACTGGTTCAGTGTCATTCAGAATACTATCAATCCAACTACGTGCTTCTACTTCTGCTTCATCCACTGTTTCACCTTCATAAAAATCAACACCTTTATTTTCGAGTTCGATTTTCTTCGTATATAAAGTCCCGAAGTCTTCCCCATGAATGTTTAAACCATTTTTCATATCTGCGCCACCTTCTGTACCCGAAAGTGCACATTTAGCTTCATCAACATCTAAAGAATTGAGCGCCCAGCTGGATTCTAGCACGATCGTTGTTCCATTCTTCATCTTAATAAATCCAAATGCGGAGTCTTCTACTGTAAATTTATTTGGATCCCAAGAACCCCAAGCATTGGCAGCATTTTCTTTTTTACCTAACTTATGAAAAGTAGATCCCATAACGGATTCTGGTTCGTAGTTATTCATCATCCATAACGTTAAATCTAACGCGTGTGTACCAATATCAATAAGTGGACCTCCACCTTGTTTTTCTTCATCTAAAAATACGCCCCATGTTGGAACAGCGCGTCGACGTATCGCTTGTGCTTTCCCATAATAAATATCCCCTAAATCACCACGTTGCGTCGCCTTATGTAAATATTGACTATCCGGTCTAAATCTATTTTGATAACCAATTGTTAATTTTTTATTATTACGTTCTGCCGCTTCAATCATAGCTTGCGCTTCTTCCGTTGTTTTCGCCATCGGTTTTTCGCACATGACATGCTTACCTGCGTCTAATGCATCCACAGTCAATGTCTTATGTGAGCTATTTGGCGTACAAACATGAACAACATCAATCGACTTGTCTTCTAACAATAATTTATAATCTTCATATACTTTTGCACCCTCAGAACCAAAAGCCTCCGCAGCAGCTTGTGCTTTATCAATTTCGATATCACAAAAAGCAACCATCTCTACCTCGTTTATTTTTGACAAACTTGGCATATGCTTACCATTAGCAATACCACCACAACCGATTATCCCTATCTTTAACTTCATGAGAACATCCCCTTTAATATATTTAAATGTATCATTTTTATAGAAAACGCTTACATATATGTGTACAATTATAAATACAAAACACTTATATCACTATCGTAAATTAAAATGGATTAAACACCAATGAATATCCCCTGTAAAGACACTTATATTTCATAATAGAATATATTTTCATAACTTAAAAATATTTTCATCATTTCTCTAAAGTCACTTTCCTTTTTTTGCAATTTTTCTTATTTCCACTACTTTCTCCACAATAAGACGTAAATTTTTTGATAATTCAAACTAAATTACTTTCATATAGTTTCATTTACTCGTATTAATTGTCATACCTTGTTAAAATGAATGGATAATTTAAAAATAGACGAGGAGATTAACATGAAAAACGCAAATTTAATTGCACCAGATAAATATAATATTGTTCATGAAATTGAAAAGCATACTTCAAACACTTCTAAAGAAGCAATTATTTTTGAAGATGTCGACGGCAACGTTCAAACAATTACATATGCTGAGCTGATCAAAAACGCTAATAAAGTAGGTAACATATTCAAAAGTCATGGCTTAAAAAAAGGTGATAAAGTACTTATCATTATGCCACGTTCTATTAAAACGTATGAAATCTATATTGCGGCATTAAAATTAGGCATTATCATTATCCCTAGTTCCGAAATGCTACGTACAAAAGACTTACAACACAGAATCTCACACGGCGAAGTAGATGCAGTTGTATCCATCCAACAATGTACAGTAGAGTTTGAAGACATAAAAGAATACGATCAATTAACGAAATTTATCGTAGGAGGAAATAAAGCTGACTGGATTTCTATAGAAGATGAGCAATCAACTGCTAGTGAAGACTTAACGGTTGAAGAAACGACACGCGACGATATCGCTATCTTATCTTACACTTCTGGTACAACTGGTTTACCAAAAGCCGTTATCCATTCTCACGGATGGGGATTTGCACATATTCAAACAGCACCAAAACATTGGTTAAGCATTAGTGAAGCTGATACGGTTTGGGCTACTGCTGCACCAGGTTGGCAAAAATGGATTTGGAGTCCATTCTTATCTATCCTCGGTTCTGGCGCAACTGCCTTTGTATATAATGGTAAATTTAGTGCATCTACTTATTTAGATTTATTAGAGAAACATCAAATCAATGCACTTTGTTGTACGCCTACTGAATATCGTTTAATGGCTAAACTACCAAATTTATCTGATTATACTTTAGAACATCTTCATAGTGCAGTTTCTGCAGGAGAACCTTTAAATAAAGAAGTCATCGAACAATTCCAGAATAACTTCAATATTAAAGTGAGAGATGGCTATGGACAAACTGAGAATACATTACTGATTGCATTCTTAAAAGATACAGAAAGCAGACCAGGCGCTATGGGTAAAGCAATACCTGGAAGTTATGTTGATGTTATTGATGAAGATGGAAATCCTATAACAAATGGAGAAATCGGAGACATCGCTGTTTCATTAGATTCTCCATCACTATTCAAAGGATATTTCAAAGATGAAGAACGTACTGAAAAATCAAAACGCGGTAACTATTACGTAACCGGAGATCGTGCTCAATTAGACGAAGACGGATATTTTTGGTTTAAAGGTAGAGAAGATGATGTCATCATTAGTTCAGGTTATACTATCGGACCCTTTGAAGTTGAAGATTCATTAACGAAACACCCTAAAGTTCAAGAATGTGCAGTTGTCGCTAGTCCAGATGAAATCAGAGGTAATATCGTAAAAGCCTTTGTTATATTACAAGACGACATCGAAAGTAACGATGAACTTGTTAAAGAACTTCAAACTTACGTTAAAAAAGACGTCGCACCATATAAATATCCAAGAGCAATCGAATTTGTTTCAGAACTACCAAAGACAAACTCTGGAAA
Source organism: Mammaliicoccus sp. Dog046 (assembly GCF_034039665.1). Classification (NCBI taxonomy): domain Bacteria; kingdom Bacillati; phylum Bacillota; class Bacilli; order Caryophanales; family Staphylococcaceae; genus Mammaliicoccus; species Mammaliicoccus sp. Dog046. The sequence goes on along the minus strand of NZ_CP120131.1, from coordinate 249,579 downwards.
AATACGACGCGTTGAATTAAGAGAAGCAGAACAACAAAAATATAATAAATAGAAGAAAGGATGGGACACAGTGTCCCATCCTTTTTTTGATTTGATAACAAAAGATATCGTGCGTTTGATACTGAATCGCACGATATCTCGTCACTTTACCCAAAGTCTTCGTGCGTTTGACCCTGAATCGCACGATATCTCTGCACTATACCCAAAGTCTTCGTGCGTTTGACCTTGAATCGCACGATATCTCCGCTCTATACCTAAAGTCTTCGTGCGTTTCATACCTAATCGCACGATATCTCAATCCGTTTTACCTTACATATTCAAATATACCTGCTGCACCCATACCTACACCGATACACATTGTAACCATGCCATATTTTGATATTTGAAGCCTTTTTTAGATTTCACTCATTCATCATTCCTAGAAAAATTCAAAGTAATACAAGTACTAGGAATTGCGTTAATAACAAATTAATCTGGACATATAGTTAGAACTTCCATAGTTCCATCAAGTTTCAGTATCACTTATTTCTGGGCGTAGGTTTAATTTTTCCGTAGGTTGTAATAAACGTTCTATATCTATACTACGAACACTATTAATAACCTGCGCTTTATCTTTATAACCATAACTTCCCACTCTATCAAGAACTAGTTGCGTCAAAAGTTTCACAGGATTCTCAGGATAATAACTATTTCCCAAATAACTTTTAATTTCTTCCTCTGAATAATGAATAAAGTTTGTCTTGGCAACTAGTCCCTCTAATTTATAAAACAGTAGCTGTCTAACTTTATTAAATTCATACCACTTGATAAAAAACTCTTTCGTGAATTGGAAAGCCTCTTTAACCCCCCTCTTCTTTTGTCTATTATCATTTAAATAGTTAAACATATAAGTATAGCAATACTTAGGTATCAAAAACATACTTTGTCTATCTGAGAAAAAATACGTTTCAGTTAATTCTTTCAAATTTTGTACTTCAGTGTTATAAAGTATAAATTCCGCAATGGTTTGAGAATTCATATTATTCATCGTTCTTAATGTGTTATAAGATAACAAATCAATATTAATTCCCAAATAATCACATACTTTAATAACATCTTCAATTTTCGGCTGTTTATTATTCATTTCCCATTGCAAAAATTCACTACTTGAAATATTAATGTCTTTTTCAATATCTTGAATTTCGATATCTTGTCGTTCTCTATATTCACTTAATAATTGCAATCCTATTTTACTCTCATCATGGTAGTCGTAATAATCTTCTTCAAAAACACTTCTAATTTCACTTTGGGCAAACTCTATATTATGAATAAGTGCATTCATATCAATAGGTTCCCTTTTATCATTAAAACTAGTATATCCAGCTGAATCTATTTCTAAATTTATCGGGAATTTCCATGTATTTTTATGTTCAAATGCACCAAACATTTCCAAATGATCCACAAAAGAAACAGACCTATAAAAAAGTATATCACTACTTTCTTTACTCACATCTTTAAATAAGAAGTCGTAATAATCACGCATTATAAAATCATATTTAGGTAAAGAAACCCAATCTCTACTTTTCACTAAATCAAAATTGGGAATGATGTCTGATAAGTTTTTAAAAGTTTTTGGCATCCCATTGCTATGACCATGGAAGTATTCTTCGATATTAAAGTTAATACTTCTAATTTCAGATTTATTGTAAGATTCCCAATCTTTTTCCAAGAATTCTGAAATCGATATACTAAAATATGATGCAAGGTCATTTATGATACGATAGGTAAAATCACATCGATTAGATTCTAAGTCCTTTATCTTTCTTTTTGTATAAAATCTAGATTGTGTAAAATCATTCAAAATGTCAGCTAATTCCTTTTTGTCTAATCCTCTGATTCTTCTTTCAAATTCAAGTTTGATTCCCAATTCCATACCATTGCCTCCTTTATTTGATCACCATACAAGCTATATTTTTATAAAAAAATTACAACAAAAGATATCGTGCGTTTGACCCTGTATCGCACGATATCTCAATCCGTTTTACCTTACATATTCAAATATACCTGCTGCACCCATACCTACACCGATACACATTGTAACCATGCCATATTTTGAATCTGGTCTTTTCTCCATTTCAGATAATAATTTTCCAGTTAACATTGCGCCTGTTGCACCAAGTGGATGTCCTAATGCGATTGCACCACCGTTAACGTTTGTTTTATTAATATCTAAACCGACTTCATTCATTGAAGCGATTGTTTGTGAAGCAAAGGCTTCGTTCAATTCTACTAAGTCGATGTCATCAATGGATAAGTTTGCTAATTCAAGCACTTCTGGTATCGCATACGCTGGACCGATACCCATTAATTTAGGATCTACACCTACTGCTTTAAATCCTACAAATTTAGCAATAGGCTTCACGCCTAATTCTTTAACTTTATCACCTGACATTAACACTACAAATCCTGCACCGTCTGTTAATGGTGCTGATGTTCCTGCAGTGACTGTTCCATCAGCTTTAAATACTGTTCTTAATTGTGATAGTGATTCTAAATTCGTTTCTGATCGAATCAACTCATCTTGTTTAAATATATCTTTACTCACTTCTGGTCCTCGTGCGCCGTAATTCACTTTATGCACTTCAATCGGTATAATTTCATTTTCAAATTTTCCAGATTGTTGTGCTTCCGTTGCACGTTTATGGCTTTCAACTGCATATTTATCTTGTTCTTCTCTTGACACTTTGTATGTTTCAGCAACCTTTTCAGCTGTTAATCCCATTGGATAAGAAACACCTGTATCTTGTTCTTGTAATTCAGGATTATTGGTAGGTTCATTCCCACCCATTGGTACTGCACTCATCAATTCAACACCACCAGCAACTAATACATCAGCTTGTTCTGACATAATTTCATTGGCAGCGATGGCAATTGTTTGAAGTCCAGATGAACAGTAACGATTCACTGTTTGTCCAGGTACTTCATTAGGTAAACCTGCTAGTAATGCAATTGAACGTGCGATGTTTTGCCCTTGCAAACCTTCAGGGAAAGAATTCCCGACAATCACATCTTGCACCATGCTCGGTTCAAATGTACCTCCAATGCGATCGAGCACACCTTTTAATACTTGTCCGCCAACTTCATCTGGTCTTTCATGAAATAAAGCGCCTCCTGGTTTTGCTTTTCCTGCTGCAGAACGACCGTATGCTACTATATATGCTTCTTGCATTGATATCCATCCTCTCTTATTCAGCTCTTGATTAATTACGTAAAGGTTTGCCTTTTTCTAACATATGGGTAATGCGATCATACGTTTTCTTATTTTGTAATAAAGATAAGAAGCCTTCTCGTTCAAGCTTTTGAATATATCTTTGATTCACGAACGTATTACGTGGTAAGTCACCACCAGAAAGTATATGTGCCACCTTCAATGTAATTTCATAATCATAGTCACTGATAAAATGACCGATGCGTTGTGCATCTAATTGCGCTTGTGCAAGTGCTTTGAAATCTCTACCCAATGCTGGATATTGTGCTTTAGGTTTCGGTATATAATTCGCTTCAGATTCATATCTCGCTTTATTTAAAGCTACTTCGACACGTTTTTCTTTATTGAAAATAATCGTATCAATGTCGCGAATATAACCATATCGTTTAGCTTCATAAGCATTTGTAGAAACTTTCGCTAAACCTACGTTCATTAATATTTGCATCACTGACGTTTGTTTATCATCATTTTTATGATTGCTTCTCAATATTCTATCCGACAATTCAGCTAATCCTCCACCAGAAGGTAATAAGCCTACGCCTGTCTCAACTAAACCGATATATGTTTCACTTGCGGCTACGATAAACGGTGAGTGCAAGACTACTTCACATCCGCCACCAAGTGCTCTTCCGTGAACAGCAGTAACAATTGGTTTTAATGCATATTTCATTCTATTGAAACTTTCATGAAGTTTATCAATTGCTGGTCCTACACCTTCAACAACTTGATTATGTTCATGCGCTTGTTTCATCAAATACAAGTTCGCGCCAACACTGAAGTTATTGCCGTCAGCATAAATGACCATACTTGAATAATCTTCTTGTTCAAGTAAATCAATAGATGCGATGATATCACTTGCGACACCATCAGAAATAATATTATTTTTACTTTGAATCTTAAATAATAATTGATCTTTGTTAGCTACAGATAAAAGTGAATCTTCTTTATTCCAAATCTCACGATCGATAAATGCTGATGCTGGTGTCACACGTTCGATAGATTCTCCTTCTTGATAGAATCCGTCTGTTTGTTGTTCAATCCATTCCGGCAATTCTCCAAGTTCTTCTTTCATTTTCGTTTTAACACGTTCAAAGCCCATTAAATCCCAAAGTTGGAACGGTCCTTTCTTCCAGTTAAAGCCCCATACGAGCGCTCTATCGATATCTCGATAATCTGCAGCTGCTTTCGGCACATTAATTGCAGAGTAATAGAAGTTATTTCTTAATGTTTCCCATAAAAATTGACCGCCTTTATCTTCTGCATTAAAGATGACATCTAAATTAGATTTTAAATCTTTACTGAAAGATGCTAATATTTCAAACGTTGGACGTTCTTGTTGAACATAATCATTTGAATTGATATCAAAGACAAGGATATCTTTTTTAACTTTTTTATAAAAACCTTGTTTCGTTTTACGGCCAAGTGCACCTTGTTGAACGAGCGTTTCTGCTACTTTTGAATCTTTAAAGTATGGTTGTTCTTCCGGTACTTGTTGCAATCCTTTCGTAACGGTAACTGCAATATCCAATCCTACTAAATCGGATAATCCGTATGTGCCTGTGCCTGGTCGGCCAATCGCACGGCCAGTTAACGCATCGACGTCAACGATCGAAAGACCTTGCTCTTCAGCACGATACATAATATCATTCATCGTTTGCGTCCCCACTCTATTCGCTACAAATCCTGGTACATCATTAGCAACAACAACGCCTTTACCTAATCTTTCTTCAGCGAATAATTGAACACTTTCAATGACATGCTCAGCTGTTTCAGCGTTTGGAATGACTTCAACCAATTTCATAATACGAGGTGGGTTAAAGAAATGCATCCCTAAAAATCGTTGTTTATTTTTATCATCAAATGCTTTAGATATCGCTTCGATTGGAATTCCCGAAGTGTTAGTCGCAAAGATTGCACGCTCTTTAGCAACCTTTGTCACTTGTTTCCATACTTGATGCTTAATATCTACTTCTTCCTTAACCGCTTCAATATAAATATCTGCATCATCTTTTTCTGTTAAATCATCTCTAAAGTTACCAAACGATAAATTAGATGCTGTTTCTAAATCAAATAATAATGGTCGTTTCTTATCCGTAATAATGTCATACGCTTTTTTAGAAATTTTATTTGGATCCTTTTCATCTATTACAATGTCTAATAGTTTTACTTTTAATCCTGCATTTACTAATAATGCAGCAATCTGACTTCCCATTGTACCTGCACCTAAAACGATCGCTTTATTTATTGTCATAAAGAGTCCTCCAAATTAATATATTCTGTGATTCATAACATGTGTTTAGATTTAAAGAAATGCTGAATCTCCAGTCAAAGCACGTCCTATTACTAACGCATTAATTTCATGTGTACCTTCATACGTATAAATCGCTTCTGCATCCGCAAAGAATCTTGCAATATCATATTCAGCAAGAATACCGTTACCACCTGTGATGCCACGTCCCATAGAAACGGATTCGCGTAATCTAAGTGCATTCATCATCTTCGCAGTTGAAGTAGCAACTTCATCGTATTCACCATTTTCTTGCATTCTTGCTAATTGTGCACAAATGGACATTGAATGTGCTAAATTACCTTGCATCATTGCCAATTTTTCTTGAATCAATTGATATTTACTAATTTCTTTACCGAATTGTTTACGTTCAGTCACATAATCAAGTGTTGCACGTAAAGCGCCCGCAAGTGCACCTGTAGCCATATATGCTACGCCTGCACGTGTTGAATAAAGTATTTTCGCAATATCTTTAAAGCCATTTATATTTTGAAGGCGTTGATCTTCAGCCACTTCTACATTTTTCAAATGGATTCGTGTATTCGGAATGATTCTTAGCGCAATTTTGTTCTCTATGATGTCGATATCCACACCTTCTTGTTCAGGTCTAATAATAAATCCTTTAGGTTTTCCTGTATCTACATCAACTGCATATAACGGAATGACATCTGCTAAGTTTGCACCACCAATCCATTTCTTCTCTCCATTTAATATCCATTTATCACCTTCACGTTTAGCTGTCGTTTCTAACCCACCTGCTACATCTGATCCGTGCTCTGGCTCAGTTAAAGCAAAGCAAGTTCTCAATTCATGTGATTGTAATTTAGGAATGTAATGTGCAATTTGTTCTTTGCTACCTCCAAATAGGAAGGAATTATGCCCTAAACCTTGATGAACCCCTAACAATGTAACTAAAGACACATCAAATCTTGCTACAACGTAAGACATAAAGAATTGAAATAGTTGGCTTGGTGTTTTAGCACCTTCACGTCCTTCAAAAAGCAATCGATTTTGGAAGTAGTTGAGTTTACCCATATCTTCAAAAAATCCTTCAGGAACAGTAGCGTTCACCCAGTGTTCATTGATTGTTGGACGATATTTTTCTTCTAATAAATCATCGAGTTGCTTTAAGAATGTAACTTCACCTTCTGTTAAATCGCTAGCAATATTCAATATATCTTCAGGAAATAATGTTTTTAAAGTTTCTGATTTTGTTGTCATAATGATGACCTCCATATATTATTTAAGCGCTTTCATTAATGTTCAAAAATTTTTACACCTTTATTTTTATTGATTTTTACTTTGTGTTTTTTGCGTTAATCATCTTCTTAATTTCTAATTTGTCTGGTTTAGATGTTGCTGTTAAAGGCATTTTAGTTACTTTTAAATATATTTTTGGCACTTTATATCGCGCTAAATTCGCTGTCATATGTTCATCTAATTTTTCTTTAAAGTCTGGGTCATTCTCTGTTAACAATACAGCTGCTGCCACATCTTCACCGAATTTCTCACTGTCATATCCCACGACAACACATTGTGCAACCAATGGATGTGATGCAAGGACATGTTCGACTTCAGACGGCAAGACATTCTCTCCACCTGTAATGATTAACTCTTTCTTACGATCGACAATAAATATGTCTCCGTCTTCATCTATACGGGCAAGGTCTCCTGTTAAGAAATAGCCATCATGAAATGTTTTTGCAGTTGCTTCAGGTTTATTCCAATAGCCCGGTGTCACATGTTTCCCTTTAATCGCAAGTTCTCCTATTTCTCCGACAGGCGTTTCATTGAAATCTTCATCAAATAAACGCGTTTCGACAAACATAACTGGTTTGCCTATACTCATCGGTTTTTTTAGCGAATTATCCGGTGTATTCACTAATGATAACGGTGCTTCTGTTAAACCATAACCATTGATAATATTGAGTCCCATGCTCGCGAATTTCTTCTGAACACCTAACAGTGGTGCTGATCCTCCTTGAATGAGATAATCTACATTTTCAAAATTCTTAACATCAAAGTTTGGTTCAACAAGCATGGCATAATACATTGTCGGTATAAGTGTTAAATAATTCGGTTTGTACTTTGCCATTAAATCATTGAGTTGCACACCTTCAAAGTATCGGTGCAACACAAGTGATCCTCCAGACATTAATAACGGTACCGTTAAATCATTAAAACCAAATACATGGAACATCGGTAATGAAACAATTGTTGTAAATTCGTCATTCACTTTATACGTTAAAATCGCATTAATCGCATTTGAAACAAATGATTCATATGTGAATTCGACGCCTTTAGGAACACCTGTCGTTCCACTCGTATACATTAACGCTGCCGTTTCATCTCCATTCACATCTGCTGCTTTAAACGGTTTATGATGTTCCGGATTAACGAGCGCATCATACGCTGGTGAATCTATATCCATATACAAATAGTCATCTGCTATACCTTGTAAACTGCTTAAATGTTTATTTGCATAGAAGATTTTCTTAACGCCTGAATCTTTAATCACACTTTCTATTTCAGTTGGCTTCAAACGCCAATTCATCGGAAAATATATTGCGCCTATTTTAAATGAAGCGAATAATAAATCGATTACTGAAACATCATTTGGAGCAAAAATCCCTACGACATCTCCTCTGCCTATACCTTGATCTTGTAAATGGTTCGCTAAGTTTTCAGCACGAATATTCAACTCTTTATACGTCCACTCAGTTCCTTTTAACGGATCAATCACCGCTGCTTTATCATCATCATCAAATTGTGCTCTTGTCTTAATCCAATCGTAATTCATAATAAATGACCCCCTTAATCATTTTTAACCATTGTCTTTAATACATTGCTTCAATTCTCCCCAAGTTGGTTGATAAATATCCTTGTTAATGATGCTAATATGTTCTGCAATCTTCGGTTGAAAATCTAAATGCGCGAGTACATCATTTTCTAAATCTAAACCAGGAGCAACTTCAATCAAAGTCAGTCCATCATCCAACAACTGGAATACCGCTCGTTCTGTAACGTAATAAACTTCTTGGCCACATTCTCTTGAATACTCAGCATTGAAGTCCATATTATGAACTTGTTCAACAAATTTCTTTGAATGTCCTTCTTGGTCGATGACTAAACCATCTTCATTACAAGATGACTTGCTTCCAACAACCATCGTTCCGGAGAAGATGATTTTCTTAACGGTTTGACTAATATCAATGAATCCGCCACAGCCATTCATTCTATCGCCGTATTTAGACACGTTCACATTGCCAAATTGATCTACTTCCGCAAAGCTTAAGTAAGCAATATCTAAACCACCGTTATAAATAAAGTCCCAAGTCATTTCATGTCGCATTCGGGCATCTAAGTTATAGTTCATCCCGAAATTTTGGCCACTACCAATCAATCCACCAAACACGCCAGTATCTATATTCAGTTGAACTAAATCTTCAACTCGCTCCTCTACTAAAAGATTCGACAACTCGTTGTTAATACCAAATCCGATACTTACGACGTCCCCTTCAGTTAAAAATCGCGCCGCATTTCTTAAAATTACTTTTCTTACACTGAAATCATTGTTAGGTTCTTGCGGACCACTCACGGTGTATTCACCTGTCAGCGCCGGATGATAATCAAGCTGTGGAATCTGTCTATGATATTTCGGATTATCATTGACCACGACATAATCAACTAGCTTTCCAGGTATGAAGACTTCGGTCGGTTTAAAACTGCTCTTCTCTACGACATCTTTCACCTGTACAATCACTTTGCCGCCATTTTGATGTGCAGCTAATGCGACACCATATCCTTCGCCTAAATGAGATTCCTGTGTCATGTAAATATTGCCTTCTTGATCGGCATATGTTCCGCGCAATAAAGCAACATCTACTTTAGGGAACTTATACTGCAAATATTCTTCTCCATTGATGTCTATCAAACTGACTAAATCCTCTTTCGTCAGTTCATTCACTTTGCCACCGGTATATCTCGGATCTACTGATGTATTTAATCCGATTTTAGTAATCGTGTGAGGAAATTGTTGTAATGACTGTCGATAATGCGTCGCGATCAATCCTTGAGGTAAGAAGTAAGCCTCAATTTCATTATTCTTCATCGCTTCAATCGACTTTGGTGAACTGATCATAATACTCATTACGAACCGTTTGACCATGCCACGACTTACAAATGAATCTAAATCATAACCATCACCACGATAATCACTCACATCATTAGCTACCATAAAGGTTAAATCATCTAAATTACCATATTCGTCATGCGCTTTAACAAGATGTTTGAGTATATTAACAGGCAAATTACAAACAGATAAAGCAGCTAAGGCAATCACATCACCTTTATTAACAATATTTTTTAATTCATTGAACGAAATCACTTTCATACGATTACCCCTTATCTCAACATGATTTCAACCATCCCTTGATATACTCTCTTTAAAATGTAAGCCCTTACATAACTAAATATAACATAGTACAAATGTAAAACAAAAGCAAAAAGATATACAACAATATCTTTTTATTAATAAAAATCAATAATTCACAACATATCTTTGTATCACTTAACATACCGTCGTTCTAAACATAAAATTAACAATCAACCTAACGTTAGGTCTACATTCTGTTAATCAAAGTGGAATTACAAAACAGCGAATCATTATGCAAATATAATTTAATGTTTAATTTTGCAATTCAATAATACACAACTTTATACAACCTATCGCTAGATAACGCCATTCATTTCATGCAAAATTCCAGAACACATCATGCACAAATTATTTTATATATGTAATAATTCACTACGAGTTTTTGAGCAAACAGTTTGAAAATATATCGGTGTAATTATACACTATAGTTAATAAACCTATCCCTTTTGGACCCATGTGATCATTCAATAAATCGTAATTAAAGGAGGTCATTCAAATGACTGTAGAAGAAAAAAATCTTATCAATGTCAATCGTCAAAACGAATTACGTTCATCAGAAATTTCTATTATGATTGAAGAAGGTGGCCTTGGCGCAGATAGTTATTACCAAATCATTAAACCAAACGCTAACGAGAAAGAAACCGAAGAAAACATTTTCCAATTTGAAGAAGAAGTCAGTCATAAAGAAGACGAAGAATTAGTAGAGTTACTTATCGCTAACGCTCAAGAACATTCAGCCGATCAATATAAAGAAGCAATGAATATTATCAAAGCCGAATTACTCATACGCATGAAGTAAATGAAAATAAAAACAATCCCTCTAATGGGATTGTTTTTATTTTCTATCTCGTTAAATTTTCTAACAAGATTGTTTCCTAGAACTATCTCGTTAGCACATTGTTTTCTCACTTTTTGTAGCTAATTTAAGCTTTTGAGAGGTTTATATGATCGCTAACGGGATTGTTTTTATTTTCTATCTCGTTAGATTTTCTAACAGGATTGTTTCTCAAAACTATCTCGTTAGCGCTATATTAAAAGCATGCGCAAAAAAATGCCGACAAATATACTTTGTCGACACTTTGTAAAGACTGGGATTATAACGTAATGTCCCACTCCTTTTTTAAAACAGAATATGTGAAAAATGAATCACAACTACAACCGTAATTGAACTAAATAATGTTGATAAAAACACTAACTCTGCTGCTAATTCAGGATAGTTATCATATTCTTGAGCAATCACCGAACTATTAACAGACGTTGGCATTGCTGATGCGATAAATAATGTTTGTGCTATGATGCCATCCAGTCCCATACATTTTATAATGACAAATGCAATTGCTGGTCCAACGACTAAACGAATTACTATGTATATATAAGATGACGACCACTTGAAGCGCAATTTAATATTCGCAATTTGAGCGCCTAATAGAATTAAAGCCACAGCAATCATTGCATCCGACAAATAACTCACCGTTGTCCATAGAAAACCAGGAATCGCTATATGATTATAATTCAAAATAATCGCAATGACTAATGCATAAATAATAGGCATCTTGAAATAATTGAGCAGCGCTTTAAGTTTGCCCACTTGTACAGATTGAATTGCAAATATTCCATAAGTAAACGTGAATACATTCTGCAAAGTAAGAATAATAACTTGTGCTGACATAGCTACGGGATCACTTTTAAATACGATGTCATTTAGAGGCGCACCATAGTTCCCAGAATTAAAGAAGAGCACACTATTCATTAACGTCGTTTCTTTCCCTTTGTCTAACTTTTGTAATTTCGAAGTAAGTAACGCCACTATGTATAAGATGATGATATAAATCAAGAAGAAGATAACGATGTAGAATAATAAATGCACTGCTAAATCTGATTTATAAAATTTTGCAAAAATAAACCCAGGCACAAATACATTTATATTTAACTTCGCTAAAGTTCGTAAATCCAACTTAACACGCTTTTGTAAAACATAACCGAGTGCAGTCATTAAAAATATCGGCACCACTACGGTCAATAAAATATTAAACATTTCCGCCACACTGGCACCCCCCATTTCAAACAATATATGTTATCGCTTTCATACAATCATAACATTTTTTATCATTTATGAGCGCGTGTATTTTTAAAAATTAAAATAAAACGTCTAGGTATGATTCCCAGACGTTTTGTATATTTTATTCAAAGTAATTATGTCCGTTACACCTCTCTTACGGACAGTATTCCGAATTGTGTCCGTTACACCTCTCTTAGGGACAGTATTTCGAATTATGTCCGTTACAACCTTCTTACGGACAGAATCCTGAATTGTGTCCGTTACACCTCTCTTACGGACAGAATTCCAGATTATGTCCGTTACACGCGCTTAATCTCACTTTCTAATTCACACTCCCATTCAATCGCCATTGTAAAAGTACAATTCCCCTCCTTAAAAGTACAAAATATCCTCATTTTTTCTTATTAAAATGTGCAGTTGTTTATATTCAATATAACAACTGATATAATATGATTGATATTAATACAAATTTTTCAATTATATAAATTCATGGAGGACAAATGAATGGACGACTCATTAAGAAGTAGAAGAAAGAATGAACATATTCAATTAGCTTTGGATACTTATCAAACAGCAGGGACTGATTTTGATAAGGTACAACTAATTCACCAATCCATTCCTTCAATTAATAAAAATCAAATCGACTTATCTGCTCGATTCCCTCATTTCACATTTAAATATCCTTTATATATAAACGCGATGACTGGTGGAAGTGAAAGAGCGACAGAAATCAATAAGCAGCTAGCTCAAATTGCCAAAGCTTGTGAAATTCCAATGGCCGTGGGTTCTACACATTCTGCTTTAAAAGATCCAAACGCTGCATCTAGCTTTACCATCGTTAGAGACGCACACCCTGATGGAATCATCTTCAGTAATGTTGGTGCTGATATTCCTTATGAAAAAGCGAAAAAATCTATCGAACTTTTAAATGCGGATGCTTTACAAATACATGTGAATGCACCTCAAGAATTAATCATGCCTGAAGGTGACACTCAATTTGAAAATTGGTTAACGAACATTCAAGAAATTCAAGAGAACATTGACGTTCCTGTCATTATTAAAGAAGTTGGCTTCGGCATGAGCGCTGAAACGATTCAAAAAATAAAAGACATCGGCATTCAATATGTCGACATCAGCGGTAGAGGCGGTACAAACTTCGCTATTATTGAAAATGAAAGACGACCTTTAAAAGATATGGCCTTCTTAAATCAATGGGGTCAAAGTACAATCCAAAGCTTATTAGAAGCAAAATTACTCAATGCTGATATCAATATTCTAGCAAGTGGCGGTGTTAAGAATCCGCTTGATGCGATTAAAGCATTAGTTCTAGGTGCACAAGCAGTTGGTCTTTCAGGATATATCCTAAAATATTTAGAAGAATCTGGCGTAGATGAAACGATTGAACATATGAAACAATTTATTGAACAAATGCATGTTATCGCAAATTTATTGAATGCATCTCAACTTTCTGATTTAAAATCAGTAGGCTATGTATTATCACCAGATTTACAAACGTATGTAGATCAACGTTCAAAAGTAATCCATCGTTCAAATTAATTCGACTTTTATGACGGATTAAAAGGTAATTAAATACCGTTTTATAGTCACAAATCTGTAATATATTGATTAAACTTTTTGAATATATGAAGATAGAGCTTTATAATAAGAAAGAATGTTTACAAAAATAAAATAAGAAATACTAAAGGTGATCGAAGATATGGCACAAATTGGATACGGGGAAGCAAATGGGAAAGTTATTTTAATAGGAGAGCACGCTGTTACATTTGGACAACCAGCAATCGCTATTCCATTTACAACAGGTAAAGTGAAAGTAACAATAACAGCACTTGCTCAAGATAATCCTTCATATATTCATAGTGATGTATATGATGGACAATTATCCGATGCACCCGAACATATTAAAGCTGTTATTTCACGCTTTATCGAGCAACATCAAATAGATAATCCTATCGATGTTGAATTTGAAACGAACCTCCCCCCTTCAAGAGGTCTAGGTTCCAGTGCTGCTATGGCTATCGCCTTTGTTCGTGCAAGCTATGATTATTTAAAACAAACACTTACAAATGAACAATTAATAGAAGAAGCGAATTGGGCTGAACGCATTGCTCACGGAAAACCAAGTGGTATAGATACACAAACGATTGTTTCTAACAAACCTGTTTGGTTCCATCAAGGCAAAGTCACAACATTAAAATCTTTAAACCTTGATGGATATATGGTTGTCATCGATACTGGTGTTAAAGGTTCTACTAAACAAGCAGTTGAAGAAGTGCATCAATTATGTAATCAAGACGCTACTTATATGAGTTATGTTGAACATATTGGCCAATTGGTATATGAAGCAAATGATGCAATCGAACATCATGACTTTAATCAATTAGCCAGTGTATTTACACTTGCTCAAGATAATTTGCGTAAGCTCACAGTTAGCCATGACAATATCGAAGCTTTACTTGAAATGAGTAAACACCAAGGTGCAACAGCTGGGAAACTAACAGGTGGTGGCCGTGGCGGTAGCATGATTATTCTTGCACAGAATTTAGATATCGCTGAGAAGGTTGCAATGGCAGCTGAGAAATTTGGCGCACATCATACATGGATTGAAAACTTAGGAGGTCAACGCGATTGAATACAAGTGGCAAAGCCCGTGCACACACAAATATTGCTTTAATTAAATATTGGGGAAAAGCCGATGAAGCATTAATCATTCCCATGAATAATAGTTTATCAGTGACACTTGATAAGTTTTACACTGAAACAAAAGTGACTTTTAGTCCTGAATATACGAAAGATACGCTCATCTTAAACGGAGAAGAAGTGAAAGATGATCAAGCGAAGAAGATTCATCGTTTTATGGATCTTGTGAGAGAACGCAGTCATACATCACAATACGCTTATATCGAAAGTGTTAATTACGTACCAACCGCTGCAGGCCTTGCTTCTTCAGCAAGTGCGTATGCGGCATTAGCGGCAGCTTGTAACGAAGCGCTTCAATTAAATATGTCTGAGAAAGATTTATCAAGATTAGCACGTAGAGGTTCTGGTTCTGCATCACGAAGTATTTATGGTGGATTTGCAGAATGGGAAAAAGGTTATGACGATGAAACTTCTTATGCTAAATCAATCGACGCTCAAGGTTGGGAAGATGATTTAGCAATGATTTTCGTTGTAATTAATAACCAATCTAAAAAAGTGTCTAGTCGCTCAGGTATGTCACATACACGTGAAACTTCTCGTTTCTATCAATATTGGCTAGATCATGTTGATCAAGATATCGCAGACGTTAAACAAGCAATCGAACATAAAGATTTCAAACATTTAGGTACGGTTATTGAGGAAAACGGATTGTGCATGCACGCAACAAACTTAGGTTCTCAACCACCATTTACTTATCTCGTTGCTGAAAGTTATGAAGTAATGGATATTGTACATCAATGTAGAGAAGCGGGTTATCCTTGTTATTTCACAATGGATGCTGGACCTAATGTTAAAATTTTAGTCGAAAAGAAAAACCAACAATATGTTATCGATGCTCTACTCGAATCTTTTAATAAAGAACAAGTAATTGCGAGCGATATCACACATACAGGAATTGAAATTATTAAATAAGGAAGAGATAACATGATTCAAGTCAAAGCGCCGGGTAAACTGTACATTGCTGGAGAATATGCAGTTACAGAACCTGGATATAAATCTGTATTAATCGCAGTGGACCGATTTGTAATGGCTACAATTGAAGATACCAACTCAGCTTCTGGGTTCATACACTCTAAGACATTACATCATGAGCCAATTACTTTTAAGAGAGAGCAAGATAAAATCATCATTTCGGATACAAACGCAGCAGAACAACTTAAATATATTACGCAAGCAGTTGAAGTATTTGAACAATACGCAAGAAGTGCAAATGTTACTTTAAGACATTATCACATTACAATAGACAGTAACTTAGACGATGCATCTGGTCATAAATACGGACTAGGTTCTAGTGCTGCTGTTTTAGTATCTGTCATCAAAGGTTTAAATGAATTTTACAATATGCAATTATCCAATTTATTTATATATAAACTCGCTGTTATCGCAAATATGAAATTACAAAGTTTAAGTTCATGTGGAGATATCGCTGTCAGTGTTTATACAGGATGGTTAGTATATAGCACATTTGATCACGATTGGGTTAAACAACAAATCCAGGAAACATCAGTTATGGACGTTCTACATAAGAATTGGCCAGGACTTCATATTGAACCCCTTCAAGCACCCGAAGGCATGGAAGTACTTATAGGATGGACAGGCTCACCCGCTTCTTCTCAACATTTAGTTAGAGAAGTTAAACGACTTAAAGCTGACCCTACCATCTATGGACAATTCCTTGATCAATCACAAATGTTTGTAGAGCAACTCATCAAATCATTTAAAACAAATAATATCAAAGGCGTTCAAGAAACCATTAGGAAGAATCGAACAGTCATACAATATTTAGATTCATTTGTAACAATCGATATCGAGACACCACATTTGAAAAAACTGTGCATCATTGGAGAGAAGTATGGCGGTGCTAGTAAAACATCAGGTGCTGGTGGTGGAGATTGCGGCATCACAATTGTCGAGAATGATAAAAACAAACAAAAAATATATGATGAATGGGCAAAGAATGACATCAAACCATTAAAACTCAATATATATAACGGACAATAAAAAACGATTGGGCTACAATATGAGCCCAATCGTTTTTTCTAGTTCTATAGAGTGGTATTGAATGTTGCAAGTGAAGGCCGACTTGCAACATTGAGACGTTGAACTTTGCTAGTGATGCCTGACTTGCAACATTGAGACGCTGAACTTTGCTAGTGACGGCCGACTTGCAACATTAAGGCTGGCTAACGGGATTGTTTCTCATAACTATCTCGTTAGCGTATTGATTTCTCACTTTTTGCAGTTAATTTAAACTCTTAGGCGCTTTATATACACTCTAACGAGATTGTTTTCATTTTCTATCACGTTAAATTTTCTAATAAGATTGTTTCTCATAACTATCCCGTTAGCGTATTGATTTCTCACTTTTTGTAGTTAATTTAGACTTTTAGGTGCTTTATATACCCTCTAACGAGATTGTTTTCATTTTCTATCCCGTTAGAATTTCTAATGGGATTGTTTCCCAGAACTATCTCGTTAACCTTATCAATCAAACATTTTTTGCGCTGACTCCTGCGAGAACATGGCCGCTTCCCTATTTCATTTATATTTGTTCATTAATCCTTTTGGAATATGACAATAGTCATCAGGATATTTATCAAGTCTATCTTGATGTATCTCAGCACTTTTCACGTAATTTAACAGGGGTTTCACTTCTACTTTTATTTGTTTGGCGTCTTCTCTACCATCTATATACTGTTGTGCTATTTCTAAATGACGTTCATATGTACTATATACACCTGTTCTATACTTCAATCCGATATCTTCACCTTGTTGGTTTACACTATAAGGATCAATGATGTCGAACAACTCATTCATTAAATCTGTAACTGTCACAACATCTGGATCAAATACTATCTTTACACACTCTGCATAACCATCATATTCACCTTCAAGTTCACAACTCGAACCATTAGCCCTACCTGCTTCTGTCTCAACCACACCGGGAATTGTTTTCACAAAGGCTTGCACACCCCATAAACAACCACCAGCTAAATATATAGTTTCCATGTGTAACGCTCCTTAATAATAGTAATTCGATTATACATGATTATGATACAATGACCATAATCATAACCAAACTAAAAACGGGAGGCTACGACCATGCAATTAATAAGATACAATGACACTTACTATCAATCTATTCTGGACTATCAAATCAATGATGACCAATTACAATTCACGAAATCACCAATAGAAAATCTTAAGTTATCGAAAAATAATCCAAACCGTCATTGTATACTTGGACTCAATAATCAAAATGAAGTAGTCGTATTTTTTGTGTTACATGAATACTGTGAATTTACAAAGCACTTCACCACACCAGCTGAATCTACTATTTTCGTAAGGTCATTATCAACCGATGAACGTCATTTAAGAAAAGGCTATGCAAGAGAAAGTTTAGCTCAATTAGACCACTTACTGTCTAAACAGATGCCACATATCAAACATATCGCTCTACTTGTTGATAAACCAAACCACATCGCATATCAGCTATACATTAGACTTGGTTTTAAAGATATCAATATAGATGTTAATCACACTGGCACAATCCAAACATTAATGTTGAAGGATCTATAAAGCAATACAATCCAGAATAAAAACGATTACATATTGTTTTACAAAATCAAACAATTGAAAAATGCAACTTTTTTGATACAATATAATGAGGATAAAAATGTGCGCACTTATAAAAGTCATCATTACCAAGCAGGAAACACTCAATCAGACATTAATTATATATGCTTAAATTAAGAAAAATAAGAGGAGAATGAAACATGGATTATAGAGTATTATTATTTTACAAATACACAACAATTGAAGACCCCGAAACTTTCGCTGCTGAACATTTAGCATTCTGTAAAGATTTAGAATTGAAAGGACGTATTTTAGTAGCTTCTGAAGGTATTAACGGTACACTTTCAGGTACTAAAGCAGATACTGATAAATACATCGAACAAATGAAAGCTGACGAAAGATTTGAAGGCATTACATTTAAAATCGACGAATCTGAAGGTCATACTTTCAAAAAAATGCACGTTCGTCCAAGACCTGAAATCGTTGCTTTAGATTTAGAAGATGATGTAAACCCTAGAGAATTAACTGGTAACTACTTATCACCTTCAGAATTTAAAGAAGCATTATTATCAGATGAAACAATTGTGATTGATGCAAGAAACGATTATGAATACGATTTAGGACACTTCCGCGGTGCCATTCGTCCTAACATCACTCGTTTCAGAGACTTACCTGACTGGATTAAAGAGAACAAAGAACAATTTATGGATAAAAAAATCGTAACTTATTGTACAGGTGGTATCCGTTGTGAAAAATTCTCAGGTTTCTTACTTAAAGAAGGATTTGAAGACGTTAGCCAGCTTGAAGGCGGAATCGCAACTTACGGTAAAGATCCAGAAACAAAAGGCGAATATTGGGATGGCAAAATGTATGTCTTCGATGATCGCATCAGTGTAGAAGTTAACCAAGTAGACAAACAAATTGTCGGTAAAGAATGGTTCGACGGTACACCATGTGAAAGATATATCAACTGTAGTAACCCAGAATGTAACCGTCAATTCTTAGTAACAGAAGAAAACGAACATAAATACTTAGGCGCATGTTCACACGAATGTGCTGAACACGAAAGCAACCGTTACGTAAAAGCACACAACATCAGTGACGAAGAAAAAGCAAAACGCCTAGAAAACTTCAAAGCATTAGTATAGAAAAAAGACGCTCCTATGAGCGTCTTTTTTTCACATCTATTAATGTATTTCCAAATTTATTACCGAAATAAGTTTGTAATTAATTCATGTTGTTTGGTTTTACTAGTATTCATGTATTTGAATAAAATACGATTATCTATACATGCAATATCACTTAGAAATTGAGGCTCCACCTTTAAATCATTTAAAAGCTGTTCAGGTGACAATAGATTTTCTCTAAAGAAATAATCTAACAAACTATTAATCTTCACAGGTTTAGATATTTGTATTGATTCATCTAATGGTTCTTTCTTTTTATATCCCTTTTTGTTAATAGAAGCCCAAAAATATCTATATTGTACATCTGTGATTAACCCAAGATAATATGCTCTCATACCCATAGCTTGTATAGATACAACCCATTTCTCTTTAAGTAACATCATTTGATCAGGATTAGACTTTTTTGTGAGATTATTAAAATCATCCACAAACTCTTCTTCTGGTAATAAGAATTCAGCAGCAAATAAATTAGCTTCTCTCTCAATTGCTTTATACTCATCTGCAGATAATACATCAAATTGAATATACCTATGCAGTAGTAAATGACACAGCTCATGCGCTAAATCAAATACTCTTCGCACTGCATTACCCTTATTACTTCCTAAAATAATAAATGGTAATTCTGTGTCAGACCAAAAACTAAATGCATCAGCATCAGAATTTATATGTTTTTCATAAACTATAATTCCAGACTTCTCTAATTGGAACAATAACTGATCATTACTTTTATCACTTAATAATTTATTTCGACTAATATTTGCACATTGCTTTATAATTAAATCTCTACTTGTTTCTTCTGAATCCATAATAAAAGTATCAAGTTCATCTATTAAATCCATAATTGATATTACGGGCATTTTTACGAACGAAAATAAATATGATGTTAAATTAGATAGATAATTAGCTTGGCTATGCTGTTTATTCAACATTTTTGTAGATACTTTATAATTTTTCGCTCTAAATGCAATAGAATGTTTATCAACCGATACTTCTTTGAATTCATTTCGTTGCTCATTAATAAAATATGCCGTTGTAACATTGAACAACTTAGATATATCATATATTTTATTAATTTCGGGCATCATATTTTTCACTTCATACTGCCATATTGCTTGTTCACTCACTGCTATTTTCTCTGATAATTCTTTGCGACTTAGTCCATTGAGTGATCTGACATTTTCGAGATTGCTCCCAATAAACATATGTCTCACCTATCTTTTAATTATTATCACTTTCTTCTTGCTCTTTTCTGAAACCAAATACATGTTCAGCATCAACAATTTCAATTTCTCTATCCGATTGAAGTATTTCTAAATCTTTTTCATCAATTGTATAATCTTCTTCTTCTTTAATAAGTTTATGCAAATCATTTGTTAATTCTTTGTATAAATACGCCGTATTATCATTTGGATTAGGTATCCAGACCTTTAAGGAACTTAACTGTCTTGTGATTTGATCTATACCATATGTAAAAATCATAAACATTCCTTTATCTGTATCTGCCATCTTTTCATCTTGCTTCTGCTCAAAGAATATACTTTCCGCACTCATCTGAAAAGCACCATTACAATAATTTTTTACTTTCTCAAAATCATAAGCTGAGTTCGACTCAATAAGTTCTCTTAAATATTGCTTTTCTTTAGTATCTTTTTCACTCAAAGCATTTTTTCCAAATGTAACTCTATTTTCATCAAAATAACTTTCATTTTTTAATATAAATGTCATATCACTAGAAAATTTTTCTTTATCTATATCAAATTTTAAAAACTTCCATGCTGGCCCCGCATTTTGTTTTGTAAAATGTACATATTGTTCAATGTGTTTATAAACTTGATTTTCAATGTGATTAGATTTCACAAATGCATAAGCATCACTAATAACCATGTTTTCATGAGCTGCTTTTCTAACATCTATGTATTCCTTATATCCAGCAACTACACCTTTTACTATTGAATCAAAAACTTTTTCATCATAAAAGACCATATAATCACCTCTACAAAATATATAATTAATACAAATATATAGTAAAAAAACTGCAAAATCAATCATTTTATTAAAGTAGAAACACCATTCAAAAGATTTGTTTGAAGTACAAAAGCTGTTCAATAGCCACACCACAAAAATAACCCCTCACTACGGCAATAGTGAGGGGTTTGGTGTTTCTGTGATTAAACACTTTGTTAATCAGATTATAACATTATTCTTTTAACGAGTGTAACCATATTAATATTAAAATGAAATGACACCTATAATACCTGCAACAAGGATCATAAATACAGATGACCCTATTGCCCATTTCATAACGACTTTTTGGTTTGTACCGTAATCAATACCTAACATACCTACTAATAGGTATCCTGCTGCATACAATGGACTTAGCACGTGTACAGGTTGTCCTAATATTGATGCTCTTGCCATTTCTGCTTTTGATACATCAAATTGTTGTGCAGATTCTGCTAGGATCGGTAAGATACCGTAGTAGAATGGGTCATTAGCCATGAAGTAAGTAAATGGCATACTGAGTACTGCTGTGATCAACGCAAAGTGGTTGCCCATAGATTCTGGAATAATGCTTACTAATGATTTCGCCATTTCGTCTACCATTTCTGTACCGTTCATTACACCAGTAAAAATCCCTGACGCAAATACTAAACCAACAACGGCTAATACATTTCCGGCGTGTCTTTTAATTAAGTCTGATTGAACGCCTAATCCTGGATAGTTAATTAAAAGCGCTGCCGCAAAACCAATCATAAATAGAACTGGAATTGGTAAGAAGCTTGTTATAAGTGCCACTAATAATAAGATTGTTAATAGTGCATTCACAATGACTAATTTTGGTCTTAGTAATTCTTTTTCATCTTCATCAGTTCCATTTGAATTATGCATATCATCTAGTGATAAACTTAAATGGTTCTTAATACCCACTCTTTTTCTTTCTTTAATCCCTAATACATATGCTGCAAATACTGCAAACAGTATACCAGCAATCATAACAGGAATAATCGGTGTGAATACTTCTTCTGTTGTTAATTGTAATGATGAGATAGCCCTTGCAGTTGGTCCACCCCATGGTGTCATATTCATAACACCGATAGATAATAAAGCAAGTGTAGATAGTATGTATAAATTCATGCCCATCTTTTTATATAAAGGTAACATCGCTGTTACTGTAATAATAAATGTTGTTGTGCCGTCTCCATCAAGCGCGACAAGTGATGCAAGTGCAACTGTACCAATTGTGATCTTCACTGGATCGCCTTTAACAGCCTTCATAATCGCTTCAATGATTGGATTGAATAATCCGGTATCAATCATAACGCCAAAGTATAATATAGCAAATATGAGCATGATGCCTGTTGGTGCTACCGTGAGTAGACCATCCACCATATAATCGCCTAGTTTTGAATAAAATCCCCCAATCAATCCAAATACAGTAGGTACAATAATTAAAGCTGCCAGTGCTGACATCTTCTTACTCATGATAAGAATCATAAATATAATAACCATACCAAAACCTAACAATGCCAAATTCATGTTGACTCCCCCTCTTTATATTTTATTATTGTAAGCGTTTTACAAGATAATCGCAATAACTATTTTATAAATTTTCTGAATTTTTACATTTGTAAAATTATTGTAATTTGTTATTTTTGAGAATGAAGTGAATACTTTACTAGAAAAGAAAAAACGTATATGACTGAGATGTACCACCTCGGTCATATACGTTTAAATGTAAATCACGTTATTATTTTGATAGCGCAATTTTAATGTGTGCTAAGTGATGCTCTTCATGCCAAGCAAGCTTAGCAATCGTAGTTGCAAGTGTTGTTGCGCCATCGTCAGGATGCATATAAATACGTCCTAACTGATCCTCTTTAACTTCTCGACAAATCGCTACTACTCGTTCATTTATACCTTCAAGCATTCTAATAGAACATTCGATTGGTAATTGACTATCTGGTAACTTCACCCATTCATCTTGAATAAATCCAGTTATTTTTGGTTCGCTATCATCAGTTAATGTGATTTTTAATCGCGTATATAAGTTAACTTGAGAATCTGTAATATGGTGAACTAATTGGCGAACGGTCCAGCTACCTTCTCGATACGTCTTACTTAATGCTTCAGAATCTAAATCATCCACAACTGCTCTTAATCTATTTGAAAAATTCGCAACTTCATCTGCCCATTGCTGAACATGATTTAATGATACTTTCTCTGGCGTTTCTAACTTGCCAATTGGAAACTTTACATCCATGTTTATCACCCTTTTAAAATATTGTCGTTACTACTTATATTCACTATTTCCTTCAATAATAACATTCAATATTTTAATTTCACAATGATACTATTTTGAAATATTTACTTTACCTACTGTGTTGTCTTTACTTTTCGCTGCGACTTCAAATTTCAGACCGTTTTGTGGCAATAATACACCTGCATCGGGTTGACCTTGATTTGAATAATCTTGGCTATCATCGAACAACGGATTTTTAGCAATTTTGTTATCATGTAGCTCGTATCCTGCATCATTCGTTAACTTCAATTGTGGTTGATGATCTAAACTAAACGCTGCATCTCTCACTTGGTATTGCGTAGCTGCTGGATCATCAGCTAAACCTTTCTTCTTCCAATTAAGTGTATTTTGATCTGCATCAACGACACTAATAAATCCGTGTCCAGGATGTTCTTTTACATTATTATCAGAGTAGCTCTTGTCTACATACCATACTGTTAAACCTTTATTATATGACATCGTTCCGCCACCGCGTTTAATGTTCTGTAAGCCTTTATCTGGACCAGTATAATTTCTCCATTGTAACAAGTAATAATTCTCATCATATCGATTACCATCACTTTGTTTGAAACCTTGTAAATCAAATTTAGAATCACTTTCTGCATCATCACTTAATATCTCTTTACCATCGTTAGAAGTCACTTTAATTTGATCTATAAACCAACCTGGATATGTTTCATATTTATCTGTGATATATGAGAATCGTAATTTCACTTTCTTACCGTCATATTTAGATAAATCAAATTTCGCATCTACATATTTATTAGACTTACCATCGATACCATTTCCTTGGTTTTGACCGCTTCCATCTGGATCATCATTATTCGTAATGTTTCCTTCAACATTCTCCCAATTTTGACCATCGTCTGTTGAAACTTGAACATAACCATAATCGTATCCTGGTTCGATATCGTACCAAGTCTTAAAGTTTAATTCACTGCCTTTTGATGATGATAAATCTAAAGGTGCTTCCATTGCATATTGAGAATCATCATCTGCACCACTCCAATAAGCTTTTTCACCTTGAATTGGTTTTTGAATCAATGTCTTTTTATCAGGTAACTTCACTTTAACAGCGTCATTATTTGTACCTTTCGTTGTTGCTTCATCAAGCAATTCCGAAGTCTTCCCTGTTAATTGTGAAGCATCTATTTCAGTACCTTTTTGCCAATTACCACCATGTTGCTGTTGAAGCATTTCTTTCATGTAAGGGTCAAATCCAGTTGGTTCTGTCCCTGGAATGGCACCTGCCCAACTACCTGAAGACATAATCGACCAGAATGACACAGGTTCACCTTTACCACTGTATGATGTGTCATATTCATCTGGTAGTCCTAAATCATGACCAAATTCATGAGAGAATACACCAGCTGCACCATCTTCAGGTTGTACAGTGTAATCAATTGCTGCTAATTTACCACCAAATTTATCTAATCCTGAATCTGTTCCTGGAATTGTGTACGGTTCACCTTTTTCATCAAAATCAAGTGACCATCTATGAGACCAAATCGCATCTGTACCTAATTTACCACCACCAGCTTCTTCACCAGGACCAGAGTGCACGACCATGATGTGATCAATAATGCCATCCTTCTCATTATAGACACCGTCACCATCAATATCATCACGATCCCATTGATCATAATCTGCTAAATTAACATCTGGATCTTTAGCTGCTTGTTCTAAAGCTTCTTGAATAAGTTCTTTAGGCTTACCATCACTACCGCTATCATCAGGAACATTTCCACCATAATAACTTGCAGGATGTTTCGCTTTATACCAACCATGTACTTGTCCATCTATATCATAACTACCACCAGACTGATTCTGATAGTATTGCTTCATGCTCATTAAATTCTTACCATTTGGTCCAGTGTAACCATTTTCTCCAAACACCATATCTTGAAAATGAGAAACCGGGTAATCATCGTAATACATGTCTGTTTCGTCTTTAGTAATTGAACTATGTGGATAATCAGGAAATTCAATTGCTAGTACAAGGACCTTGTCTTTACGTACCTCGCCATTATACTTATCCTCTTGAACACTACCTACACGTTTACCATTATTTTTCTTTTTATACATTTCTTTTTCATTCTTGTCCATTTGACCAAGACGCTTACCATTGTTCCCTTTGTTATATCGCTTATCAAATTGTCCTTTATTAGGTATGTATTTCTGGCGATACTGTTCCCCTTTGTCTTCCATATACTGCTTTAACTTTTCATCCTTTTGTTTAGGTGTATTTGAAGATTCAATGACACCTTCCTTTTCCAAAGTATCCAATAACCGATCCTCATTAGGCGAAACACTTTGCGCAGACGCTTGAGAAGCAAACGCAGGCAGAGCAATCATTGCACCCATAGTAACCATTGATAATTTCTTTAAAAATATTTTCACAACAGTAAATCCCCCTTTTATTTAATCTAAATATATTATATACAAATTCCCAGTAAATAGTAACTTGATTTCAAAAAATTCGGAAAACTAAAAAGATAGAGAGCGAGAGAATATGTAAGTTAGGTGATCTCGTCGCTTAATTTAGGAGTTAATCTATGACTTTGGCCTTCTCTTGGATTAACTTCAACGTTAACTCACGACTTTGGCTTTCTCTTGGATTAACTTCCACGTTAACTCACGACTTCGACCTTTTCTTGGATTAACTTCAACGTTAACTCACGACTTTGGCTTTCTCTTGGATTAACTTCCACGTTAACTCACGACTTCGACCTTTTCTTGGATTAACTCATACGTTAACTCACGACTTTAGCCTTCTCTTGGATTAACTCCAACGTTAACTCACGACTTTAGCCTTCTCTTGGATTAACTTCCACGTTAACTCACGACTTTGGCTTTCTCTTGGATTAACTCCAACGTTAACTCACGACTTTGACCTTCTCTTGGATTAACTCCAGCGTTAACTCACGACTTTGGCCTTTGCTAGTCTCATCTCCCTAATTCCACCCATAAAGTTTGTTCCAATTTTCATTGCCAGCTACTATTCATTTTCAATAATACAAAAGTCACTACTACATTTGTTAAATTTTTCCTAAGTGTTCTATATTTATTCCTAAATGTTCGTTGAAATAACTTCTCTTAGATTTTAATTGCTTTGAATTCTGTATGGGCTAGCACGCCAACTCAATTATCTAAACAAAAGAAGACCACTAATATAAAAAACAGCCGATAATGAGATATCGACTGTTTTTATTTACTTTAAAATGGATTTCTATTTAGCCATTGTCCGCCATCCATCGTCACGACTTCTCCATTTATATATGCAGCTTCTGGTGAGAATAAGAATTTAGCCAATCCTGCGATTTCTTCTGGCTCTCCCATTCGTCCAACTGGTACGCTATCTATCGTTTGTTGTCTTGCATCTTCTGATAAAGACAATTTCTTCGCTCCACCTGTATTATCAATTGGACCTGGTGCGATTGCATTCACGGTTATACCATACTTCGTTCCCCACTCAACGGCAAGTGTACGTGTCATTGCGAGCACACCTGCTTTTGCGCTTGCTGAATGGATCACGCCAGCTCCTGCAGTCCATGAATATGTAGCAACGATATTTAAGATTCTTCCTTTATATCCTTGCTTGATCCATGCTTTCCCAACTGCTTGTGAACAATACCATGTGCCATTCAAGACAATATCTACAACTGAATTCCATCCATTAATGGATAAGTCTTCTGCTGCACATATAAAATTCCCTGCCGCATTATTAACGAGTCCATCTATTTTTCCAAATGTGCGCATCGTTTCATCAACTGTATATTGAACACGTTCAGCATCACGTACATCCATATCTATACAACGAACTTGTCCTTCATATTGTTCAATATCTTTCTTAGCTTCTTCTAATCTTTCTAAAGAACGTCCTGTTATGACTACTTTTGCGCCTTCTTCTGCAAATCGTTGTGCCATTGCTTTCCCCATACCACTGCTACCACCTGTTACAATCATCACTTTATCCTTCATATTTATTCTCCTCAATGTAACTATATTTGAATAACTTTTATTTCGTAAGCGCTTTCAACAAGTGTACAATATATTTAATTAAAGAACAATTAACAGATGTTATCGAAACCCTATTTCATTTACTAATATAATATAAAAAAAGAGCCGAGCATTTGCTCGACACTTTAATATCCTGATCCTACTTCATCGCCATCTTCATCATATTCCGTCACGTAACCATCATCATCTATAATATATGAACCTGCTAAATTACCTTCTTTATCTTCGAATGAAAAGCCCCATTTGCCGTCTTTTGTTTTTTCAGGTTCTTTATAAGTGTAAGTATCCGTATCTAAATTTGAACCTTCATATGATTCTACTTTATCAATCACATTTGAACGGTTAACTGTATCATCTGTCGAATCATCACTGTCATCTTGATTATTATCATTTGAACTTGAATCATTACTATCACTGTTTTCAGGCATTGGTTCACCGTACTCAATTTTTCTAGCAACAGTTGCGACTTTTCTATTATCTTTGTATTTATTGTATAAGTCAGATATGTTCACAGTATCTACAGTTTCATTATCCGTTAATTCATTATAATCAAATATCCGACTTTGTGTTTTTATAATTGCAACGATGTCTTTATTTACACCAATAATCGTAGCATAACTACCTTTAGAAGCATTTGTTCCATAGAATTTCATGCCTTCAGGTTTATTTTTCATCTTATTAAGTACAGGGCTCTCTGATAATACTAATTTATCAATATCTTGTACTTGTTCTTGTCCTGAACCAAATGATTGTGTATATTTCCCAGACAATAATTCATCACCAGTAATCATGTCTGACTGCAAGCTTGGGTCTAGCATTGCCATCGCTATACTTTCTTGTTCTGTTATATTCGATGCATCAGTAATACCACTTTCGTTACTATTATTTTCATTGTCACTTGAATCATTATTACTACTATTTGATTGATCACTTGATGAATCACTTTGTTGTGCTTTATTCCCTTCATCAGATGATCCACCTATATTAATACTGCAGCCTGCAAATAGTAATGATGAGCTAATCATTATCCCAGCAAAAATTTGTCTCTTCAAAACGAACACCTCTTTATTTATAATATCTTTTTTAAATTATATACTTAGTTTTATTAATACTTTTTTCCATTGTAACAAATATATTGTTATTATAAATATATTATTTAGAAATTTCCTAAAAATAAAAGAACTTGGCATGTGTATTATGCCAAGTTCTTTTACATGTACTGCATTTATCTTCAAAAAATCTGCATGACGATTCTCGTCACAAGTATACATAAGATAATCAGCATGCAAATAAACATCCAACTTCTATAACCTTTTTTCACTGGTTTTTCCGCTTCTATTTGATCTTTATTTTCTAAATATGCTAATAGTTCTTCTTCAATTTCTTGGTTCACTTTATCTTGATGATCTTGACTCAAGTTTATCCCTCCACGCACATTTACAAATTATTCACTACTATAATATTACAATTTTTGTTAATGAACAATATTCAATTGTTTAACGCAGAGTTATTGTTCAACAAGTGCCGATACTTCTCCAGTAAACACTAATACATCTTCTTCGTTATAAGTTGAAATCGCTACTGTCACACGTCCACTTTCAGATTTGATTGATTTTTTATCTTTAATTTCTGCAATGACATACAATTCATTCCCTGGATAAACAGGCTGCTTGAATTTCACATGATTCATCTGTGTCCCTGCAATAATTTCTTTACCATACTTTCCTTCTTCAACCCATAATTTAAATGACACGGATAATGTATGAATGCCAGATGCAATGATGCCTTTGAAACGACTGCTCTTCGCTTCTTCTTTATCTATATGAATATATTGTGGATCATAAGTTTGCGCAAATTGAATAATTTCTTCTTCAGTCATTAAATGACTTTTCGTTTTAAATTTTTCCCCTACTTTAAAATCATCGTATTTCATCGTTATACCTCTTTCATTTTCTCTATTAAGATGAAGTGCCTTATTAAAATTATCAACTTTCATAAATAAAAGCAAAACTTTGAGCATCTTTTTGGATTAATCGTGCGCGATGTATTATAGTATAATCAATCGCACACGATAGAAAGGATGTCATTATGGATTATCAAAATATGAAACTCGCAAATCAACTCTGTTTCTCTGCATATAATATTAATCGCCGCTTTGCTCAATTTTATGAAAAGCAATTAAAATCATTTGGTTTAACTTATTCTCAATACTTAGTATTACTGACTTTATGGGAAGAAAATCCTCAAACGCTCCATTCAATCGGACAAAAGCTTGATCTTTCAAGCAATACACTAACACCCCTTCTTAAAAGGCTTGAACAATCTGAATGGGTAATTAGAGAACAATCACAACAAGACAAACGCCAATTAATCGTTTCATTATCTCAAAAAGGACACGACCAAAGAGATGCTATTTACGACACGATTTCTAAATGTGTCACCCAAGACTTAAATGTCGAAGCGTATCAACAAATGAAAAGTGCAATGGATCAACTAGAAGCAGTACTTAAAGAACAAATAGAAAAATAATTTTAAAGGATGATAAACTATGGAAAAATTTGATGTGATATTTTTAGGAAGTGGACATGCTGCTTGGCATGCTGCATTAACATTACAAAGTGCTGGACAATCTGTCGCTATTATTGAGAAAGATACCATTGCTGGAACGTGTACGAACTACGGCTGTAATGCGAAAATTTTACTCGAAGGACCTTATGAAATATTAGAAGAAGCTAGTCACTATCCGGGAATTGTTGAATCAGATCAACTTAAAGTCAATTGGAATGAATTAATGAATTATAAGAAAGAAGTGCTTACACCCCTTCCTAACATGCTTCAATCAAGATTTGAGCAACAAGGCATCACTGTCATCAAAGGAATGGGCCAATTCGTTGATAAACATACAATACGTGTGAACAATCAACTGATAGAAGCTAATCATATCGTCATTGCTACTGGACAACATAGCAACAAATTAAATATCACAGGTTCAGAACTTACAAAAGACAGTCGTGATTTCTTATCTTTAGAAGAAATGCCTCATAGTATTACTTTTATTGGTGCAGGTATAATCAGCATTGAATTCGCATCTATCGCAATTAAATCAGGTGCAGAAGTACATGTTATACACCATAACGAGCAACCATTAGCTGAATTCAATGAACGCCATATTCAAAAACTCGTTGAAAAACTTCAATCAGAAGGTGTTCAATTCCATTTAAACGAACAAACAGAAGCTGTTGTTCAAACAGACAACAGATATCAAGTGAAGACCGCTTCAGGATTAACAATCGACACTGATTATGTTTTAGATGCGACAGGTAGAAAACCAAATGTACACAATATTGGTTTAGATGAACTCGGCATCGCATATAGTGATAAAGGAATTCAAGTGGATAATCACTTACGTACAAACGTGCCACACATATACGCAAGCGGCGATGTGTTAGACAAAGATATCCCTAAATTAACACCAACAGCAACATTTGAATCAAATTATATCGCAGGACAAATATTAGGTATAAACGAAGATGCTATACAATATCCAGCCATCCCAACCGTCTTATATTCATTACCAAGACTTTCTCAAATCGGTATTACAACTAAACAAGCACAAGATAATGATCAATACACAGTAAAAGACATTCCATTCGGGAAACTCATGCTGTTTGAATTCAAAAATGAAATCGATGCTGAAATGTCAATTGTATTAGATTCAAACAAACACTTAGTAGGTGCTGAAATCTACGCCAATGATGCAGCAAATCTCATCAACCTTGTAACATTTATAGTGAATCAACAAATGACAGCACAAGACTTAAATCAACTCGTCTTCGCATTCCCAGGATCATCAAGCGGTGTGTTAGATATGTTAAAAGTCGCAATGATGTAATAGGAGAAGTTTGAAGTTAAGTGGGAATTAATTGCATGAAGTCGTCGCTTAATTCAAAAGTTAATCTACGACTTTACACATCTCGTCGCTTAATTCAAGAGTTAATCTACGACTTCAGACTTCTCGTCGCTTAACTACAAAGTTAATCTACGACTTTAGCCATCTCGTCGCTTAATTCACAAGTTAATCTACGACTTTCGACATCTCGTCGCTTAATTCATAAGTTAATCTACGACTTTCGACATCTCGTCGCTTAATTACAGAGTTAATCTACGACTTCGGCTATCTCGTCGCTTAATTCAGGAGTTAATCTACGACTTTCGACATCTCGTCGCTTAATTCACAAGTTAATCTATGACTTCGACCATCTCGTCGCTTAATTCAGAAGTTAATCTACGACTTCAGACTTCTCGTCGCTTAATTACAGAGTTAATCTACGACTTCAGACTTCTCGTCGCTTAATTACAGAGTTAATCTACGACTTTGGCCATCGCCCAATCAAACAACTAAAAAAATCTGGTCACTTATCAAAGTGACCAGATTTTTCTTTTTATAATTCTTGTAAATGTATCATTTTATCAGCAGCATCTGTGAATATACCATCCACTCCCCAATTGGAAAGTTGATTTGCTCTTGCTGGTTTATTAACTGTCCAAACGTTTAATGAATACCCTGCTTCTTTCACCATTTTGACTTTTGCTTTAGTTAGTTTGGCATCTTCGGTATTCACTATTTTAGCGTTACAGTAGTCTAACAGTGTTCTCCAATCTTCTCGGAATGATGAAGTATGGAAGATAACTGCTCTTTCATATTGTGGCATGATTTCTTCAGCGAGTTTAACGAGTACAACATTGAAACTTGAAATCAGCACTTCTTGTTTCTGATTTAATTTCTCTAATTTTTCTCCCACTTGCTTAACCATACTTTTTGAAAGTGCCAGACCTTCTGCGCCAGTTACGCCTTTCAATTCTACATTTAAGTTCATGTTATATTCATTTGCGATTTCAACCACATCATCAAAAGTCGGTAACCTTTCATCTTTAAATTTCTCGTCGAACCAACTTCCTGCTGATGCTGATTTAATTTCATCATAGTTTAATTGTGTGATTTCACCTGACATATTTGTTGTTCTATCTAAATAGTCATCATGAATGATAATCAGTTGTTCATCTTTCGTAATAGCGACGTCTAATTCAAGCCAATTGACTCCTTCAATTTCTGAAGCTGCTTTAAACGAAGCAATTGTATTTTCAGGGGCCTTACTTGGTATACCTCTATGTCCATAAATCGTTAACATATGATCGCTCCTTACTTTTATTTATAAACGAATATGTTTCTATTATCACATGACTCACACCTATATCACAACAAACAAGGGGCTAAGACACTTTATCCATGTCTTAGCCCCATTAATTTTATTGTTCAGTTTTATATGTTCTAATGTGATCTTCGATATTACTTAAATAAACTTTTGAATATGGATCACCTTTAAGTTCGCGTTCGAAATCAAATTCTTGATTGTCGAATCTTGTAAAGAATGTTTCGTATTCTTCTACAGATAATTGCTCTCTTGAATCAAGCATGTCTGAATGTTTTTCTTTATTTAATTCAGCTTCATATCCTGAAACGATTGAGCCACTAAAGATTTCACACACAGCACCTGAACCATAACTGAACAGACAAACTTTCTCTCCAGCATTGAATTCATGATTTTCTAATAATGAAATTAAACTTAAGTATAATGAACCTGTATACACGTTTCCTACATCACGATTTAGTAATACAGAATCTTGATAAGCTTCCATAAGTCTGTTTTTGATTGAATCTTCTACGTTTTCGTTTAAAATAGTCTTGAAAGCTTTTTCACCCATTTTAGTAAATGGTACGTGGAAACAGAATGATTCGAAATCTTTTACTTCATGACCAGTTCTTTTAGCGTATTCGTTCCAAGCTGTATTGAATGATTCAATATACGCATCTTTAGATAATTTACCATCTACAACTGGATATCTTTCAGAAGTTGGTCTCCAGAAGTCATACACATTAGTGGTATATGAAAGACTGTCATCATTCAATTCCATAATTCTAGGATTGTGACTTAATAATATTGCGATGGCTCCCGCACCTTGTGTAGGTTCACCACCTGAGTTTAATCCGTAACGTGCGATGTCTGAAGCAATTACAAGCACTTTCTTACCTGGACGGTTAGATAAGAAGTCTTTCCCGAGTTGAATTGCTGCAGTTGCTGAATAACATGCTTCTTTCATTTCAATACAACGCGCAAATGGTTGTATTTGAAGTAAATCATGTATTTCTATCGCTGCTGCTTTTGAATGATCGATGCCTGATTCTGTAGCTACAACGACCATGTCGATATTTTCTTTGTCATCTTCAGATAATATGTCTTGAGCTGCATTCACGCCCATTGATATAATATCTTGGCTCACTGGATTTACGGCCATCTTAGATTGACCTATGCCAATCTTAAATTTATTCGGGTCTGTATCACGTGCGACCGCCAAATCGTCCATGCTAACAAAGAAATTTGGTGCATAAAAATCTAATTTATCAATACCTATTGCCATAATAATTTCCTCTCAATATGTTATTTTATAATTGCATCATATCAAAATACTATATTTAATTACAATTAATTATTTCTTAAGGAGACAAAATCATGAACAAAGTTGTAATCGTAAGTGCCCAAAGAACACCAGTTGGAAAATTCAGAGGGAAACTCAGTAACTATTCTGCAGTTGAACTAGGCACTGCTGCCTTGAAATCTGCTTTAGATCAAATACAATTAGATCCAAATCATATACAAAATGTTATCTTCGGAAATGTGATTCAAGCTGGTAATGGTCAAAACCCTGCTCGCCAAATCGCAATCAACGCGGGATTATCATATAAAACACCTGGTATGACTGTTAATGAAGTATGTGGCTCAGGCCTTAAATCAATAATACTCGGGAAACAATTGATTCAACTAGGCGAAGCACAAGTTGTCGCTGTTGGTGGCGTAGAAAGTATGACAAATGCACCTGAACTTGTATTGAAAAAAGGTGATGCGCCAATCAAGAGCTTTATGCGTGATGGTCTAACGGACGTCTTTCATCAAATACCAATGGGTGTTACAGCCGAAGAAATTGCTAAAAAATATAACGTTACACGAGAAGAGCAAGATGCTTTCACTGTAAACTCTCATTTACAATCTCATCAAGCTACATTAGACGGGAAATTCAATAAAGAAATCGTACCTATGAAAGACGTCAACGGTGAAACTATGACTGTCGATGAAATCATCAGACCTGAAAGTACGATGGAAGCATTAGCTGATTTAAAAACAATATTCAAAGAAGATGGTACAGTAACTGCCGGGAATGCATCTGCATTAAGCGACGGTGCTTCTGCACTTATTCTTATGGACGAAGCTTATGCAATTGAACACCAATATCCGATATTAGCTACTTTAGGCGCACATGCTGAAATTGGTTGTGATCCAATGCTTATGGGCTATGCACCATATCACGCTGTTACTGAACTACTTGAACGCACGAATAAAACCATTGAAGATATCGATTTAGTTGAAATGACAGAAGCATTCGCAGCACAAAGTATTCCAGTTAAGAAGAATCTCAATATTCCAGATGAGAAATTTAATATCTATGGTGGCGCTATCGCCCTAGGTCACGCACTCGGTTCAACAGGATCAAGACTAGTGACAACACTCACTTATGCATTACAACAAGAACAGAAACAAACAGGTATCGCAACAGCATGTATTGGAGGCGGACTTGGTATAGCCCTAATGATTGAAAAAGGAGCAAACGTTTAATGAAGCCGTTAACGAAAGATTTTAGACACTTATCACGATTAGATAAAATAGAACAACTTAAATCACATGGTTGGATTCAAGAACAATCCGAACAAATACTTTTAAACCATTCAACAATTGATAAAGATTTATTAGACAATTTAATCGAGAATGTTATTGGTCAAGGTACATTGCCAGTTGGTTTATTACCTGAAATCATTGTAGATAACCAATCATATGCTGTGCCAATGATGGTAGAAGAACCTTCAGTTGTTGCTGCTGCAAGCTTTGCTTCGAAACTTTTCAACAAATCTGGTGGTTTCAAAGTTACTCGCAGTGAAAACATTAAATTAGGACAAATTGTATTTGATCATGTTGAAGATACAGAACAATTACGCAATGACATTATGCGTTTAGAAAATCAAATACATAACGTTGCTAATGAAGTATATCCATCTATCATTAAAAGAGGTGGCGGTTATCAAAAGATTGAAATTGATACCTTCCCTGAAGTAGGCATGCTTTCATTAAAAGTATTTATTGATACATGTGATGCAATGGGTGCAAATATTATTAATACAATTTTAGAAGGCATCTCTCAATATTTAGAAACAGAATTAGCTGACACAGATGTCTTAATGAGTATTTTATCTAATTATTCAACGACTTCTGTAATTCGTATAGAAGGTAGAATTGCGGTATCTGATCTAAATAAAGGGGATGTAGATGGTGCAGTCGTTGCTCAACGCATGGAACGCGCCTCTGTGTTAGCACATGTAGACACTTATAGAGCCGTTACACATAACAAGGGGATCATGAATGGTATTAGTTCAGTTGTACTTGCTACTGGAAATGACACAAGAAGCGTTGAAGCTGGTGCACATGCATATGCAAGTAAAGATGGACAATATCGTAGTTTAACAACTTGGAAATATGACAAAGAAGAACAATACCTTGTTGGAACAATTGAACTACCACTTACTTTAGGCACAATTGGAGGTAGTATTAATCTTCTACCTATTTCTAAAGTAACGATGGACATCTTGAATGTTCAGTCTGCTGAAAATTTAGCCCACATCGTTGCGGCAGTCGGACTTGCTCAGAATTTCTCAGCTTGTCGCGCACTTGTTTCAGAAGGTATTCAACATGGTCATATGAACTTACACTATAAATCACTCGCTATAAAAATCGGTGCTACTGGTGAAGAAATCACTCAATTAACACAAGCACTCAAACAAGAAAAGAATCCAAACCTAGAAACAGCTCAACGTTTACTCAACGAAATGCGTAGCCATTAAAATTTGGTTTATCATATGCCATTTATTTTGAAAGGTATATTGACTTTAACCGCTTTTCAAATGTAAGATAGTGGAAGTAATTAAAGAGTAGGAGCGCACAACACGATTATGAAAAACAAACTTAGCTTTAAAGAAAACCTTTATATCGGCTCGTTATTATTCGGATTATTTTTCGGAGCAGGTAATTTAATCTTCCCTATCCATTTAGGTCAAACAGCCGGTGCAAACGTATTTACTGCCAACTTAGGATTCCTTATTACAGCGATTGGCTTACCATTCTTAGGTATTATCGCAATAGGTATTTCAAAGACAAGTGGTATCTTCGAAATTACTTCTAGAGTAAACACGAAATATGCATATATCTTCACGATCTTACTATATTTAGTGATTGGACCATTTTATGCATTACCAAGATTAGCAACAACATCATTTGAAATTGCATTCACACCATTTATTTCAGAGTCATCTGTGAAATTATATTTATCAATCTTTAGCGTATTATTCTTCTTAGTTGCATGGTTCTTCTCGAAGAAACCATCTAAAATATTAGAATATATCGGTAAATTTTTAAACCCTGTATTTTTAGTCTTGTTAGGTTTACTCATCGTACTTGCATTTATTAACCCTATTGCTGGCGTTTCAAATGCGGCGATCAGCCCGGACTATGAAAACAGTCCTTTATTAAAAGGCTTTATCGATGGCTATAACACGTTAGATGCATTGGCTGCACTTGCATTTGGTATCATTATCGTTTCAACGATTAAAAAGTTAGGTATCACAAATCCAAGTCACATTGCAAAAGAAACAGTGAAATCTGGTACGATCAGTATCATTTCAATGGGTTTTATTTATAGCTTGTTAGCCATTATGGGTACAATGAGTTTAGGTCATTTTAAAGCAAGTGAAAACGGTGGTATCGCCTTAGCTCAAATCGCACAATATTACCTGGGTAATTACGGAATCATCTTATTATCCTTAATCATTATTGTTGCGTGTTTAAAGACAGCCATTGGTTTAATCACAGCTTTCTCAGAGACATTTACAGACCTATTTCCAAAGGTCAATTATTTAACATTTGCAACAGCAGTAAGTATCATTTCATTCATCTTTGCAAATGTCGGATTAACTAAGATAATTGAATACTCAATACCAGTATTGATGTTCTTATATCCATTAGCCATTACAATCATACTATTAACATTGGCTAGTCCATTATTTAATCACTCTAAAACTGTTTATCAATTTACGACGTATTTCACATTAATCGCTTCATTTATTGATGGTATTAAAGCAAGTCCTGAATTTATATCAAATACAGCATTTGCACATGCTATCATTACATTTGGCGAAAAATATTTACCATTCTTCACTATAGGAATGGGTTGGGTATTACCAGCAGTCATCGGATTTATAATCGGATTGGTTGTTTACTTCATAAGAAAAGACCGTTATAAAACGGCGTAAAAAAAGCTTCTGACTAAGTCAGAAGCTTTTTTTATATAGCGCCTCAATGTTGCTTGTCGAACTCCACTTGCAATGTTCAGAGCCTCAATGTTGCTTGTCAGACCTCACTTGCAATGTTCAGAGCTTAGATAGTTTTGTTTTTACTGCGATTAATCAAATTATAAGAGAGTCCTTTATTTTTCAAATAAGTCTCTAGGATTTCTAACGATTTTGTACAGTGCTGACGCCTGAGGGAATAGTATGGGTGAGAGACTACAGGCTCGAACCATACCCTAGGCAAGCATGCACGTACAAAATCGTATATGATACCCATGCCTCTTTATTTCACATGATTATAAGGTTGTTTACCCATTACGAATTTAAATATTTTAAATTCTTTTAATAAAGTACCTATACCTAAGCAACTACCTACAATAAATAATAACGATATCGGTAAAAATATTAACGTTTTATCTTGGAATATACGTGTGTACTCAAACATGTATTCTAAAATAATGGGATGCATCAAATAAATAAAGAATGAGAATACACTTATTTCTTCAATTGTCGTAAACATGAATGTTTCAAATTGAGCACTAAAGTTAATGAGTAATAAAAATGCACATGCACAATATAATAATATACGATAATCCATGCTACTCACTAACCACGCATCATGTGTTCCGACGAATTTAAACAATAAATACGCTGCAACCGTAAAGAACAGTACAATAGCAACATTTTTATTAATAAATTTCTTAATTGATTGATAGTGATGTCCTACATACGAACCGAAGAAGTAATAGAATATCCATCCTCCAA
Organism: Mammaliicoccus sp. Dog046; assembly: GCF_034039665.1. Lineage (NCBI taxonomy): Bacteria > Bacillati > Bacillota > Bacilli > Caryophanales > Staphylococcaceae > Mammaliicoccus > Mammaliicoccus sp. Dog046. The sequence goes on along the minus strand of NZ_CP120131.1, from coordinate 210,481 downwards.
TAAATGTCTGCGGACTTAACGGATAATATTGATCCACAAAGTCCGTCACTTGATCTAAATTTTGATAGCTGTATAAGTAAGCTGTATTAATAATAAAAGCTAAGAACAAACTCCATTTCGAATATAAAATACGTGGATTTATTCTATATATTATCCAATTTAATATGAAGAATTGAATGATAATTAGAATAAAGTAACCGTACCAATTACCTTGAACGACATTCTCTATAAATTGTTTTATGAAATCTTGATTTGTCTTTAAACTTTCGGAATAACTATAGAACGAACCCATAATGATGTAAGGAACCAATATGTATGTCATTCTTGAACTTAAATATTTCGGTTTTAATTGCTCATTATAATTTAATGTCGTTAATAATTGAGACAATATAATAAAGCATGGTGTACCAATAATTAATATCATACGAATTAAGTAAAGCACATGAATTTGGTTATTATCAATATCATTCTTAATACTAAATTCCGTCAAAATATGTGTGAGTACGATTAATAAACATAGAAATGTTCTTAAGTATATAAATTCAATTCGTTTACCTTTAGCCATGATTAAATCCTTTCCAGTTTTTCACGAGTCGATTAAATGCGTTATCACTAACCATCACTCTAGGTATGTAATAATTATTATCTTTTGGCGTTATTGCTTTCTCCTCTAAAGTAAATCCATATTTGATTGACGTTTCCTTCTTTAATTGATCAACAACTTTGTCATTCACTTGGCCATATGGATACGCCAGCGCTTCTACATTGCCATCTAAATTTTGATCAATGTATTTTACACTGTTTTCAATATCGGATGAAACATCGCCCTTTTCAGCCCGTTTAATAAGCATCGATGTTGTTTTCTTCATTGTATGGACACGATCTGTATGAGAAGCAAATTCCCATAATCCACTATCGTACATTTCTTTTAATTCACTTTTTGGTGATAGATTAATATTATGAAAATCTTTAGCGCCTACTTCTCCAGTAATTACAAAACCGGTTGCAGGGACATTGTATTTTTTAATGATTGGGAATGCATTTTGATATATACTTTCATCCATATCATCAAAGTTCACCCATACACATTTGTCTGGAAAATCTTTCTTTTCTTTATACTTAATCAATTCATCTAAAGTTATAAAGTTTGCACCTTGATCTTTCAACCATTTAATATGCGATTCAAATTGCGTATCCGTCACGCTATATATCTTCAACTCTTTACTGCTCGAAAATGCAGCTAGCAATCGATCAACCCAATTATCTTCACGAATTCTATGATAATTTAAAGCGACACATCCATTGTGCTCTCCGCCCAATGTTTTCTTCTTAGCAAAAGCCACTTCATCTCCTGAATGTAACAATGCGAGGACTGTAAATATTAATACAAATCGTTTCATATTTAATCTACGCACTTTCATTTCTCCAAGCCTTCTTTCTCTTAACATTAAAAATGTATGTAAATACGAAATAAATGAATATAAGTGCCGCACCTAAAACAAAGTATTTTAAAATGAGTAAAATATCTCCTCGTTCAATATTTAATATGATGCGAACAATCTGTATAAATTGATTATTTACAGGTATCACTGTACCAATCAAAACAAACAATACCATTACGCAATATAACCAAAGAGCAGCAGAAGTTATAAATACGATACTTTCTCTACATAAATTTAAATTTGATTTTATTCCGTCAGGTCTCCTCTGTCTGGACTTGTCCATGTAGCGAATTCTCCTTTCTTCCTTTTCAATGCTTTTGGAAATGCAACAACTACAACTAATGCGTTGATTAACCAGTAAAATGTCGGATACCAACTCAAGAAAACAACAAACCAGTTATTTTTAAACTCATATCTGCTATCTATAATTAAAGAAAGTGTAAATTGAATGATATTTACAAACGTTAATAAGAATGCTGATAAAAGAAAGATCGTTAACTTATAGTTGTAATAGTAAAAATCCAATAAATTTAATTGCATGATTGTATAAATCAGCATAATAATGATGCCGTACACCCACACCACTGATAGCACTTGCTCAAGATATAATATCCATAACGATATGTTTCGTACTTTGAGCATTTTCTTAAAATCTCTTAATATTACTTCATGTCCACCTTGCGACCATCTGACACGCTGTTTCCAAAGTCCTTTAAATGTTTCCGGAACAAGCATCCAACATAGTGCTCTCGGTTCATATTTAATTTTGTATCCTGATAAGTGAAACTTCCAAGACACCGCAATATCTTCTGTAATCATATCGGTATCCCAATAGTCATTTTCTTCGAGTGCCTTTTTATTAAATAATGAAAAGACCCCAGAAATCGTATTTACAAATCCATTAATAGTTTGTGCGCGTTTAATACTTCCAATTAAACTTGCATACTCGATCGTTTGAATTTTACTTAATAAAGTAGATTTATTTCTAATTCTAGGATTACCAGTAACTGCACCAATTGAAGGGTCATTAATTAAACTTTCAATCATATAATATGGTGCATCGTCGTCAATAATCGTATCTGCATCAACGCACATTAAATAAGGGTATTTCGCAGATTGTGCTGCAATGTTTAAAGCATTTGCCTTACCTTTGTTCTGTTCTAAATTGATAAATGTAATGTTATATTTTTGTTTTAATTTTAGTAGCTCGCCTTTCGTATCGTCTGAGCTACCATCATTCACCGCTATGATTTCCTTGATAGGAAATGATAATCCATGCAAATTCTTGATAGTATCAGCAATCGTTTCTGCTTCGTTATAACATGCAATGATGAACGAAATACCTTCAGTGGGATGATAATTAATGTCCTTCGCCTTCATTTTACTTTCAATCAGAACATAATAAATCAACGTCCCTATTATCCAAAATATTGACATCATGATTGGATAAATAATAAAAAACAGTAATATGATATCCATAAATCCTCCTAACTTTTAACTAACGAACGGTAGTTTGTTAGTTATTATATCACTTTTCAAATTAAAGGCAATGGTCTCAATTTAAAGTGTTAAATTTAATCAGTTTTTTAAGTGATTTCTAGGGAAATATAATGTATAGTTATTCATATGAAACAAAGGAGGCAATAGAAGTGAACAGCACATCTGAAAGGCTTATTAATATAAGTATGCAAACCTTTTCAGACAAAGGTTACCATGGAACATCACTAAATAGTATTGCCAATGATTTAGGAGTCAAGAAGGCTAGTTTATATAACTATATAAACAGTAAAGATGATCTTTATGGATTATGTTTAGAAAAGTGTATGAACGATGGAATAAATATCATTGAAAACATCGATATTCGATCCCAAAATTTAAGTGAAGAACTTTTATCATTTTTCAAAATGTATATTTTTGAATCTGCTTGCTTAGTGAAATTCTATGTTCAATTATCTTTTGCACCTTCAAATTTTATAAAGGATATTGAGCAGTACAATGATAAATTATCAACTACACTTACATATAAATTAGATGAAATACATGCACACCATAAACTTAATATAAATAAAGATGAATTCGTATTATTGATTAGGATGTTTATTAATGGTTGGCTTTATCGTAGAGCCTTTATACAATCTGAAGCCACTCAAAAAGAAGTCAAAAATGAGTTTAATATACACGCTAAGTTATTATTAAACACCATAAGAGCAAAGCAATCTGAATAAAAACTGTCTTATTAATTGAATAATTAATCCCCTATAAAAGCGAGGTGATGAAATCTCTACAACAGATTTCATCACCTCGCTTTTTTGTTAATTACTTCATAAACATACAAAATAAGCAAAATATTGAAAAAATTACTCCAAATGACTATAATCAAATTCGTATCCTTTTTTTAATTAATAGTAATTTGTTTGAAATACAAATTACTATTAATGTATATTATTCAAGATACTAAAATTATTTTTTGTTAAAATTCTAAAAATGATAACTTTGAAAATAACCAATTAAAACAGGAAGAGGTAAACATTATGGTCGAGAAGTGTAGAATTAACTGCTATGAAGATATCAGTGATGATTTATTGTATATCTCACAAGTGATTAATCAAAAAATTTCTGCCAACGAATATAATTTGACTGAAGAGATTGAGAAGCTAAAAGAAGTTTTAAGCAGACTAGAATCTCAATTGGCAACAACATTTATTATTCATGACGATAATAAACAAGAACCTCACGCTTAAAAAATCTATCATAATAAAGTGAACAGGACTGGGACACATTGTCTCAGTCCTACTTGTGTTGTTTGTTATAGGAGATATCGTGCGATTGACCCCGGATCGCACGATATCTCGGCTCTAACCCTTAACTCTTCATGCGTTTCATACCTAATCGCACGATATCTCGGCATCTACCCCAAAGTCTTCGTGCGATTCACACCTAATCGCACGATATCTCGGCTACACCCCCTAACTCTTCGTGCGTTTCATACCTAATCGCACGATATCTCGGCTACACCCCCTAACTCTTCGTGCGTTTAACACCTAATCGCACGATATCTCGGCTACACCCCCTAACTCTTCGTGCGTTTCATACCCAATCGCACGATATCTCAGGATCACAATCTCACATAGTCACTTTTTATATTTAATTTATTATAATTAATTATTTTTTATGCTTTTCATTGACAAAATACTCAAACATTTTATAATTGAGAATGTTTCTCACTATAAAAAATAAAGGTGTTGATATTTTGGTTACTGTACCAGGCAAATATATTCATGACATACGTAAACAATTTCCAAATATTACTGAAGCAGATGTATCTCGTCTATACGAAAAGGCTTATAAAGAGATTTATAGACGTATAGTCGAACTATCTGAAATAGAACATATTGACTGTGCTTCAATCTTACAAGCATCACATATGATGAACGAAATAAATGATTCTATTTTAAATTTAACGTTAAGTTATATTCAATTCGAACAAGATCACCAGACATATTCTGGTCAATATCAGCATATCTTTGATTTCGTTGAACAAGAACAGTTACCTGATACTTTCTTTGAACAAAGTGTCACTGAAGGTCACCCATTCCATCCGATGACTAAAACGAAATTAGGTTTTAGCGTTAATGATGTTATTCAATATTCTCCTGAATTCAGAAATTTAGTTAAAGTTATTCCTATTTTATGCGATTATTCACTTGTGCAAAATATACATAGTGAAAATGACATTCACAAGCCTCATTTAGAGCAAATTAATAAACAAGCGAAAGCATATTGTGAATCACACGACCTGCAATTTGAATCATATGAATTATTGTTCATACATGAATGGCAGTTTGAACATTTTATGTATCCTCAATTTAAATCATTATTTGATCAACAGCGATTAATTCCTTTACATCATCTTGCAGTTGAAAGTCATCCGTTACTTTCATTTAGAACATTAGATGTCGACGCATTCGACTGTATCATCAAAACAGCTGTAAATGTTCAAGCGACAAGTGCTGTAAGAAACGTTTCACCCGCTTCTATCAATAACGGCATACGTTTAAGTCATTTTGTAGAAGATATTTATCGCAACAAATCTTATAACAATAGTTATATTCAAAAAGATTTATCCGGTAGTTATTTGAATATCGATAACGCACACGCCAACAAATGTAGCTACATGTTAAGAGCACGTATTCCTCAAAGTGAAGATAGTCATCAATTGGTTTGCGGTAGTTTAATTACAACTAGCTTTATTTCACAACAACCTATCCTTATAGAATGTATTGAAATCATTATGTCTAAAGAAGGATTGTCATTTGAAGAAGCAGCGACTCAATTTTTAACAGCCTATGCTGAACAATTATTATCATCTACTTATAGATTAATGTTAGAAGAAGGTATCAGCTTAGAAGGTCATATGCAGAACAGTACAGTCATTATTAAAGATGGCATGCCAGAAGCATTCTACATGAGGGATTTCGGAGGCGTACGTTTATTCGATACTGATGTAGATATCGATACTTCAACTGGATTACTGACAGAGGACTTCGCTGATTTATTATCTGTATTCTCACATGCTGTGCTATACAATCATTTATTCCAATTGATTCGTGTACTCGACCAACATGGGTTTGACGCCGATAAAGGTTATGAAATTGTTCGCCATGTTATCGCGTCTTACCATGAACAAATAACACCTGAAATCAATATTCTCGAACAACCTACATTCCGCATCAAATCTTTATTAAAAATGAGAATTCAAGCGGAAGGTTACGATTATCAATACTCAGAAATTAAAAATCCCCTATACAAGGAGGTCCATACATATGAATTGGACTAAGGATGTTTATGCCCACTCAGAACAGTTTGACCGTCAATATATACAACGTTGCATTCAAAATAGTATTGATATTACCTTTTCAAAAATGATGGCCTGTTTGATTGAAGAACAGACACATCCTATACAAAATGTGGTTAAACGTGGCGATCACTTCACATTGTACGTAAACGAAGATACATTCATAGAATACACGCATACGTATCAACGTATTTATGTTAATGCGAATGCACAACATATTGAAGTGCTCGATCCGCTTCACTTGATAGATTGGTTAAATCAATACAATCAGATGCAGTACGATTATCAATTATTAAAAGTCGAAATCGAGAATCACCTTATAAACCAAGCACTTAGTTTCATACATTGTTCTCAAATGCCAAAGAGTGATCATCCATTATTAAAGAGTGAGCAATATGTCATTACAGGGCATAACATTCACCCTTGTGCAAAGACAAAATTAGGCTTAACTTTCAATGAAGTGATGCAATATGCACCTGAATATAATCAAGCTTTCAAATTGAATTGGTTACTCGTCAAACAAGGATTTCTATACAACAACTTAGAAACTTCTGAAATACAAACGCTTGCGAAATTTAGCGGTTATACAGGAGAAATTCCTGAAGGTTATGATCTTATTCCTGTTCACCCTTATCAGTTCGAACATGTGATACGCAATATTTATAAAGATGAAATTGAACAAGGTGATATCATCGTGCTCGCGCATAAAGGCGGCCTCGTTAAAAGTACATCATCATTTAGAACAGTCTGTCCGTTAGATGATATGACGCCAATTATTAAATTGCCTGTAAATGCTCAAATGACATCTACAATACGCTCTATCAGTAATAACAGTATTATCAACTCTAAAACAATTGGTGACTACTTCAAATATATTTATCGTACTGATGAACGTTTAAACGAAATCAGTTTACCTGTATTAGAATATGGTGGTATGACTTATATTCATGACACCGAAGATAAACAACGCAACTTATCATTTATTTTAAGAGAAAATAATACGCAATATTTAACAACACAGTCTCAATTATATGCAGCGACATGTTTATTTGAATTCAACGAACATCATCGAAAAGTATATACAGACTTAATTGAAACTGCGTCTATTCATCAATCACCTATCGACTGGTTCGAACAATATATTTCAATATTAGTTGAGACAACACTCACACTGATGACGAAATATGGAATTGGTTTAGAAGCACACCTTCAAAATATGTCCTTTGAATTTATCAATGGTACACCTCAACGATTACATGTACGAGATTTTGGAGGATTGCGCATTGATGACACGCGCATCCCTGCATGGTTAGACTTGAGTAATGCTTTAACGAGAGCAACAACTGAAGGCATGTATGAAAAAGTTCAAAACACTTTAATCAGCAATCATTTAAATACACTTGTTCGTCACTTTAGTGCTGACTATAAATATGACGAAACATTATTATGGCAAAAGATAAAAACTACATTTGATCATGTATTTGAGCAATTACAACAACAGAATATACAACATACTGAAGCAGACAAACATGCATTCTACACTGAGACGATAAACGAGAAAGCACTATTAACAATGCGTGTTTCTACTGAGAAGCAAGATATTTATGTACAGAGACATAATCCTTTATTGATGAACGATGATATTAAAGTTTAATCCTTACCGTCGATTTATAAGCGCTCAGTGTATTGCTCGTACAATCGATTGGATGGATATCATTGCCCTCAACTGGATTACACTACAATTAACAGGTAGTGCTGTTTTCATCGCGTATATTAACTTTGCACGACTTATGCCACAACTTGCATTCGCATTTATCATAGGTAAGATCATTGATACCGTCCGTTCCACAAAATTAATGTATATCATTCACATTGCTAATATTGTTTTAACTATATGTATTGTGAGTGCTTTCGTACAATCATGGAACATTTGGATCATTCTCTTATGCGTCATGGTTCGGTCATTCTTCCAAGCGATAGATACCGTGCAGAGAAACGCTTTAATACAAAGCTTTGTCACAGCTGATAAACTTCATAAAGCAATCAGTCTAAATGCACTGATATTAAATATTTCACGATTGATTGGTCCTTTTATTGGAGGATTATTGTTAACAAGCATCAATCCAAACTTTGTACTGTCATTACCTATCATAGGAAGTATATGTGTCATATTGTTAAATCAACAGTTACCAGAAGTTCATCAGCGTAATAAAACAAAACACAAAATCTGGTCCTATTTAAAGACACAACCTATCATCGTTTTTCTTATGTTATCTAGCGTGTGCGCAATGCTATTTGGGTTTTCATATACGATCATCTTACCTAGTATTGTTGATGCATCATTTGATAAACAAACAATGATTTATTCCTTGTTTACAGCAATGATTGCTGCAGGTTCGATCATTATATTATGTATCTTTATGCGTTCAAGCAAATTGACGAGCATAAAATGCTTATGGATTTGGTCAATACTATTTATTGTTACGATTGTTTTATTGATGTTTATTCAACAAACATATTTATATGCGATTGTCTTATTGTTTATGGGATTAGTCTCTCAAGCCTTTAGAACGACCAACCGCATACTCGTCCAGAAATATGTTGATGCCCAATATAGAGGTTCTGTCTTATCTATATCAATGATGGATAAAGGATTTATACCACTTGGAGGCATATTATTGAGTTTCGTCTTTGAACATTTAGGATTAAACATGGTTTATCTCACAATGATATGTGGCTTACTGCTATCACTGCTTTTCGTTTCACTCATGATTAAAAAGGAGAATCAATATGGATAGAATCAAATCATCACTTCAAGACACCAATACGGATTATTACATTTATGACTTAACAGAATTAGAAAGACGCATCAATTGGATCAGATCTGTTACGAATCACGACATCTATTATGCTGTAAAAGCAAATTCTAATTTAAAAATTCTAGAAACATTGGTTAACTATGTGTCCGGATTTGAAGTTGCATCCCCTGGAGAAATAGAGAAAGTAAGATCTATTTCTAACGAAGTACCCATTATATATGGCGGACCAGTGAAGACGACTTCAGATTTATCTTATGCTCTAGAGGCACATGTACAATCTATACAAATTGAAAGTTTATTCGAATTAGATAGCTTGCAAACTTTATTAACGAATACAACACAACATATCAATGTGATGATACGCATTAATTTAAGTGACATTGAATCTACAGCTACTTTAAAAATGGCCGGAGTGCCAACGCAATTTGGTATGCCTGATACAGATATTGATGAAGCCATTCGTATATGTGAACAATCTGAACACATCACATTTATTGGTTTCCACTTCCATTCAATGAGTAATAATTTAGATGAAGACGCACATGTGCAATTTATCCACCATGCTATTGAATATACAAATCAATATCAATCTTATTTACCAGAAGACTATGTGATTAATGTTGGTGGCGGTATCGGCATCGATTATAGTGAACAGAAAGCGTTTGACTTTGATTATTTTGCAACGCGTATACATCACCTTCCAACATTAACATTTGAATTAGGTCGATTTATCACAGCACCTATCGGATATTATGCTGCTCATGTTTTTGATATTAAACAAATGCACAATGAATATTTCGTATTGTTAAACGGTGGTACAAATCATTTTAGATTTCCAAAGGCATGGAATCATCATCAACCTTTCGAAATTTTATCTATGCATGATAATCGTGATAGAATAAAAGAAGTCACAAATGAAACGGTTACTTTGTCAGGTAAACTTTGTACACCTAATGACGTCTTCGGCCCTCCTTATAAAGTCAAACATATACAAACCGGAGATTGGGTTGTCTTTAAATTAGCAGGCAGTTACGGATACGATATTAGTCATTTACAATTTTTATCTCATCAACTTCCAATTATTCAATATATTTAGAAAATGCCATTGACAAAAAATGATAGCGTTTTATAATTGAAAATGAATATCATTATCGTTTTTATAACTATAAATGAAAGAGGTTAGATTCATGAAGAAGCTTTTATCAGTTCTATTAATAATGGTTGTTATGTTAGCTGCTTGTGGAAGTAAGCAAGAACAATCTTCAAGTAAAGAAACAAAAGAAGTAAAACACGCGATGGGAACAACGAAAGTACCTAAAGATCCTAAACGTGTTGTTGTTTTAACGAACGAAGGTACTGAGGCAGTCGTATCAATGGGCGTGAAGCCAGTTGGTGCAGCTAATTCATATTCAGGTAACCCTTGGTATAAACATTTAGAGAAAAAATATAAAGGCATTAAACCTGTTGGTGGAGAAAGTGAAATCAATTTAGAAGAAATCGCTAAATTGAAACCAGATTTAATTATCGGTAATAAATTCCGTCAAGAAGCACAATATAAGAAACTTTCAGAAATCGCACCTACTGTATTCTCTGATGAGTTACGTGGCGATTGGAAGAACAACTTCAAACTTTATGCGAAAGCATTAAACAAAGAAGATAAAGGTAAAGAAGTATTAGCTAATTACGATAAACATGTTGAAAAAGCTAAAAAAGAAATTGGCGATAAAGCCAATCAATCTGTGTCTATGGTAAGATTCATGCCTGGAGACGTTCGTATTTATCATAAAGATACATTCTCAGGTGTTATATTAGACGAATTAGGTATTAAGCGTCCTAAAGGCCAAGATAAAAATGACTTCGCTGAAAAAGGTGTAACTAAAGAACGTATTAAAGCAATGGATGGCGACAACTTATTCTACTTCACTTTCCAAGGTGAAGATAAGAAAGTCTCAGATTTAGAAAAAGAATGGGTTAATGACCCAGCATTTAAAGATTTAAATGCTTCTAAAAAAGGCCATGTTTATAAAGTAGATGACGCTGTTTGGAACACTTCCGGTGGTGTGTTATCTGCAAACATGATGATTGATGACTTAAAGGAAAAGTTAAGTGAAAAATAAATACCTTTGGTGGTTTGTATTATTCACAGGGTTGTTCTTTTTACTATTCATTTTGAGTATGATGTTAGGTTATAAACACTTCTCATTTATGGATATTTGGAACCACTTTGTGAATGGTGAAACCGTTAAAGACCAACGTGTACTAACACGATTAAGACTACCTCGCGCAATTTTGGGCGGGGTTGTCGGTGTTTTAATGGGTATTAGTGGTGTGATGATCCAAACCATTACACGAAACCCGTTTGCAAGCCCTAGTATTATGGGGGTCAACAGTGGTGCAAGTTTAATGGTTGTCATTGCGACTGTTGGTTTTGGCATTAATGGTGTATTCCAACAAGCGTTTATGGCCTTTATCGGTACAATCATCATCGCTACTTTGATTATCCTTGCAACTACGATACCTTTTAAACCTTTCAATGCGATGGAACTTACATTGTTTGGGGCAAGTATTAGTGCATTTTGTATGGCAATCACGCAAGGAATGCTGATATATAACGAATCAGCAATCGAGGATATTATTTATTGGTTAAATGGCTCTGTCGCAAATAAACATATCAATATCTTAATGTATATTTGGCCATTTATTGTCGGGGGTATTATCATCTCCTTCTATATGGCTAAACCACTTAATTTATATATGTTAAGTGATGACGCTTTAAAAGGACTTGGTGCTAAAATATTATCTATCAAAGTCTTTACGATGATTGGCGTTGTATTACTCAGTGGCTCTGCCGTTGCACTTGCAGGTCCAATTGCATTCATTGGACTAATCACACCACATATTGCAAAGTTAATTTGTAAATCACATAATCACTTTATTGTTATTCCATTGTCCGGAATATTAGGTGGATGTTTGTTATTACTCAGTGACATACTCAGTCGTTATTTATTAATGCCAAGAGAGTTACCTGTAGGCATTACGACTGCATTGATAGGCACACCTATATTTATTTATTTAATTTTAAATCGTAAGGAGTTAACAGAATGAAGAAATTATCTATACTCGTCCTCATACTCATGTTAACCACCCTACTTACATTAATGTTTGGGGAGAGTTTCATCGCACCCCAAAATGTATTAAGCGGTTTATTCAAACTATCAGATCCATATACAAATTTAGTCGTTAATACTTTAAGACTACCGAGAGTCTTACTTGCTATCGTAACCGGTGCAGCACTTGGTATTGCAGGATGTGTGTTACAGTTCATCACGAAGAACCCACTTGCATCTCCAGATGTTATTGGTATTTCTCAAGGCGCTAACGTCGGTTCATTAATATTCTTAATTGTATTAACAACAAGTACTGAAGCACTGTTATTACCAATGTCATTCCAGCCTATCTTTTCATTATTAGGCGCAATGATTATGACTGCATTATTGTACTTTTTAGCATTAAGAAAAAGCTACAAACGCGATCGACTTATATTAATTGGAATCAGTTTCAATATACTATGCCAATCCCTCGTTATGTTCTTAATCTTAACGAGCAATAAAAGAAGCGCACAGGCACAAATTTGGATGACAGGGTCTGTACATCAAGCTGAATACTATCAAGTACTCATTATTAGTATCATCTTATTTATAACAATGTTCGTACTATTATATTATGCACGTTCATTCGATATACATTACTTAGGCAGAAACCTATCCTTTGCATTAGGAAATTCATATCAATACATATCCATCATTGCACTATTATCGATGAGTATCCTCATCGGTATATCAATGAGTTATGTAGGTGGCATACAATTTGTAGGATTAATCGCACCACATATCGCATTGAAGCTAGGTGGACATCAATTCAAGAACCGAATGTTGTACAGCGCCATCATCGGTGCAATCATTTTATTACTCAGTGACTTAATAGGACGTACACTCTTCTTACCAAAAGAAATCCCAGCAGGCGTCTTCACTGCATTAATCGGTTCACCATTCTTTATGTATTTGTTAATTAAAAGTAGAAAATAAATGAAACCACCCCGGACAGCGTTATGTCCGGGGTGGTTCTATTTTAAATTGAGGTTTAGAGAGGGAGATATCGTGCGTTTCATACCTAATCGCACGATATCTCAGCACTACACCTTAAGTCTTCGTGCGATTCATACCTAATCGCACGATATCTCAGCTCTACACCTCAACTCTTCGTGCGATTCATACCTAATCGCACGATATCTCGGCTCTAACCTTAAAGTCTTCGTGCGATTCACACCCAATCGCACGATATCTCAGCTCTACACCTCAACTCTTCGTGCGTTTCATACCTAATCGCACGATATCTCAGCACTACACCTTAAGTCTTCGTGCGATTCATACCTAATCGCACGATATCTCGGCTCTACACCTTAAGTCTTCGTGCGATTCACACCTAATCGCACGATATCTCGGCTCTACACCTCAACTCTTCGTGCGTTTCATACCTAATCGCACGATATCTTTTCTCTATTTATAATAGACAATTGTTTTATTGTGTCGTTTAGCTTTAAAGTTCCCTTTTATTATTGCAGCAAGGGAATTTCGATGTATTCCGTTACACCATATTCTCGCTTCCCTCATCGTAAATGGTTCTCCTTTAATTAGAAACAACTCATTTAACGTATTCAATATTAATGCTTTTCTATTAGACTTTTCCTTACAAAAATGGCAGGTCACTTCTTTTTTCTTATATTCTAATTCGTATTCAATAATGTTCAAACAATGGGTACAGCGAATACCGGGTTTAACATTTTCAAATTGATAATTTGGTCGGATATAGTAGTCGTGGTTAAAAGGTTGATTGAGATTTTTTAAGGAAGTTGTAAGTGAGTGAGTTTGTTCATAGGTAGAATTTAGTAAAAGTTGCTTAAGGTAGTTTAATTGCGTGGGGAATATCATAAAGCTCGTATCGGTGTCTCCAGTCATTCGAAAGTAGTCATTAGTAAAAACGACATAACTCTTAACTTTGTGGTGTATATTGAGAGACTTTAGAACTTGTCTCAGAAAATGTTCATTTCTATCTAATTGTGCAAATGGATATTTAATAACGAGGTCATTCTGTGTAATTAAGTTGCCATTTCTATATTCGTAATTACCAGAATAATTCTTGATTTCAAACTGATAAATACATTGATCTGTTACCACTATAAAATCAAATTGATAACTGTTCTTCATTTGTAAATTGTAAATGTAGTTCAGACCTTTTATTGACTGTAATACTTTTAAAAACTTTTCTTCTCCCTCCTTACCTTTTTTATAATTATCATACTTTTGCAGGATATCCTGACTTAACTCTGTGCGTTTCATAAGCGATTCAATTAATCGATGAAAATCATGTTCCATTGGTTCACCTCTTATAAAAATATTCACTTCCATTTTAATCCAAATCAAATGAAAAATCGAGAATGATTTGAATTATGAAAAGTACTAGGACGGTGAATAAATTGAATAGGTAATGATAATTCTCATCAAATAATAAAATCCTCTTTTCTAATAGTTATTTCAGCTTTCAGATATATGCAACACTTTATAATATTCCAATCCCTGGTCTAGATTTTTGGGTATTTGATCTACGAAGGAAAATTTAACAAACTTCCACTTTTCCGGATTATAGATAATAACTTCAGACAAACAATTATTAATATTTTTAAATTGTGATTGTATATTTAGCTTCGTCATTGTTGATGATGGCTGTATGCTTATATATTCTTCTATTAAATAATTACTGTTCTTTATTTTTTCATCTATACTGATTTTAAAAGGAATACCGATATTTATTTCGTGCCATCCAAATGACGAAATAATATTGTCATAATATCCATCAAAGATAAAACGATTCATGCCTGCTTCACTTTTCCATAAATATAATGGTGCATACACATTATTCATTTTATTAGATGCTTTTTCTTTAATTAAATATGCTTTGACTAATAAATCTTCAAAACCATCTGTTTTATTGCCATTTTTTCTAACTCTTTCTTTGATAATTTTCATATCATAGTCCGCTGGTAACTTAATTTCATATTGCATTGCGTGCATTGTCATCACTCCTTATAAATAACTCTACTTCTAAAAAGTAATTTTGAATAATACACATTTATGATATAGTTATCATCAAAAGTGATAAGGAGCAGAGATATGAATTTCAATGACTTATTGATATTTAAAACTGTATTTGAACTAAAATCTATTAACAAAGCTGCTCTTCACCTTCAATATGCACAATCAAACATATCTCAACGTGTACATCATATTGAAAAAGAACTCAATGTTACTCTATTCAAACGTACAAAAAACGGCATTCTTCCTAATAAATCATCTGAAGAATTCTATCATTATTGTGTAAATATTTTATCTGAAACTGAAAAATTAAAATCAAAGCTACAAAATAATCGTGATGCATTACTTTGTTCGGAACTTTTATTCAGCTATCTTTCTGTTAAAAATATGGATTTTATAAATTTTGATATTGATCTCGCAACAACATCAAAGATAGAAACTAAATTACGAGAAAAGCATTATGACCAAGTAATCAGCTTTTCGAAATGTGCCGATACTGAATATGTATTGGAGAAAGTTGAATCTATAGATTTAGCTTTTTTTACAAATACACAAAGTACTGATTCTCTACCTTTGTTAATTAATAAGGATGAACTATGTCCTTTAAGAAAACTATCCTTACAGTTGAACAACAATCAAAAACAAATTATTGAACTAGATTCGTTAGAAGGTATTATCAATTTAGTTGAATTAGGTAAAGGTACTGGATTATTACCAACTTATTTAGAAAGAAGTAGATCCATCAAAAGAATTTCTCAAAAAGATTATCACTTAGAGTATTACTATTATCATTCTAAATAATCAACTATCTATGAATCGCACGATATCTCAGCTCTAACCTTAAAGTCTTCGTGCGATTCACACACAATCGCACGATATCTCAGCTCTACACCTAAACTCTTCGTGCGATTCACACCTAATCGCACGATATCTCAGCTCTACACCCTAACTCTTCGTGCGATTCACACCTAATCGCACGATATCTCGGTACTAACCCTGAACTCTTCGTGCGATTCACACACAATCGCACGATATCCCGGCTCTACACCTTAAGTCTTCGTGCGATTCACACCTAATCGCACGATATCTCGGCTCTACACCTTAAGTCTTCGTGCGATTCATACCTAATCGCACGATATCCCGGCCAAACACATCAAAAAACCACCCTGGACATCCTCATGTCCGGGGTGGTTCATTCCTAACTATTTTAAACAGGTACTACTTCTTCTTTTTCTACGCATTGTTTCACTGCTTCTGCTACTTCTTCAGCAACGTGTTGATCTAGCGCATGTGGTATAACAAATTCTGAATTTAACGCTGCGCTTGGTATTGTTCCAGCAATGGCTTTTGCTGCGGCTATTTTCATATCTGTTGTTATATGTTTCGTTTGAGCATCTAACACACCTCTAAATATTCCAGGGAACGCTAATAGGTTATTAATTTGGTTAGGGTAATCTGAACGGCCTGTTCCGACAATTTCTGCCCCTGCTTCAAATGCTTCTTCTGGATATATTTCTGGTGTTGGATTAGCTAATGCAAATATGATTGGGTTCTCATTCATTGATTGCACGTGTGCTTTCGTCAATGCCTTAGGTCCTGATACGCCAATAAATACATCCGCTTCAACAATTACATCTTCTAAAGTTCCAGATATATGTCTTAAATTCGTCAACTCTGCGATTTCTTGTTGCGCACTATTCATCCAAGTTTCTGTCTGACTTAAGACACCTTCTAGACTAACCAATGTAATATCTTTATAACCTGCTTCTAACAATAATCTTGCGATAGCAATACCTGCTGAACCTGCACCATTGATGACAATTTTAGCTTGTTTGTCTGTCTTCTCAACGACTTTTAACGCATTGATTAATGCTGCAAGTACTACGATAGCTGTACCGTGTTGATCATCATGGAATACTGGAATGTCTAACTCGTCTATTAATCGTTTTTCTATTTCAAAACATCTCGGTGCTGAAATATCTTCTAAATTAATTCCTGAAAAGTTTGGCTGTAACGCCTTAACGATAGAAATGATTTCTTCAGTATCTTTCGTGTCTAAAGATAATGGGAATGCATCTACATTAGCTAATGATTTAAATAAGATACTCTTACCTTCCATAACAGGGATAGCTGCTTTTGGTCCAATATCACCTAAACCTAATACTGCTGTACCATCTGTAATGACTGCAATCATATTTCCTCGTGCTGTTAATGTGTCTGCTTTAGTTTCATCTTTAGCAATTGCTTTACATACTTCAGAAACACCCGGTGTATAAACAACACTCAAATCTTCCTCTGTATGAACATCTACTTTGCTCGTGATTTCTATTTTCCCTGCGTGTGCGTGATGTAAATCAATTGGATCGATACTTTCATTTCTTTCTGTCATTTTTAAATCTCCTTATATTTTTCTTTATATTTAACTTAATAATTTCAATAATAATGATGCTAATATCACTGTAGATACGCCACCGATTCTTGTCGCAACTTGCGCGAATGGCATTAACGCCATACGTTTAGATGCTGATAATATCGCAACATCTCCCGTACCACCTAAACCACTATGACAACCAGTAACAATTGCTGCATCTACTGGGAACATCTTCATCCATTTACCTACAAAATATCCTGACGCTATCATTGTTAATACAACAGATGCACAAACAATAATATAAGCTGGTGTAACAATTTTAACGACATCTTCTAATGGAATATATAACATACCTAGACCAACCATTAATGGCCAAGTTAAACTTGTTGAAATAAATTTATATAAATGATGCGCGCCGTCTTCCATATTACGTGGCATAATTTTGATACATTTAATTAAAGTAGCAAATAAAATCATAACGACAGGTCCTGGCATTCCGAAGAATTTTTGACCAAGTGTACCTACGATAAAGAAACTACATGCGATTAATAAACCTGCACCCATTAGTGAAAAGTCTATTTTTTTCTCTTTTTGCTGAGTAAGTTTTTCAGGGTCATCAGACTTAACTAACACGCCATTTCCTGATAAATGTTTCTTCTTCTCACCTAAACGCATCATTAATCCCGCACAAACAACTGCGAAGATATTACCGATAACTGCAGCTGGAATCATTTGAGATACGAATGTTTCTGCAGAACCACCTAATATAGATGAATAAGCGATAGATAATGGTAAGATACCTTCTCCGATACCTCCGCCAATGATTGGAACAACGATATAGAAGAATGTATGTTTCATATCATAACCGAGTAACACACCTACCAATATACCTGCTGAAACAGCTAATACAGTACCTATAATTAAAGGTACAAACATACGTGTAAATCCTTGGATTAACATTTTTCTGTCCATTCCTAAAATACTACCTACAACCAGACATGAAATATAGAAGTACAAGAAGTTCGATGTCTTCATTAATGTAGTAACCGCTTCCATTGATGCCGGATTAATAACATGGTAGAAGACTAATACTGAAGGTACAAGCAATGCTAAAATTGCTGGCCCACCGATTTCTTTTAAAATTGGAATCCTTTGACCTAAATCCCCTAATAGAATTCCCAGAATCATAATAACGGCAAATCCACCGATCATATCTGGTGGTAATGTATTGAATACTGACGCCGCCATAATAATTGCAGCTAATACAACGTAAAGTGGTAAAGGTAACACACCCACTTTAGCTTTTATAATTTTCTCTCCAAAAGTTTTTAAATTATTTTCAAGTGGAATCTCTTTTTGAGTAAGCGCTTCCATTTCAGTTTTACTATTCATGTTTCTCCCCCTCATTCGATATAAGCTCATTCTATTCCTGATGAAAACGAATTCATAGATTATGAAATTTTAATTATCTTTTTGTAATTAAAAAAACCAGAACAAAAAAAGCCAAGACATGTTGTCTTAGCTTAAAAAGATATCGTGCGATGTGACCCTAATCGCACGATATCTCGCCATCTACACCAAAGTCTTCGTGCGTTTCACACCTAATCGCACGATATCTCGGCTCCTACACCAAAGTCTTCGTGCGTTTCACACCTAATCGCACGATATCTCGGCACCTACACCAAAGTCTTCGTGCGTTTCACACCTAATCGCACGATATCTCAACTACTTACTTACCCTAATCAATATAATCTTTTAAATCTTTCAAGTTGTCTTTCTTAAACTTATATAAATAAATCGGTCTACCTATACCATATGTCAGGGACTCTTCTAATATTTCTTTGTCTGTTAAGAACTTTAAATATTTTCTAACGGATACTCGAGATATGTTAGCGATTTTAGATATATCATCTGTTGAGAATTCTTTTCCTTCAAAGTTATTCATCTTCTCAATAATCACTTGTAACGTCTCTTTCGTTACGCCTTTAGGTAATTTTTTATGCTCTGGTTGTACGTTTGTATCTTTGTTCATAAATGCTGCATCAATATCTGCTTGTTTGATGTGCTGATTACTATTATAAAAAGTTAATCCTTGCTTATATTTCAATAACGACTGTTTAAATCGATCAAATTCAAATGGCTTAATTAAATAATCTACAGCACCATATCTAAATGCTGTTTGTATATCTTCTACATCAGACGCTGCAGTAATCAATATTGCATCTACTTTATATCCTTGTTCCCGAATATATTTTAAAAACGTTAGCCCATTTTCTTCTGGCATATAAATATCCAATAATAATAAGTTGATTTCTTTTTCATCGAGTATTGTCATTGCTTCTTTCACGTTATTCGCAATTTCTATTACCGCTGATTCATCGACTTTCTCAATAAATTGTCGATTAATTTGTGCAACCATTGGATCATCTTCAACGATGAGTATTTTTAACATTTATCTTCTTCCTTTTCTGCATAGTCAATTACTATTGAAAATTGCACTTCCCCACTTTCATTCGTTACAACTTCAATATTGCCGTTTAACTTTTCAACGCTTTGTTGTACGAGATAAAGTCCATATCCTCGGTCTTCGCCTTTAGAGGAGTAGCCTTTTTCAAAAATGTCGTTCCCTAATTCACTTTTCATTCCCGGACCTGAATCTATGACATCGATATATAAATCTTGTTGATTATACTCCAAGTGCACTTCGATTGTTTTCTCTGTCACGCTTGAAGTCATTAATGAATCAATGCTGTTATCAATCAAATTCCCTATAATCGTTATGATTTCATGTGAGAAAGCAGACGATTGTGGCTCTGGAATCATTGTATGACTAATAATCGAAAGTTTAATATTCTGTTCCCTTGCCAAGCTTAATTTACCTATCAAGAATCCTGCCAATACAGCATCTTTAATCTTAGACGTAATACTACCACTTTCTTGACTGCCATGCTCAACAATTTCACGTATATATTGTTTTAAATCTTCATAATGTTCCATCTGTAACATTCCTGAAATCACGTGCAGACGATTACTAAATTCATGAGATTGTGCACGTAACGTATCTGCGTAAGTCTTCACACCGACTAATTGCTCAGATAATTTATTAACTTCCGTCTTATCTCTAAAAGTAGAAATCGCACCTATAATTTCATTATTCACAATCAATGGTACTCTGTTAACTAGTATCTTCACACCATTAATGTTCTGTTCTTCATCACGTTCCGGTCTGCCAATATCCAACACTTTCAATAACTGAGTAGATGGCATATAATCACTGATCTTCATACCAATCGGGTTCCCTTGTAAATCAGCTTTTTTAAAAATATCCCTTGCCGATTTATTAACAAGATTAATTTTCCCTTCCTTATCCACTGCGACAATACCTTCATGTACCGATTGTAACATCGTATTTCTTTCACCAAGAATTTGCGCAATGTGTGAAGGTTCTAATCCTAGGAGAATCCTTTTAATATATCTCGACAGAATGTACGCACCAATCGCACCAACAATCAATCCGATAATTGCACCAATCATGATTTTCTTATTACCTTCAGCAAGTGCATCATATACACGTTGCATCGGTACACCTACAGCAACCACACCAACCTGTTTTCCATCAGAATAAACGGGTGTGAATGATCTTAAAGATTCGCCAAGCGTACCTTTAGAAACAGACGTACTCTGATGCCCATGTAAAGCGACGTCCTCATCGCCACCTCTAAAATGCTTCCCAATTAATTCCGGATTAGGATGTGACTTTCGAATACCTTTCATGTCCATCACAACAATAAAACTCACGTCCGTTTGATGCTGAATCTTAGACGTATACTTCTGTATACGAGACACCTTTCGATTATCCCTTAAAGCAGACTGAACCATCTCCGACTGAGCAATCGACTTCCCAATCACCTCAGCCTTCTCTTCAGTAGTCCGCTTATTCGTATCCCTAATTTCCTTACTAATCAACACACTCGTCATTAATAAAGAAATCAGCACAACAGCACTAACAACAATAATAATTAATGAACTCAACTTTAGTCTCTGTTTCCTCAACACCCAAACCGCCTTTAACGTTACTTGTTAAATAATAACTTATGAATTTAATTATAAAGAATATATCATACTTTTGCGGAATATATGAGGGTGGAGAAAGAGGAAGCAGGACAGAAATCTAATTTATGTAAAAAAATTTCGTAGTCCTGCCCCCGGCAAAGATGACTAGAGTTGAAAAAAGCTTGTTACAAGTGCATTTTCAATTCAGCCATCTATTGCCAAAAAATAAGTATTAAATGTGTCACTATTTCTATATATCTATTATTTGTATATAAAATGATAAAAAAACTTTAGAATTCACATTATAATTATGTAAAATTTCAGAAACCGTTACTGTAATAATCAAATTTTGTTAAAATATAATTAAATATAAATTTTTTTGGGGGTATTTTTGTGAAAAAACAAATCGAGGTTGTTGGCGCTGTAATTTTTTCTGAAAATAAAATTCTTTGTGCGCAAAGAAATGAAAATATGAGTTTGCCTCTTATGTGGGAATTTCCAGGTGGGAAAATTGAAAAAACCGAGTCTGAAGTTGAAGCGTTGAAACGTGAGATAAATGAGGAAATGCTTTGCGACGTAGAGGTCGGAGATAAAATCACATCTACTGCTTATGAATATGATTTTGGAATCGTCAATCTTCATACATATAAATGTAAATTAAAAGAAAAACTACCTACATTAACAGAACATAAAAGCATCAAATGGTTAGATATCAATGATTTAAACACTTTAGAATGGGCCCCTGCTGATATTCCAGCAGTTCAAAAAATTATGAGTGAGGGATTAGATGAATAATCATTTATTAGAAGACTTCAACCAATCACTTCATAAAGGCTTTATTGATAGAACAATTTCTCACAAAGGTAATTTCATGCCAAAATTACTCATCAATAATGAAGAAGAAAATGTACTTTCAACGATTATTAATGAATTGTATAAATGTCAGTCATTCACAATATCAGTGGCTTTTATTACAGAAAGTGGATTAGCAAGTTTAAAATCACACTTGTATGATTTACATCAAAAAGGCATTAAAGGGAAAATTATTACTTCAAACTATTTAGGATTTAATACACCAAAAATGTATCAAGAATTATTGAAGTTAAATAATGTAGAAGTACGACTTACTAATGTTAACGGGTTTCACGCTAAAGGTTATGTATTTGACTACGAGAACTATTCTTCAATGATTATCGGTAGTTCAAATTTAACTTCTAATGCATTGAAAATAAATTATGAACATAACATCCTACTGTCTAGTAAGAAAAATGGTGACCTCGTTTATAATATTAAAGCGCAATTTGATGAATTATGGGATAAAAGTATACCTCTTTCTCAGCAATGGATAGATGAATATGAACTCATTTTTGATAATACTAACATTAAAAAAGTACTTCAAATTACTGAAGATCAAAATTTACTTCAGATCAAAGTTGATCAAGCTGTTCACATTGAACCAAATTTAATGCAAGAAGAAGCACTGCATTCTTTAAAAGAACTACGAGAAAGTGGCAAAGATAAAGGGTTAGTTATATCAGCAACTGGTACTGGTAAAACTATCTTGTGCGCATTAGATGTGAGAGCTTATAATCCTAACAAATTCTTATTCATCGTACACAACGAAGGTATTTTACGTAGAGCGATTGAAGAATTCAAAAAGGTATTACCTTTCGCACATGAAAGTGATTTTGGATTACTCACAGGTAAACAGAAAGATTTTGATGCTAAATATCTATTTGCTACAATACAAACACTTTCTAACGAAGACGTATATACGCATTTCGACCCAACACATTTTGATTATATCGTTTATGATGAAGCCCATCGCTCAGCTGCAAAAACTTATCAAAAAGTATTTAATTATTTCACACCTCAATTCGTGCTTGGTATGACTGCCACTCCAGAACGAACAGATAGCTTAAATATCTTTGAGATGTTTGAATATAATATTGCATATGAAATTAGATTACAAAAAGCATTAGAAAGTGAAATTCTCTGTCCGTTTCATTATTTTGGTGTGACTGATTATACACATAATGGTCAATCTATAGAGGATGCCAGTAATTTAAAACATTTAACTTCCGATGACAGAGTTAAACATATCTTAGAGAAAACGATGTATTACGGATATTCAGGTGATGATTTAAAAGGTCTTATATTTGTAAGTAGAAAAGAAGAAGCGCATGATTTAGCAGAAAAATTAACACTTTGGGGTACACCATCTATTGCATTGACTGGAGAAGATAATCCTCAAAAGAGACAAGAAGCGATAGAACAATTAAAGTCTGGTGAAATCAATTACATTATCACTGTGAATTTATTTAATGAAGGAATAGATATTGCACCTGTTAACCAAATCGTTATGCTAAGAGAAACTGAATCAAGTATCATCTTTATTCAACAACTTGGTCGAGGATTAAGAAAAAGTGATAACAAAGAATTTGTAACAGTTATAGATTTTATCGGAAACTATGAGAAAAACTACCTTATTCCAGTAGCATTATCTGGTGATCAATCACAAAATAAAGATAACTACAGAAGATTCTTAACAAATAATTCAGCACTTGATGGTGTTTCGACAATTAACTTTGAAGAAGTCGCTAAGAAGAAAATCTACGACTCACTCAAACAAGTTAAATTAAGTGGTGCTTATCATATTAAACAAGCTTATAACCAAGTTGAACAAAGAATTGGTAGAATACCTCTTCTAATGGACTTTATAAGACAGAACTCTATCGATCCAAGTGTCATCTATTCATCCGAAAGTACTTACAATAACTATCACGACTTTTTAGTTAAATACAAAAAAATTGATGATCACTTAACAAAAAATGAAAAGTTGAATTTAACATTCCTTTCACGTGAAATTGCACCTGGTTTAAAAAATGTAGATCACACTATATTGAAATCAGTTATTGAAAAACCTCATAAAGTAGATGAATTATTAGACATCGCTCAATCTATTGACCCTAATGTGACTATTGATGATATTCAAACAACATTAAAAATACTAGATCTGAGTTTCTTCAGTGCAAATATAAATAAAACATATGGTGAACCAATTGTTGAAATTTCAAATAATGAAGTTAAATTAACAGATACATTTGAAACATCACTACAAAAAGATACATTCAAATCATATATTGAAGATATATTAGAATTAGCTCAATACAATAATCAAACACACCATGATAACCAAAATGGATTGATACTATATAACAAATATACGAGAAAAGATTTTGTAAAATTGCTTAATTGGGAATCAGATGAATCACCAATAATTAATGGTTATAAATTCGGTAACAATACTTTACCGTTATTCATCACTTACCATAAGCAAGATGATATAAGTGATAACACCAAATATGAAGATGAATTTTTAAGTCCTGATGAGCTCAAATGGTTTACCCGTGCACCTAGAAAATTAACGTCTCCAGAAGTCCAAAAAATCATATCGCATCAGCAAAATAATATTGAGATGTTTATTTTTGTGAAGAAAGAAGACGTAGCAGATGGTAAAGAATATTATTTCCTAGGAAAAGCACACTATATTGAAGGTACAGCTGAACAAACAACGATGTCTAATGAGAAGAAAGACAACATTGTAACCATGAACCTATCGATGGAAACACCCGTTAAAGATGAAATATATAGATATATAATTGAGTCGTAGAAAACAAATTCTAAGCTACTTGTAATGATAGATAATATTAGTCCTCTTTCTGGACTAATATTATCTTTTTTTATCCCCTCACTTCCAATCACGTACACGTATCGACTATACTTGATGTAAATTCCAAAACTTAAAGGAGTGCCTATCAATGGATTACAATAAATATAATCAACCTATTGGAAAACCTTTAACTGACTTTAAACAACCTGAATTTCCCAACATTAATTTATTAGAAGGTCGTTATAGTAGACTAGAAAAATTAAACGAATCACACATCGACGATTTATTTAAACATTTTAGCGACAACGAAGATATCCCTAATTGGACATACTTACCATATAATCACATAAAAGATTATGACCAGTTTGAAAATTATATTAATGCATACATTCAATCAACCGATCCTTACTTTTTCGCTATTGTAAACAAAGCATCAGGTGAAGCTGTTGGTTTGTTATCCTTGATGAGAATTAATTTAACAGATGCATCAATAGAAGTTGGACATGTACACTATTCAAATGTTTTGAAAAAGACTCGAATTGCTACTGAAGTCCACTATCTCTTAGCTAAATATGTATTTGAAACATTAGGTTTCAGAAGATATGAATGGAAATGTGATTCATTAAACGAACACTCTAGAAAAAGTGCTCAACGACTAGGATTTACTTTTGAAGGTACATTTAGACAACACAAAATTTATAAAGACCGAAATAGAGATACAAGTTGGTTCTCTATGTTAGACGCAGAATGGCCAACGATCAAACAAGGTTATGAATCATGGTTAATGCCGTCTAATTTTGATAGTAATGGAGAACAGAAAAGTAAGTTGTCGTTGGAAAACAATTAGTTATTTATCCAACTTCTCACCTTGAAATTTATTCGCCTTTTTTATAATATATATTTAATTAAGATGTCTATTTGTTGCTAACCGATATGCAACTAAAATGATAGTCGGCACGTTAATAGATACCTTTTAACCTCCTACTTAGGAGGTTTTTTATTTTTTATAAATAGCACTAAGAACTGATTTTATCACCAGCTGATCACTTACGTAATTGACACTTATTATGAATTAGAATAAATTAATGCAAATTTCAATAACCCCATAGCATCCATATGTTAAATAATGTATAATGAAAGCAAATTAGGAGGTATTTATAATGGCAAATAACGAACAAAATCCATTTCAGGAGTCAACTTTAGAACCTGAAAATGACATAGTTTCTGAACAAACAGGTACGACTAAAGATGATCGTTTATATGGTATGTTGATTTACTTATCTAGCTTTATTGTAGGTTTCTTCGGACCGCTTCTTATTTGGTTAATTAAGCGAGAAGACTCAAAGTTTGTAGATAGAGTTGGTAAAGACTACTTGAACTTCTTCCTTTCATATACGATTTGGACAATCATTTCTACTATCTTATGTATGATTTTAATAGGTTTTCTTTTCTTAATCGTTTTAAGTATTTTACTTATTGTCTTCACAATCATAGGAGCAGTAAAATCATATCGTGGAGAAACTTATTTACCTCCACTGTCTATTCGATTCTTTAAGTAATACTGAATGAGATATCGTGCGTTTCTATACTAATCGCACGAAGACTTCCAGATTTCGCCGAGATATCGTGCGTTTCTATGCTAATCGCACGAAGACTTCCAGATTTCGCCGAGATATCGTGCGTTTCTATACTAATCGCACGAAGACTTCCGGGTTTCACCGAGATATCGTGCGTTTCTGTGCTAATCGCACGAAGACTTCCAGATTTCGCTCTGATATCGTGCGATTTCGCCTGAACCATACTGAAACTTCACGATATCCTCATTACATACAACACAAAAAAGCCGAGACGTCCGCGTCTCGGCTTTTTGATTTACAAACAGTAAGCCTCGCCATTCGTAAATCAAGAAGTTGAATTAAGAAAGTTTTCCTTCTATAAACTTCTTCTTGTGTAATACTCACTACCACTGTCTATATTTTTATTATTAATGAATTGTTTCGTAGCTCTATAATACACTCTTATTTAGTTGTTTGGAATTTGTCTGTAGCCTGCTATTCTTCTTGAAAGTTGATTATATGCATATTATTGAATTTCTCTGTTCTATATATTTTGGGAAATTAAAGGAAAGTATTACTAAGTCGAAGTTATCGTGAAGGAATCAACCATCTTATTTTTCGCACTAAGAAAAGGCATTGGTATATTTTGAACTCATGTACATACAAATTTCGTTTATTATACAAACGCTGGCATTCAGTTTACTTGAACTGTGCTTTAATACAACCATATGTTTCATGTGTTTCTCTTTTTGAAAAGATGCTTCTATAAATACCGAATTCTCAAATATTGTCGTTTCACAAAGAGGCTCTCCATATCTCTCCGCTAAGTCATTCAATACATCTTGTAATTCTAGTTCAGTACTTACAATAAACTCTTCTCTCCGACACACACCGGTTCTACCGCTCGTCATAAACCCTTCTATATCGTAGAGTTCAACAAATAATTTTCTACACATAATCCTGATTCTCCTTCTTGAGTGAATCACAGGCTACATCTTTATTATATAAAATTACACTTTGATGTCAATCGATTTTTATAAAATATTTATATGTTGATTTAGAAATTTTTAATTTCAATCATTGTTTATGAAAACTACGAAAAGTTGTTGCACACTTATATTTTTCTGCAACAATTAGCATTTATTCAAAATGATCTTCTACTAAAAATCAAAAAATAGCAGAATCTCATAATTTAATATGAGATTTCTGCCATTTACTCTAATTCATCTATTTTAACGTTTTCAGACAACCATATTTTAAAATCATATGTTTATCTTTATACGAATTGTTTTGTCGTTTGTTCTTGTATTTCATGCGTTTCTTTTAACTTAGCGTGATATTGACCTTTTAATACCGCTTCATACTTCACACTCCATTGTTTCAGTCCAATGTAATAGCATGTCACAACAGTAATGGCTAATACACTTACAGCTGGCCAGAACCATGGTGAGACGATGCCTTTTTGTGATGCTAATCCGATTGGGGAGAATAATATAAATGTAAATATCATTGTTCCTATTAACAATACTGTTACAGGGATCGCATACTTCCATGGTGTCATGTCTACTTTCGGATTTGGTTTGAATATAAATGGTTCGTTCAATGGTTTTACGAATCCAATTACTAACATAACTAACACTTCTACAACAAACATCAACCCTTGAATATAAATAAAGTTTACACTCATTTGATAGTTAAAGAACATCGGTAATCCCCAAATCAATAAATAGTATACGATGACATGAGAGATAATAACAATCTTTGGTCCAATTGCAGGTACGCGTTTTGAGAAGATGCCTACTAATACAATTGCGATAATTGGTATATTGAAGAATCCTGTAAATTGTCTAATGATTGTCCATAACCCTTGTGGTGCATTCATTAACATTGGTGATATAAAGAATGTAATCAATGCTAGAATCACACCAAACCATTGGCTCACTCTAATCATTTGTTTATCTGTCGCATTTTTGTTGATGAGCACTTTATAAATATCATATACAAACAATGTTGATGCACTATTGATTAAAGCATTAAAACTTGAGAACACTGCGCCTAATAATACTGCTAAGAAAAATCCATTCAAATAAGTTGGAAAGACATCTTTTGTTAATGTTGGATAGGCTAAATCCATATTCTCCAATCCTGGTCCATATAAATGGAATGCGATCACACCTGGAACCATCATAAGAAATGGCACAAGCACTTTAAGAAAACCTGTAAACAATGCCCCTTTTTGTCCTTCGGCTAAACTTTTCGCACCGAGTGTCCGTTGAATCACATATTGATTTGTTCCCCAATAGAAGAGGTTCGCAAATATCATACCTGTAAATATTGATCCAAATGGCACATCATCTTTATTTGATCCAATCGCATTGAGCTTTTCAGGATGTTCAGTCGCGATTGTCTTCATACCTTCAAGCATGCTGCCATGACCTAACGTAATAAATCCTAATATAGGCACAAGCAAACCAACGATTAATAGGCCAATTCCGTTTAAAGTATCAGAAATTGCTATTGCTTTTAATCCGCCTAACACCGCGTATAACATGCCGATGATACCTATAATCCAAACGACAATCCATATCGATTGTTGGTATGTAATCCCAAACATATGTGGGATATCAAAGATTTGTAGCACAGCTAATGACCCTGAATATAATACAGAAGGTATCGTTATGAAACCATATCCAACCATAAATAATAATACAATTAAGAATCGTGTTTGCTGATCAAATCGTGTATTTAAAAATTCAGGTAAGGTTGTAAATGCACCACCTAAATATTTAGGTAATAATATCGTCGCAAGTATTATAACTGAAAATCCTGCTGTTACTTCCCAGCCCATACTTGATAAATTATTCTTGTAACCTTGACCATTCAATCCAATCAATTGTTCCGCTGATAAATTCGTTAGAATCAATGCTCCGGCGATAAATCCACCAGTTAATCCTCGCCCCCCTAAAAAGAATCCACCTGAACTGCTTACTGTATTTTTCGTTTTATGATATGAATACCATGCGACGATGACGATAAAGAATGCACATGATAATAGTGTAAAAGCAATATACATTTGCCAACCTCCTTTGAATGTCGCTGTGAATATTTTATATATGAACCGCTTGTTTCAGCCCTAATTTCTCCCTTAACGTCCCTTTGTTATATTCAGTTTGGACGAGTCCACGTTTTTGTAGAATAGGTACCACTTCATTGACAAACAAATCAAATTGAGTTGGATTCAACGGAGGCATAATATTAAACCCATCTGCTGCACCTTGTGTAAACCATGTTTCCATTCTGTCAGCAACATCTTCTGCAGTACCGATGATAATATGATGCCCTCTCGCACCTGCTACAAATTTCATAATATCTTCTAAAGTAGATTGATTTTTCTTCGCCGTAGCTTTAATCAGATCGACACGACTTTGTATATTATCTCCACCATCAATTTCAATCTGGTCAAATGGTGTATCTAAGGCATACCCTGTTAAATCTGCATCACCTAAATAAGAAGACAATAAATCTAATCCAACCTCCGGAACAATTAAATCTTGTAATTCTTGAAAACGCGCTTCAGCTTCTTCACGAGTGGACCCAATAACCGGGAATATTCCAGGCATGATAACGACATCTTGATCGTCACCGCGTTGTATTTTCGTTTGTGCTTTCAACTGATTTGAAAATTGAATGGCATCATTAATATCGTTCTGAGCCGTAAACACAACTTCAGCATGTTTCGATGCAAACTCTGTACCTTTTTTTGAAGAACCAGCTTGTACAAGTAAAGGATAACGCTGTGGTGATTCTTCAATATTTAAAGGACCGCGCACACTGTAAAATTGACCTTTAAAATGAATCGGTTTCGGTTCACGAACATTATAAAATCCACCTGCTTCATGAATTTTTTCAGGACTTACATCGCGCCAAGAATCCCACAACTGTTTAGTAACATCGAGAAATTCATCCGCTTGATCATAACGTAAATCATGATCAATATTCGTTTGGCCGTTAAAGTTTTTAGCAGTATCACTGATACCAGAAGTTACAATATTCCATCCAGCTCTACCATTACTATAATGATCTAACGACGCATATACTCTAGCGAGGTGGAACGGTTCAGAATACGTTGTTGAACCAGTTACAACAAGACCTAAATGCTTAGTGTGTGTTGCGATGATCGACATAAACGAAATAGGTTCAGGACTTGTAAAAGCATCAGGGTGCGTTTTCTTATCCAGGTATAACGTATCTGACATAAATAGAAAATCAAACTTCGCATGTTCTGCTATCTTCGCTTGCTTAATAATGTTATTTAAATCCATGCTACCTTGTTTCTGTGTTTCAGGATGTCTACAACTTGCTACATGATGTCCAAATCCAGTTAAAAAATATCCTAATTTCATTCTTTTCAACGTTAATCCCTCCAAAAGTATATTAATCCGATAGATTTAATAAGGATTATAGTAACATTGTATTTTTATTCAGTCAATTTAAAATTACAATTGTATTTATAGTGTTTATATTTTAGAGGGCGTTGGCGGAGATCACGTAAGCAAGTGTTGATTGGTGTCGGTGGCTTTGGTGGCTTCGGCGGTTTCAATGTTGCTTGTCAGCCTCCACTTGCAATGTTCAGACGTTCAATGTTGCTTGTCAGCCTCCACTTGCAATGTTCAATGCTCCAATGTTGCTTGTCGGCCTCCACTTGCAATGTTCGAGGCTCCAATGTTGCTTGTCGACCTCCACTTGCAATGTTCAGACGTTCAATGTTGCTTGTCAGCCTCCACTTGCAATGTTCAGACGCTCAATGTTGCAAGTCAGCCTCCACTTGCAATGTTCAGACGTTCAATGTTGCTTGTCAGCCTCCACTTGCAATGTTCAGGCGCTCAATGTTGCATGTCGACCTCCACTTGCAATGTTCAGGCGCTCAATGTTGCATGTCGACCTCCACTTGCAATGTTCGAGCGTTCAATGTTGCATGTCGACCTCCACTTGCAATGTTCAGACGTTCAATGTTGCTTGTCAGCCTCCACTTGCAATGTTCGAGGCTTCAATGTTGCAAGTCAACACTCCGTATTTATAATACTTATATTTTAGAGGAAAGGCTGTGTAAAAAAGCTAGGATTTTGTGGGTGGAATCGGGGTTTTAACTGTGTGGATGATACGCTAACTGGGTTATCTTTCGAGTTTTACTCCTTACAGCTCTCTAATTGGGTTTTCTCCCTACTTTTGCTCGTTACACCTGTCTAACTTGCTTTCCTCTCTACTTTTGCTCCTTACGTTCACATCTTATTGTTACTACCTTACAACTATTGCTTTCTCCATAAAAAAACAGTGTGCATTCGCTGATGAATGCACACTGTTTTACTTTTTCTACTCTATCACTTCGATATAATCTTTATTCGCTGTTAAGAAGTTTCCGTCTTCTGTTACGAGTCTTGGTGTTGATTTATCTGTATAAAGTATATTGCTTATATTCAGTTGTTCGCCTGCTGCTAAATCTTTTACTGGTGTTTGGTTAAATGCTCTTGTTCCATATAATTTACATGCCTTTTTCACTTTTATACGCTTTGGTATGTCTGTGATATATTTATCTAGTTTAGTCGTATTCATCTTCGTCACAAAGTCTTTATTCGCTGTCATGATACTTCCGTCTTCTAATACAAGTCGTGGTGTGCCTTTTGATGTATGTGAGATGGATGTTGGATTAACCTTAGTACCTGGTTCTAGACTTTGCAGTGCTTCTACAAATCCAACGTCTTTATATAAATTAGCTTTCCTAGTTAATATCATCGGACCTGTTATTTTATTAATATATTTCGCATCTTTCTTTTCTTTAATGCGATCTACAAACTCTAACTTGAACTTTTGGCGTTTCATTTTATATCTTTCGTTATTACTTGGATATGATGCATGCACAAGCGTTAACCCAAGATCATCGTGATAAACGCATAGGTTAACATCTGCATGTGGCATTTTCGCAAATTGATCTTGTTTAATGTATAATCTACCGTCATGATAATCAAACTCTACATCTTTCGCTACTTGTACATCTCTCATTGCTACAGCACTCACGCGTTTGATTTCAACAGATTCAGGTTTCAATACTCTAATCACTTCAACAAGTGAACCATCAATCATTTGCGTGCCTTCATACACAGGATAACAACCTTCTGATATAGGCTTGATACCCTCAATTTTGTGTTCTGTTACTTTATATACGACATTATCTTCTATATAAAAATGCCAACGACCATGAACAGCATCACGCGTATACGTCAGGAAGTCTGCCTTCCCTTCCAATTGATAAAGATTATACATATTGATAAAGATCGGATTATCTAAGAAATCTTTCATGTCATAGTGATGTTTCTTTAGAATAGCTTCTACTTCATCTATCAATTCATAAAAAGCTTCTTTATGTTCTGATTTCAAAAAAGTCTTTGTATGTAGAAAACGTCTAAAGAAATCCAATTCGATAATTCTGTTAAGCGCTAGTTTATTGAGTTGTTCAGGTAGTTCCATTTCACAAACGCGCTCAAGAATATCTTTATTTAAATATGCTTTATCTATCACAGAAGTTTCTTTAACGAGTGATTCATTTTCATCAAATCGATTAACATGATATACAGGTGTCGTCGACATTGTAATGTCTTCTACTTTAGAGATTAATTCAGTGAAGAATAATTTATCTTCACCAAATTTCATATGTTCAAACGCAATTTGATGTTTCTCTATAAGTTCTCGTTTAAAAACTTTCCCCGGAGGTCCAACTGCTCTAAAGATTTTAATAATTTCTTCTGGTTTTACATGGGATGCATCTTTGTAAGTCGTGAATCTCGCGTGATGGGCTACGCCTTTTGATGAATGTTTAAAACTTCTTCCTAAACCGAAATCAGCATCATCTTCGTTGACTTTATGTATGAATTTCGGGAATCCATCTGTATCTAACCAATCATCTGCATCGAGTAACGTGATATACTTCCCAGTTGCTTGTTTCATACCAACGTTTCTCGGCTCAGATGGGCTACCTGTATTACTCGGTAGTGAAATGATTTGTATAAAATCATGATCCTTCGCGTAACTTTCGATAATTTCCAGTGATCGGTCTGTTGAACAATCATCTACAAATATCGCTTCAATTTGTTTATGGTCTATTTTTAAATGAATTAATGATTCTATACATTCCTTTAAAAATTCTTCCTTGTTATAAACAGAAATGATGATAGAGACTAATTTATCCATCTGTTTCTCCCCTTAATCTACTTGGTTATTTTTATAGCTGTTGTAAAATGATTCATATTTAACTTTCCCAATACCTCCAACTATAAATTTACCAAATTTAAACAAATTTAACAAATAAGCGATACAAATTGAGAATGTGATTGTCAAAGTAAACGTAAATATAATATTGAATATCGGATTATCATGTAATTGTCCTAATCTATGAATCATGAAATAATGTATCAAATAAATAGAGAATGAATAATTACTGATAACTATAAAGAACTTCGGCACATATTTTGTATATGCAGATACTAAGAAGAACATCAGTATCACCATCGTCACAAAGATCGGTGTGTCGATACGTTTAGAATCAACTAACGTAATCCATCCTGATAAATAGTTATAAAGTGTAATCGCTGTTACCACAATTGTACCTATAATAATGTGCAGACTATATCTCTTGATATTCGCCATTAATGTTTCGTAATAAAGCCCCATATAGAACCCTAATAAGAAATAGCTGAGCCATCCGATGAACACCATCCAACCTTCTCTATCCCACATCCAGTTTAAATACTCAGCGTCTGGTGCATCTATAAATGTACGCATCGCCCAGTATAACGTTGTAATAATAAGTGAATAGACAATCATCTTGATTGGGTTTAATTTCACTAAATATTTCGCGAACAACATATGTAACGCGTAAAATTGGAAAATAATAATAATAAAGTATGTTAAAGTCCCACCATGGAACATCATAAATGAAACACTGTCTAAATAGTCGCTCATATTTTTTGGATAGCCATACACATAAGCTAATCCTAAATTAATAATGATATAAGGAATTCCTAAAATCATTAATTTTTGTTTAATAAATCCTTCTTTAACTTTCGTCTTGTATTGCTTCGCTAATAAGAATTCCGAGATAAATACAAATACCGGTGTCGCGTAAAGTAATAATAATTGAACACTTCTTAATAAGTACCCTTCGTTCGGCATATCAAATTTATAAAATGTCGTCGTAATTGTGTGAATCATAACAATACTCAAACACGCGATTGCTCTCATCCAAAATATGACTGATGTATAAACTTTCATAATTTACTCCTCTTTCATTTCACTACAGAAAAATATTTAATAACTCTACATATTAAAACGCAAATGTAACTGTTATACAAATAATTATAACGATAAATTTCTATACAAACTAGTATAAATAAAGATGACGCACAACTTAATTGTGCGTTCAAATTGAAAGAGAAGTTGAGATAAGAAGGAAAGTTGTTTAAAAAAGCGACGGGATCGGGACAGAAATTTACTGCCAAGATACTAAAAGAGACTGAGACATTACATTATTAGCAAAATGTTGTGCTAACGAGATTGTTTTCTATAACTATCTCGTTAGATTTTTTAACGGGATTGTTTCTCAAAACTTTCTCGTTAAAATGTTATTTATGTGATTGCTAGAAACAAGCGCATGCACATAAAAATATGCCGACAAAGTATGTAACTTTGCCGGCACTTTATTTAATTACTTTCTATCATATACTAAACCTAATGCACCTGAATCAAATGCTTGATGACTCGTGAGCTTAAGGTCTAATTGTTCGTTAATATTTTTAAATAACGGTAATCCACCACCAATGATAGTTGGTGAAACTGTCATTTTAAATGTATCTACTAAATTTAACGACATAAGATGATGGGCAAATCTAGGACTACCTAGTACGACAATATCGCCACCATCTCGTTGTTTCAATTCTGAAATGACCGCTTCAACATTATCATTTACCAATGTCGCATTTTTCCATTCTACATGATCTATCGTTTTGGAGAATACTACTTTTTCAACATTTTCAATCCATTCCGCATGATTCAATTCATGTTCCGTTGCGTTTGGATCAGAGGGTACTGTCGGCCAATATTCGTGCATCATTTCATACGTATGACGTCCCCAAACAATGGTATCTGCTGTTCGTAACACTTCATTTGCGAATCCTTCTAAATCTTTATCATAAGCAATCCATCCCATATCCATTGCACCATTTGGACCTTCAACGTAACCATCTAATGATGTATGCAAAAACACTACGAGTTTTCTCATAGCTATCCTCCTCAATGAGTTTTAATATTATTGAACTTCAACTTCAGGTTTAATATTACAACTGCCATCGTAGCCGTATCTATTTGGACCTTTTTTACCAGGGGATGCTAATACAAATAATGTATATAACCAAATGATTCCTACAACAGCCGCACCGATCACACCTGCAACTAATCCGAATCCAAGAAAGCCTCCACTTTCGGTACTGATCGCAATAGCTAATACAGCAAAAATGAATACTGCTGCTACTATACTAGTAATTATAGCACTAAATTCAGCAATAACAGCCAGTAACATCGTGCGACTTGTGTCATGCAAACGTCTTACCATCACAGTGAAAGCCGGAATGAATATAACAATTCCAAATAAACTACTCAATATTCCCGCTGAAAAAGTACCCAGCAATGCAGTAATAATCATATTTATCCATAACGGATGCCAGTATTCAGCACGCGTAGACCTACCATTAATATCTATATAACGCGTCCAAAAATTCTTGTAGCATTGTAATACTTGATTCGATTGACTTTCCATATGTATCCCCCTAGTCTATTTTAAATATAATTATACTTTAGTTAAACTTCCAAAACAAACACGGATCTGAAATTTCAGATATATGGTAACGGGGGAAGTGTTGGACGTTTTTGCTGATGTTTTCTCCATACTTTTGCTACTTACATTCTCAATCTCTACTAATAAACTCATCCCATAAAAAAAGCTGAGACATGTTGTCCCAGCTCACGCTTCGTTTCTATCATTCAATTATTTGGCTAATTTCTTCTTGCTCGTAATCATTGGTAGTACTACGATTGCAACGCTAATTGCCAATAAGATGACTGTTACCGGTGATTGGAATAATGATAAATAGCTTCCATCATTAATTAATAAATGTCTTCTTAATGATTTCTCCATCAATGGTCCTAATACAATCCCTAATATTAATGAAGGGATAGAATAGTTATATATTTTCATTAAATATCCAACGACACCGAACAACAACATAATCCAAACATTCAATAAATCATTGTTTGTCGCATATGCACCTAATAGTGAAAGAATAATAATTAAACTTGCGATGATTGCATACGGCGCTTTAAGTAAATATGTAAATACTTGAACGCCTGCTCTACCAGCTACTAATGTCATCACACTCGCAAATAACATTGCAAGGAAAATAGAATACAATAAGATCGGTTGATCTGCTATCAATTGTGGTCCTGGTTGTACACCTTGTAATACTAATGCTGCTAGAATAACTGCAGTTGTTGGACTTCCTGGTATCCCAAGAATCATTGTTGGAATCATGGAAACACCTGCCGCAGCATTATTCGCTGTCTCTGGTGCAACAACGCCTGCAGCCTTACCTTTACCAAATTCTTCAGGGTTCTTATCTGTTTTCATCGCGACGCCATAACTGACAAACGCTGCGACCGATCCACCTGTTCCTGGTAATATACCAAGCAAACTACCAATAACTGCTGATTTGATTGCGACCCATTTATAGACAAAGAAGTCTTTAAATTTGAATAGACCTTTTGATACATCTGAAGTCATATTTAAATTGTTCGAATCTTTATTCGTGATTTGAGAGAAGACTTCCCCTAACGCAAATGCCCCAATCATAATTGGTATATAATTGACACCGTTCATCAACTCTATTGTGTTAAAAGTAAATCTATCCGTTGATGTTAATGGATCAATCCCTATTGTAGATATGAAGATACCGATCAATCCTGAGATAATCGCTTTAACCATGTTATTGTTACCTAATGATGATATGACGGTCATGCCCAATATCGCTAATGCAAAATACTCCGACGAGTGTATCTTAAATGCGACTTCGGAAAGTGCAGAAGATAAGAAGAACATCAGAATAACTGCGAACACGCCACCAAATGCTGAACTACTTATGGCTAACCCTAATGCTTTCTTTGCTTTTCCGTCTTGCGCCATTGGATAACCATCAAACGTAGTCGCGACCGCTTCTGGTGTTCCGGGTGTATTAAATAATATGGCTGTAATAGACCCTCCGTAAGACGACCCAACATAAATCGTAGCTAATAACGCAATTGCTGGTAACACATCTAAAAAATACGTAAACGGTAATGCTAATACTATCGCCATAGACGATCCTATACCTGGTAATGCCCCAAGAAAAATACCGATTACAAGTCCTATTATAATAAGCATTAAATTCATTGGTTCAAGTACTGCTAAAAATGAATCTTTCAATAAATTGATATCCATATGCCCATCCCCCTTCTTAATATAGAATGCTGCTAATTTCAGAGAAGATACCTACCCCTTTAGGTATAGGAATACTCAATATATTTCCGAATAAGAATGAGAAGAATATTGGCACCCCAACTGAAACGAGGACAATTTGAATTTTATTTTTAGCACCTAAACAAATCAGTAATATCGGTGTTAGCACTAAACATCCTATAAAGAAACCTGTCTTATTTAACAATAAAATAAATACGCCAATCGAAACGACAATACTCAAATTGATAATAAACGGTTTACTCAACGTTTTTTTCTGTACGTCGTTTTGTTCAGGACGTTTTACTTTTTTGTATTTAATGATTTCACTGACTAACGTATATAGTGTCAAAACGACTAGGCAGAACAGCACAATATTTGGTATACCAGATGCCCCAATCGGATCGACGTCTCTTAAATCTTCCATTGTCACTGACTGAACAAAGAAATATGAACTTATCGCAAATAATATAAAACTAAATATAATACCACCCATAAAAGGTACCCCCTTGTTTCTATTTAATTTCTAATTCTTTCGCTATTTGATTGAACTTTTTATATTCTGATTTCATTTTCTTGTCGAATTCGTCTGCATCAAGATAGCTCGATTCTGAATCTACGAGATTCATTGCTTCATATTTCTTATATTCGTCTGTCTCATATGCGTCTTTTAATTGTTTTGCTAATTTATCTTTTACCGCTTTTGGTGTTCCTTTCTTCACTACAAAACCTCTCCATGAACCAATATCCACATCGAGCCCTTTTTCCTTAGTAGATGGTACATTTTCAAATGCTTTAATCTTATCAATACGCTTATCGTTGAATACTATGATTGGTCTCACTTTCTTAGACTGTGCGTAATCGACAACGTTGACGACTTTATCTAAATATACGTCGACCTCTCCGCCTAACGCTGCTGCTTTCACTTCTGATCCTGATGAATAAGGTATAAATTCAGTATTGATCTTAGCTTCGTTACTAAATTGACTTGTCGCAAAGTCGTCCAACCCTGTTGAACTCACTCCACCAACAGTCACTTTACCTTTCTTAGATTTCTCAACTAAGTCTTCATAGCTCTTAATCGGGCTGTCTTGTGCAACGGATATTACATAAATATCATTTTGTATTTGCGCAAGTGGTTCAAATTCATCTAATAATTTAATGTCTTCACTTTTATCTAAAGTATCGGATATCACTTGAGATGGTGTGACTTCTAAAATATTATAGCCATCATTATTTTGTTGATAGGAATACAACATCCCCAACAACCCGCCGCTTCCATCTTTATTCACTGGTTGAAAGTTCGCATTAGAATGTTCGGATAATATTTTAGAATACTGTCTTACAAAGGTATCACTCGCACTACCTTCACCAAATGGAATAACGACTTCGATTGTTTTATTTGGGAAGTTTTTGATGGCTTGCTTTTCCTTTGCTTTGTCCTCATCTGTATCTGCCTGTGCACTGCAACCAGTTATCAATATCGCTAATAATAATACGGACAACAGTTTATTTTTCTTCATAGTTTCACGCCTTCCCAAGTTAATGTGTTTGGTACAACTGCATGACCTTCCATAATTCTTCTTGCTGTTCGTCCAATACTTCCTTCTTCCAAATAGTAACCGCTTTCATTATGTTGTAAAAAAATATCAGCCTCAATGCTGCCATTTGGATGTCCAATATTAATTGTATGGTCTGTATGATTTTTACATAGTGTATAAGGTACCGTTCCAGGTATTTGGCATGCTGTTGCTAGACAAATTGCGCCACTTACCGCAAAGGACGGATGAAGTTTACCCATAGATATATACCTCCCAATAATATCTATATCTTCAGCATTATTCAAGGTTCCTATTTCTGTAATATAATCCACCGGTTCATTTACTAATGTAATCTTCGGTAAAGCATCGGATGCTGGGTTCACTGTTTGATTTTCTTTAAAGATACCTAACTTGATACCCACTTGGACGCGTAACTGTTCAATCGCATCTAATTGATGTGGTAAATTAATTTCACCAGATAAAGCATGTCCATTCAATCCGAAATCATATGCTTTAACGAAGGCTACAATATTGCCAGTGTCCAATATACTCACTTCATAAGTTTTTTGATCGACGATAATTTCGTCTACCAAATTTCCAGTTGGGAATAGCTTTCCTGTAAATGCACCGGATGCATCCATAAAGCTTACATTAATTTTAGCACCTGTACCATCCACACCTGAAATTGCGAAGTCTCCAGTATTCTCTATTTCTCCTTGTTTAACTGGAATAGATACTTCCATCACTTTATCTGTATTCGTATTAAGTATTCTTACTTTAGTTTCTCCTTCTTGCTTTTCCACGAGGCCTTCTTCAACAGCATATAGTCCGACAGCGGATGCCATGTTGCCACATGTCACATTTCGGTCTATCGTTCTATCCTTAATGCCAACTTGACCAAAGTCATAATAGATATCGCAATCTTGTTGATCCGTTATACCAACGACAGCGACTTTACTTGTTACTGACGTTCCGCCACCAATGCCATCAATTTGGCCACTTGGAGAACTGCCGTAAATCTTTAAAATTAATTGCTCTCTACTTTCAAAATTCAGAGGCAAATCTGTATCTTTAAAAATTAAACCCCTGCTCGTGCCCCCTCTCATCAAAACACACGGTATCTTTGTATGATTGATACTCATATAACGTCCTCCTGCCATTTGTTGAAATATTCAGTTAACTTGTTTATAGTATATAAGTGTCATCATGATAAATAAAATATTACTTTTTTATGCACAATCATAAAAGATTTTTATAATTAAAATACATATTAGGGGCGAAGCTTATGGACAGTATGGATTGGGAAATTTTAAGAGCGTTATTTAAATATAAAAATATTACTAAAACAAGTCACGTTTTGAGAACATCACAACCTGCAGTGACGTATAGAATTAATAAATTAGAACGAGAATTTGACGTGAAAATCATCCACAGAAATAAAAAAGGTGTGATCTTTACTTCATCTGGAGAATTGCTTGTAGACTATGCCATTTCAATGCTTAAGCAAGATCAAGCGTTAAAAGAAGAACTCATCAATCAAGATGATGACGTTAAAGGCATATTAAGACTGAGCGCATCGAGTATATTTTCAAGATATCGCCTACCTAAAATTTTAGCAGAATTCAGCAAGAAATATCCGTTAGTAGAATTTGATGTGAATACAGGGTGGAGTGAAGAAGTCTTCAAATCCGTACATAACGATTACTCACAATTAGGCATATTGAGAGGAGATTATAGCTTTTCATCAGAGAAAATAAGACTCATGG
Organism: Mammaliicoccus sp. Dog046; assembly: GCF_034039665.1. Lineage (NCBI taxonomy): Bacteria > Bacillati > Bacillota > Bacilli > Caryophanales > Staphylococcaceae > Mammaliicoccus > Mammaliicoccus sp. Dog046. The sequence goes on along the minus strand of NZ_CP120131.1, from coordinate 168,666 downwards.
AAGAAAAGATTTATGTCGTATCTAAGACGCCAATCTCATTGGACGATTTACCACACTTGCCAAGAATCTATTACAATACCGATACATCACTTAATAAATTAATCGACGACTGGTGGATAGGAAACTTTATTAAACCATCCTTAGTTACAATCAATGTAGACAACATGGAAACAAGTAAAGAATTCGTTAAAAACGGACTCGGATTCTCTATCCTACCAGGCATACTCTTAAACGATCACGACCAATTGTTTAAAATACCTTGCCTAGACCGAAATGACAATTACCTCGTACGTTATACAGATTTAATTTTGAAAAAACAATACTTAAACAACAACGTCGTCAAAGCATTTTATAACTTTATGAAAGAAAGGAATTTTGATTGAGTGTTGAAGGTGAGAAGCGATAGTTGTTGTAAGGGACACTTTTCGTTGGAATTGGGCGTTACAGCACCCCAATCATTTCCAAGGAAATAAAAAAAGTAGCACTAGGCTACTTTTTTCCTATCATTAACTAGGAATACTGCTATGTTGATGTTTGATTTTCCATTGATTGTCTTTAACTAAACCTACTGTAAATCTGTTTGTGATGCTTTTATATGGTTGTCCGTTTGTATCTAGTCGAATGAATTTAACATCATATGATGCGAATCCAACACGTGTATCACTCTCAACTTTGATATTGGATATTTCTAAATCTAGCGACTCTTCACCTAAACTCGCAAACCATTCTGTAACTAATTGTTTCATCGCATCTAACCCTGATTCTGACCACTTTTCCCATGCATCATAAATAAAAATATCATCCGTATAAATCGATAACATCAGATCAATATCTTTCGTCTTTGCAGCTGTTTTATACGTATCAATCACATGATAAATTTCCTCCATACACATCCCATCCTTTAAAAGTACGATTATAAAACGAGTGTCAAATTACACTAATTATATGTAGTTTAATAAAAAATAGCAACGAATCACTTAACTAAACGTGATTGTTGCTATTCATCATCCATATTCCTACTGTAAAATAATCGTTCCGAAAATAATCCAAGCTGTAACAACGATTGGTACGATAGATTTAAATAAAAATATACCGTACTTTATCTTTCTATAAATATCTAATATGAGCCAAATAATGATAATGATTAGTCCGACAAGGATAAAAATTGGATTCATGTCTAATTGATCTGCTATTAAAGGTTCTATCATTCTCAACTTAGCAATAATCAGTAGTACAACCGAGATACCAAAAAGATAAACGCCTTTATATCGAGCAATTTGCAACTCTAAACGTTCTGTTCCTAGGTCCTCTTTTTTTACATTTTGTTCTCTTTGGACTGCATACACTAATAACTTCGGTCTTACCCAGAATGACTTGATAGCAAAATACATAAATACATATGAGCCAATATGTGTAAACATTAAGAAAATACTCAAATCATTTCCACGCATTATATCACCAAGGAAGTAGATTCCGATTAAAATACCTAAAGTAATGACATCTATCAATAATCCAAATAATGATAGACCTTCAGATTTCAACAAACCTTCTAAAGTAGCTAGATAATATAATACGAATAGAACTATTAAAACGACATAAACCATGCTATTTCTCCTAACTTAATTGTTTTATTCATTTTCATTGTTATCTTCAGGATTTAAATATAATGATAAATTTAAATATGATCTACCACTTTCTATTCACCCTTAGTTTTTTCTGCACACTATAAAAATGTGTTCAATATTCTTTATCCAACACTAAAATTTTGAACGAAGCATATCTCTTTATCAATTCAGCTGTTGCTAACTGACAACCTAATATCACTAAAATAGAACCAGGAACAATAAATTTTGAATCCCCTGCATTTGGAAGTATTATATATTCAACAATTTTAAATATTATTACTAAACATGACGTAAGTGCTAATCCAATTCCTATAAAAGTTCTTCTCTTACCACTTATATATTTCTCTAATTTAGGAAAGCTATTCCACATTAGTACTAAACCAGTACTCCATAATATAAAACATATAAGCATTACTAACATACTCATTAACCAATTTGGAAAAAGATCAACATGGTTTTGTATTGCTATAAAATAAAACAAATTATTTATTACAAAAACAGCATTAAATATACCTAAAAAATTTACAATAGTTAAAAATTTGGCATATCTTTTCAACAAAACTTTGTTTACTTGAAAATTTTCATCAAAAGATATAAATCTAAAATATTGTAGCAATCCAATAACTACTATAAGCAATTCAATAATTGTTACTATTTTTAAATAATTTGGAAGATATTTATAATCTAATCCATTAAAAAATACTAAAAAGCTATATAAAATAAATCCTAAATTGAAAAAACTAACCACTTGTACACCTGGTTTTCTAAGTTCATCAATACTCTCATTTATACTCATGTTTAATACTCCTTACACTTTAAAGTCACGTTGAAAAGAATCTAATTAAGCATTCAACCTACGATTTTGTATTTTATAAACGAAATAAGTACCAATCGTGAAACACACTGCTCCTATCACTAATCCAACGATGTTCAATGTATTATATGCGTTGCCATATAAATGTATCCCTTTTTGATGCAAACTATCATTCATCGTCAATATAATCATGAACGTCATGAATAACATAACTACGTAAACGCCGAGAATCGATAGATAAACTGTAGGTTTTGAAATACTTTCTAATGCTTGACTGTTGCGCTTCGGTGTATAAACAATCAGCCACATAGCATTTAAAGCAATCATTCCGAAACAACCGACACCTAGAACGAGTCCTTTAATCGTTAATAAACTCATTACGCCACCTATAACTAATATAATCCACCAGCTATGCTTCATTTGAATTCACCTGATTTGTATTTGTGTTTTGATTATTGCTTTCTTTTTTTAAACTAATACCACAAATTAACCATGCAATAAATGTAATCATATTTAAACTAACAATTGCTCCTATAATATAAAAAGTACCGCTCTTTTTAGGTTGGTTTTTCATTTTTTTCAAACCAATTACGCCAAGTAACAGTGAGATAAGGTAGAATACTAATAATCCACCGAATATCATACTAAATACTGTTTTAGTTGTACCTTCATCTTGTACTGTTACTTCTCCATTTACTGTTGTCGTTAAATCCGGACTTACTGTTCCAGTGATAGTTAAAATTAAGTAAATCAACCACATTAATGAAAAAAAGCTTTGTACTAATATTCCAATTAACGATGTTACTTTAATAAGTTTAGTCATTTTTTTCACTCTCTTTTTTTATTTTATATTTTCTTCCTTATAATTAGCCTTATGTTCTTTTATGTATTTTTGTGGATTAATATCTCGTTTATAATAAACTTTGCCGTCTTCAAATTCATATGCAGCTAAAAATAGTTGATCACTTTCTTTAAATAATTTATAACCTACTACAACTATTTTTCCATCTTTAAATACATAATAATTTGCTTTTCGTTTATCAAATTCATCCACAAGACTATCTTCTTTCTTTTTCATTACCTTGTGTGTCTCAGCTTGTATTTCTTGTACTTTTTCAATTTTTTCTTGATACTTGTTGTCATTATTACCACATGCTGCTGAAATAAAAGTCAGCAAAATTAATAGCGCTCCTAATTTTTTCATTTGCTCTCCTCTTTCAAATTTGGAATATTTAATCTTGAATATTTTAAAACCCATGTGAAATTAATAAACTTAGCAGCAAAAATAAGTGCAATTGATCCTAAAATTAAGTATTTTGAATCAGCTACCTCAGGCACCAAATTATATTCAATTATTTTTCCTATATAAATAAACTGAGATAAGAAAATTAATAGTATCCCTATAAATGTCTTAACCTTTACTCCAATTAATTTCTCAATTTTATTAAATCTTTGAGTCATTAAAACTGCACCAACTGTCCCTAAAATGAAACATATAAGCATTGACATAAATCCAAATAACCAATAATCATACACATTAGCGTTATGTTTAGCTGCTATGAAATAAAATAAGTTATTAAAAGCAAATATTGTATTCCATGTAGCCAAAATATTCACTATCAATAAAAACTTTGAATACCTTCTATAGATTTTATTATTTTGATTTTTATCTTTATCAAAATTTATGAATCTAATGAATTGTAATAAACATAGTACAATAATTAACAATTCTATAAATGTGGTTAATTTCAAATGTAACGGTAAATCATCATATTTTAATCCACTCATTAAAGTAATACTTGAATAAAATATCATAAATAGAGCAAATAAACTTAACACTTGAGATACTGGTTTTCTTAATTCATCAATATTTTTATTATTAAACATTTTTATATCCTCTTTGTTACACCTAAATTACCTATTCGGTTTATAAAAATCTTTCAATTCCAGTGGTTTACGATTCTCTTTAATAAAAAACTCCCAGAAATGATAAGCTGGCTGACCAGAATGTTTATTCTCTCTAAATGATCTAACATGTAACAATCTAAAATAAAATGCCACAAAATATAATAACGGTATCATATACAGAATTGATAATACTTTCGTAACCTTTATTCTGTTACTCAATTCAACTTTTGATTTGTCACAACTTAATTTTCTAGTGAATTTGAAATATATAATTATTTCTGTGATTATAGTAACAACATAAAGTGTTATAAATGTAATTAATACAGTTATAGCTATTAGATCTAGTTCTTTATCACCAATACCATAATTTACAGTAGAAATCATCCCTACAGTAAAAGTGAGAAAAAAACCTGTAAACAAAACAATACATGGTAGTATTTCAAAAGCTAATAATCGTTTATTTATTTTCTTAATATCTTCCACTTTCAATTCACCCTTAATTTTTTCTGGAAACTATAACAAAGTTTTCAATAGTTATTAAAATATCTCTCCACTGATTGCCATAACTATTTCTAATAGGACTAACCAGCCAAATACAAATAATGGTTTAATGGCTATAAACGCAAATTGTTTACGTTTCTTCCATAAGATAAGATCAGCTACTAAATAACCTATAAATACAGCAAATAATGCGAGTGCCATCACCATAATCATATCTATCATTTCTGAACGTAATTGAGGTGTGGCTTTAAGTGCCATTGTTATCGTAATGATAATCGTAACCATCAATGAAATTCTCGCTTTATACTTTGCTATGGTGATTTTAACAATCAAATTTTCTATATTATTGTTTTCGTCATTCAATATATTTTTTGTCGGATTTTGTGCTAATTGTTCTGCCTTTACTCTTAACGGCTTCGTCCAAAATCCACTTATCGTCATCCACGCATATGCAATTAACGCCAAGCTTAAGACTGTATAATAACTACTTCGAGCATCATAATCAGCACCAATGAATATAAAGGGAATTAAATAAAGTACGAAAGATATTAGGTATAGATACATTGGTAATTTTTTATTTCCTTCCACGTATAACACAGAAGTCAAATACACTACATAATAAAATCCTACTAATATGAACAGTGATAAAATAGCCATAATATCTCCTTTTATTATTCGAATTTCTAACCTTTTTCTAACATCGAATATTTGAATTTTGTATACATTAAAATACATTTTACACTTATAGAAAAAGCAATCATTACTAAAAATGTTGTTCCTAAAACTATAAATTTAGAATCTGCGATATTAGGAACATATATATATTCAATGATTTTCATAACATAAATACCTTGTGCTAAGAACATAAATATTAATCCTAGTAATGTTTGCACTTTAGGTTTAATAATCTTTTCCAAAAAGGAAAAATGAACAAACATAAAAATCATTCCTATCGTAAACAATGAGAAACTTATGATTAAACTTACAAAATCTAATAACCAATATTTATATAAATCTACATAATGCTGTGCTGCTAAAAAATAAAATACATTACTAAAAACAAATACAAAATTGTATGATCCTAAAATATTATTAAAAGTTAAAAACTTCGCATACCTTTTCAATAGAACTTTATTTATTTGAAACTGTTCATCAAATGATATAAATCTTATAAATTGTAATAGATTCATAAATACAATAATTAATTCTATTATCGTTATTACTTTCAAATAGTTTGGAAAGTACTTATATTCCAATCCGTTAAAAAATACTAAACAACTAAAAAGTATTGTAAATAAAGTTATTAGATTCAATATTTGTATGCCAGATTTTCTTAATTCATCAATACTTTCATTTATATTCATCTTATCCACTCCTTAGACATTAGAATATTGAAGTCTGAATAGTTCATTATAATTACTGTTAAATTACCTATTCGGTTTATAAAAATGTTTTAATTCCAGCGGTTTACGATTCTCTTTAATAAAGAACTCCCAGAAATGATATGCTGGCTGACCTGAATGTTTATTCTCTCTAAACGATCTAACATGTAACAATCTAAAATAAAATGCTAAAAAATATAATAGAGGTATCATGTATAGAATTGATAATACTTTTGTTGCCTTTATCCGATTACTCAATTCAACATCTGATTTGTCACAATTTAATTTTCTAGTGAATTTGAAATACGTAATTATTTCAATAATGATTGTGATAGCATAGATTGCTATAAGCGTAATAAATGAATTTTTAGCAATCATATTTATTTCCTTACCACTCGTTGGTGAATTGATTGTAATCATTGAGACAACTAACGGAGACACAAGTACTATTACAAAAACTATAAAAGGTAACATTTCAAAAGCCAACAATCGTTTATTTATTTTCTTAATATCTTCCACTTTCAATTCACCCTTAGCTTTTTCTGGATACTATAACAATGTGTTCAATATGATTTGATTGCATTCAAATATAATCTAAAAGTCTTTAATACTAATCGCAATCGCAAATATAATTAACCAAATATTCGCAAATAGAGGTCGTATAGATATAAATGCAAATCGTTTACGTTTAATCCATAGAACAATATCTATTATTAAATATGCTAAAAACACAAAGAAAAATAAAAAGGCACCCAATACTACACCATCAACAAATTCATCTTGTAATTGTTCCGTAATTGTAAAACCAGCTGTTATCGTTAAGATCACTGTGATTATAAGCGATATTTTTCCTTTTAATCTTGAAATAACAATACTTATAGCCAGACTTTCAACCTTTTCATAATCTTTGTTAAGAATTACTTCTTTCGTTGATTTAGTAAGTTGTTTAACTTTAAGCTCTAAAGGTTTTGTCCAAAAACCACTAATCGACATCCATGAATAAACGATGACACCTAGGCATAGAAAACATATGTAATTCCCTCTACTTTCATACTCCGGAGTAATAAAAATAAATGAAATCGCATATAAGACAAATACACCTATATAGATGATAAGTGGCATTACTCTATATCCTTCTGAATACATAACTGATGTGATATAAACGATGTAATAAAGTGCACATAAAATAACTAATAAAAAATATTCCATTTTTAATCTTCCTTCAATATTAAAATTTTGAACGTAGAATAGTTTTTAATCCATTCGTAGACAATAACTTGAACCATTATAAATAGTAATCCTGATCCTAAAATTATAAATTTATTATCTCCAACATTAGGAACTAAAATATATTCTATGACCTTTTCTATATATATTAAAAAAGATGTAAAAGTAATACCTAATCCTATAAATGATTTCGTTTTCCCACTCATATACTTATCAATTTTAGGAAAACTATGATACATAAATGCTACACCTACAATAAATAATAGAAAACTAATAGTCATTGATATCATGCCTACTAGCCAATAAAAATATAAATCAACAAAATGTTGCACAGCATTGATGTAAAATAAATTAGTTAAAGCATACACCGGGGTCAATGTCCCAATTACATTTAAAATCGTTAACCCCTTTACATATCTTTTTAACAACACCTTATTGATTTGAAAATTCTCATCAAATGATACAAACCTGAAACATTGTATAAAACTTATAAGAACCACTATAATTTCTATTAATGTGATAATTCTCAAATAATTTGGAACATATTTATATCCCACTCCAGTTTGAACGGTAAGCGTACTAAGTAATAAAATAAATATTGTTACTATACTCATTATTTGTGTTAAAGGTTTTCTAAATCTACCAACGACTTCGTTAATACTTCCACTCATGTTCATTTTAATTTCTCCTTAAAACAACGTTCTAAATTATCTGTTCACTTTAAAGAAATCTTTCAATTCCAGTGGTTTACGATTCTCTTTAATAAAAAACTCCCAGAAATGATATGCTGGCTGACCAGAGTGTTTATTCTCTCTAAATGATCTAACATGTAACAATCTAAAATAAAATGCTACAAAATATAATAAAGGTATCATGTATAGAATTGATAATACTTTTGTTGCCTTAATTCGCTTGCTCAACTCAACATCCGATTTGTCACAATTTAATTTTCTAGTGAATTTGAAATACGTAATTATTTCAATAATAATTGTGATGGCATAAAGTGATATAAACGTAATTAATGAAATATTTGTAAGCAGATCTATTTCTTTTCCAGTAATAGTATTGATTTTAATCATTGATACAATTAATGGTGTTGGGAGCCCAATTGCAAAAGCAATAAATGGTAATATTTCAAAAGCTAATAATCGTTTATTAATCTTTTTAATCTCAGACATTTTTATTCACATCCAATCTTGTCTATCGATATGAATATTCTTTATTCATTTTCATAAACTTTTGCTTTTACATCAATCCATCCTTGTTCACCACTTATATTTGTTCTAAAAGTATGATAGTAAGGTGAAACAAATGTTAATTTATTTTCAACAGCAAACTGATTCATTTCTTCTAATAATGCAGTTTCATCCTCAATAAAGTTATTAGATGTAATTCTGCCATGAAGCATCATATTTAAACAAAAGTATGTTCTATAACTTAAATCATCATCTGCAGAAAATGATTCATTTACTTGCCTAAATATTTCTACATTCATTTTTCTTTCCAAATCCACTTGAGTCACAGCAAAAGTTATAGGTCCTGTAGGAATGACAGATTTTCTTTCACATAATGATATGAAATCTTTAAAGATACGTTCATAATCTTCAGTAGTGACATCAAAATAGGTTTTATAAGCAACATGTTTCATCATAATTGAAGAATAATTATGTTTATTCATGTGAATCATCCTCATTAAGTTCTAATTGAGCGTATATTTCAAAAGCAGTTCCACCAAAATAATCGACCATAACATGATAATAAGGTTTGTCCACAATTGCTATTCCATTTTCATGGGCTGCTACTTCAATTTGCTTGTATACTTGTTCAAATTCTTCTTCTTCAAAACATTTTTCAGATAATGTTGGACCAACTTCTAACATATCAATGTACTCTATATTCAATTCCGGAATATCATGCAATTCATTATTTAAGGCGATATAGGCAGTATACTCAAATTCACCTATACCTATGGATTCTCTTTGGAATATAATAGGTCCAGTTGGATAAATATCTTTATCCATAAAGAACTCATTTACCGTATCTAAACCCTCTAGCCAATCATCATCTTTATCAATTTCAAATGTGATTTTTGCACAAAAAGGCATCACTAACATACCTAATTCCATTATTTAGCCACTTCCTCTTGCTCAGAATCATCTTTCAAATACTCTAAATATAGTCCGTAATTGAAATACGCTCTTACTATATATGAATGTGCAACTATTAATGGCACGATGCTAAACAATATAAATCTTTTAGATTCAGCATCATATTCAGGAACTGCAAAACCTAATCGTATAATATAAACAAATGATCCAATGATTAACACCACACCAATAATTCTAAATATTACATTATTAAGTAATTTCCCAATCTTAAACTCACTTTTCAAAAATATATGCATACCAAGCCATGAAACCACTATGTACAACAACAATTCCAACCATTTATCAAAAACTTTATAAGCAAACAATTCAGCAGCAAATACATAAATTGTGCCAAATGCTAATGGTAAAATGTAAGCACCTAATATGTTGATAATTAAGTATATGCGAGCCATTATTATTGAATCAGTTACTTTATTACTTCTACGTTCTTGAATAATAGATAAGATTGAACATACACACCAAAATATCAAAAATAATTTTAAATACATCGGTATGGATTGTTTATTAGAAATCGTAAAATATGGAACTATGAGAAATATTGCAACAAATATATTCACAATAATTGCAAATGGTGCGAGATATGATAGTTTTAATTTTTTTAATACGTCTTCTTTATTCATGTTTTCTCCTTATGAAAATGCCTTTTTAAAATTCGAAGTAACTCCACCCCAAATTTTCGGCCCCTTATTTTTTATTTTATCAATTCCTTTATTAATACCGTCTTTGGCTAAACCTGTGACAGATTTATTAGAACCTGGTAATTTTATATCTAGCGCCATACCCATAACCATTGCTGAACCCGCTCCAATTAATCCACCTATTACAGTTCCTACTCCTGGTATGGCAGAACCCACAGCCGCTCCAGCTACTGCACTACCTCCTATTGCTGCAAAATCAACACCCATTCCTACTAACTGCTTTTGTTTCGACTTTTCATTTAAATTGTCAGTTAGTGCCGCTATGACTGCCAATGGTTTCAAGGCTTTTCCTCCTAACTTTGCTAACTTCCCTATTTTCCCTAAAATATTACTGTTTTTAAATTCTTTAAAACCTCCTTTTAATTTTCCTAAAATATCTTCATTCCAATATTTTTTTATATTTTTTTCAATTGCACTTTTTGATTTCAGATTATCTTTTTTAAAGAAAGTTTCTCGAAAATCTTGACTGACAAAAGTATTTTTAAATTCTGTTAACGCTGCTTTCTTCATTTCATTAACATCAAAATATTTAGTAGGTTTACCATAATCACTCATTAAATTTTTATCTTTTAGAGTTTGTTTTAACAATTTTGAACTTTCATTATCATATCCTTGTACTTTTGACATCCAATTCACTAAATTTTTATCTTTGAATGGATTATTTTTAACAAATTCATTAGCATTTTTAAATACATTTTTAAATTTTATATTACTTCTATTAGTATTCATTACAGTTGTTACTTGTACTAAACGTTTACGATCTAAATTATTAATCAACTTATTTACATCTTTTGTATTTTTTATTTTCTTATATCCTCTAACTGCACTACCGTCTCCCACGGCTTTTAATACATAATATTCTTGACCAGCTTTTTTCATTGTTTCATATGTACTCTCACTTATGTTCGGAACACTGTAAATATAGTCACTCGTATCTTCCATATATTTCTGCCATCTTATTATCTCTTCACTTGTTTTATGTCGAGCTTTGGCATCGTTAATTTTTGAACTGGTTGAACTGATTATTGCCCTATTGGAAGGTAAATTTTTAACGTACGAATTTAGCCCTTTTAACTCAGTTATCAAGTTATCCGTTCTATCTCCATCTATTGAGTTTATTGAATCGAAGTCATTTAACTTTTCTAAAGTTTTATCAATATGTTGATTAAATGTTGCCATTTTAGCCGATAAATTAGCCGAATCTATTTTCTGAGCGGTCGTTAAGTCTGAAACAGAGGATATAGCGACACCTGCTTTATGTACAGCTTTATTAACATCTAGTAGCGCATCGTCTATATTCTTTTTGTATTCTTTAATTTGACTACCTACTAGAATTGCAGACTTACTATTATCAACTTCACTTTCGAACTTCTCGATAGATTTTTCAATATCTTTCTTAAACTGTTCATTAATCGTTTTTATTTTTGAAATTGTTTTAATGTGAAATGTATTGGTATAGTTTTTTATACTTGATGCCGCTTCACCTTCAAATCCATCTGCACCAATGAGTTTCGACATGCTACTACTTAACGTACTTACTTTTGAATCAGTTGTGTTTAAATCAGAATTTATAGCTTCTTTTAAACTATGAACTTCTGACATGTCTACTTTTAAACCCATGAAATCACTCCTTTCTATTTTATAATTTCGCTCTTAATGTACTGATTTCACTTGCTAAGGTACTAATTTCACCTTCGACACCTGAGATTTCTTGTTCTTTCTTTGCTATGTCGTCTTCTAAACTACTTACTGCATCTTCAAAATCTCTATCTACTGTCTTCAAATCTGAATCCATCTCTTCTTTATGATTGTCGCTTTTGCTTCTGGTTTCACCTTTCCAATCTGATTCTGTTATCTTTGTGCTATTATATTTTGATTGTGCCGAGGTGAAATCTTCTCGTGCTGCTTCAACATCCGTTAATGCTTCTTTTAGTCTTCTTAAATCTTCCTTTAATCCATTTAATTCTATATTTTTCCCAGATTTTTGGAATTCTTTATTCGATATCTGTCTTCTAATTTCTGCTTTTTTACTCAACTATACCTCCTCCTTAATAACATTTCATTTGAGTTGCTATGTCTTGATCATTCCTTACAATTTCATCAACAGTCGTTTGCATGGCTGACACGTCTTGACTAACAATTTTTTCATAGTTTGATATTGCCGCATTATAATTCTCATACATTTCAACATATTCTTTAAATGTAATTAAATTTGTTTTAGAAAGATTTACATCACTACTTTTGGACATTAAACCATGACTATTACTTCGTATACTGCTAATATCTTCCGAAACAGCTGATTCATTTAATTTAATCATATTTATTTCTCCTCAAAAAGTTTTATTTTTTGGTATTCTTGATTATTTATATAAAACATTTCTTTTGGTTTAAGTTCTGGTTCCCCGAATTGATCTTTCACTTTTATAAATTCTTGTTCTGAAATTTTGTGTGAAATGACTGCCTGATTAACAGTACGCGTCACCATTTTACTTTCTTTATCAAAGGCACCTATAGTATCTGTATATAAACCACTTGCAATGATAAATACATTGAATTTAGGTCCATCATTAAATAATGTTCTCAATTCATTTTCAGTCATACCTGTTATTTGATTGAAACGTTTAATGTTGTTTATAAATACAACTTTCACTTCTTTACTTGAACGTTCTCCTGATTTTCTAGCCGATATTTCTTGATTAAAGCCTTTTCTAATAACGGACAATTCTGATGAAGTGGAATAGTAGCTCGTAACACCATTCGCATATTGATGCATATTTTCATCAGTATCCACAAGAATTACCGTATGATTTTCACTGTATACAGTTAAATGTTTAAGTATTAAATGATTTAGATTTTCTTGGTCATTTGGTTTTAATGCTGTCACAATTGAGGACTGATTAACATCCAAACTCACTAACTCCACGTCTTCAAAGTCTAGACCTAATGGTAGTTTGTGTTCTTCTAAGATGAGTTTGTTTAGGTCATATCGTTCTTCTACGTCTTCCATGAGGACTTTGTCTGGCATCATTGGAATATGTGGTGGATATTCTCCTACGTAGTGTTCGTTCATGCGTGCGACTTCGTCTTTGATCTTGTCGTTATAACTTTCACCGTCTTCTAAGTTGAATGGCTGACTAATTTGAAACTGTGTAAAGTTATCGTCATTAATAGCTGCGCGTCCTTTAATGTCTTTGACGCCTTTTTTATATGATCCTATGATGTTTGTGAGTTCGTTATTATCGAATAGATATAAAGCGATTCTTGTCTTAATGTTCGTAAAGATTGCTGATTTAATGGCACTTGATCTTGATCCAGTCAAGATGATGTACATGCCTAACGCGAGTCCTTCTCTTGTCACTTTGCCCATCATTTCTTCATAGTTATCTACAAATGGCGATTCTTTAACCGTATCGTAGTTATCGATAATGATAAAGACGTTCGGGATTTGTTCTTTAGTAAATTTATTATATTGTTCGATATTCACAACACGTTCTTTACTCAGTAGTTGTTTACGATCTGATATTAATTGATTGATGCGCTTAATGGCTTTTTCAATCTTAGCTTCTTGGTCTACTGTGAAGTAATCTGCAACGTGCGGTACATCTGAAACGGGCATTAAACCGTTTGTTCCGAAATCGAATAAATACATATGTGCTTGATTTGGTCGGTAATGACGGGCAATATCGAATATCGTGTTGTACAAGAATGTCGTACGTCCATACCCTGGACTACCGATGACTGCGATATGTCCTGAGTTTGTTAATTCTAACGTCATTGGTCCTTGATATTGTTCTTCTGGTACGTCTTTAAGACCGATTGTCAATTCGACTGGTCTTGGTTTATCTGACCATAATTGTGTAAAGTCTGATTCGATTAATTCTGATTGATGAACGGTCTCTGGTAATGGTGGTAACCATGGGCGTTTTACATCACTAATATTTAAGCTTTGTGTAACGGCTTCGATATGATCAATAACCGCTTCTAGTTCTGTTTGCGTTTCTTGTGGTTCCACTTCATCTAGCCCACTTAAATCTTTATTAATTGGTTCTAATTGACCAAAGTCATTAATTAAATAAATTGTTTTGTCTTCTACTTCTGCTGATTCACCTGATGAATGATAACTTGCGCCACTCCATGCTGATTGGAATAATTCATAAATTTCATTATTACCAACTTGTAAATACGCACGCCCTGGTAATGTAATATCTGCTGCATCAGGTGTCTTTAATATTTCATTACTGTCTTGTCTGTCTTGTACTTTTAAAGCTAATTTAAATTTAGAGTTCGACCAGATTTGATCGTCTACTACACCGGATGGTTTTTGAGTCGCAAGTATTAAATGTATGCCTAACGAACGACCAATACGTGCTGTTGAAACCAATTCTTTCATAAAGTCTGGCTGCTCTGATTTCAACTCAGCAAACTCATCTGAAATGATAAATAAATGTGGCATTGGTTCTTCTGCAACGCCTTCTTTAAATAGTTTTTGATATTGATTGATGTGATTGACATCAAAATCACCGAATAAGCGTTGTCGTTTACGCAACTCAGCTTTAATTGACGTTAATGCACGCATCGCTTCATCACCATCAAGGTTTGTAATTGTTCCAACAAGGTGTTGTAAATCTTTGAATAAATTAGCCATTCCTCCACCTTTATAGTCAATCAGTAAGAATGCCACTTCATGCGGATGGAAGTTGACTGCTAATGATAAGATATATGATTGTATAATTTCTGATTTACCTGAACCTGTTGTACCTGCAACTAAACCGTGAGGGCCGTGTGCTTTTTCATGTAAGTTCAATGATAGAATGTCATCTTTACCACGAACCCCTAATGGTACCGCCATTGTTTTAAACGTTTCGTTATGTTGCCATCTTTGTACAACATTCAATGCATCCACTTCGGAAACACCATACATTTGTAAAAATGTCACCGTATCTGGAATTGCATTTTTCAAATGTTCAATATGATTTAAATTCGCTAAACGTCGAGCAATATAGGATTGATCGACATCATCTGTATTCTCTGGTGTGAATTTTTGTTCAACGAGTTCTTCTTCTTTCATCACGAGTACACCTTCTGTACGTGATTTAATATCTATAATCGTCTTCACATGCTCAGGCAAACTTTCAATAACATCTTCAACAAAGATTAATGAAATGCCATACTCTGATAAATCTTGATTCACGTATTCTAAGATAACGTGATCAATGATTAAGGACATATCTGTAATGACAAATACAAGGTGTGGTGTAAATACAACTTTCTCATTGCTCTTCCCACGTTCTCGTACCGTTTGTATACGTTCTTTAATTAAACTATATATAGATGTTAATATTTGATCTCGTGTACGTTGATTATAAACAAAACCACGAATGTTCTGATGTTGGAAAGTGACATGCGGCAACCAACGAGCCCAATCAAATGTTTCTCTTTCTGTTTCACGTGTGACAAATAAGAATTGTAAATCGTGATAACTATGGAATGTCGCCAATTGAATAATCATCTTCTCTAACTCTTCAATGATTAAATGTCTCGTACCTACATATGCAATTGGTCCATGTGTTAAGTCATTCACTAAAGGTGCTTGTTCAACATCTTCATAGAATTCATATAATTCTTTCGCATCATCAAATAAACCGTCTCGTCGTGGAATGAATTCATCTTCCGTGTAGTCTATATCGAATGATCGTTTTATATTTGTAATACCTAATTTATAGTGTAAGAAGTCATGGTGATGGGAAGTCTTCTCATATATACGCGGTGCGCGTTGTTCTACGATATCTTTAATTTCAGGCATTGTTGGATAATGGAAATTCAGACTATATCGTTGATCTTTAATCGCTTGATTGATTTCTGATGATTTGTCTTGTAAATACTTTTTATAATCCTTTTCCCGCTTCTCAACATCTGCTTTGTATCGTTTTTTCTCAGTGAAATACGTCGTAATACCAAAGATAATCATCACTGTACTCATACCAATCATCATGACAATATATATACCAATCGGTCGTACTAAGAAGATTATGACCGTTAAGATAATCATGACTAATGGTGGAATAATCGCACGCCAAATCATCGTATTATTCTTCTGTACGGGTTGAGGCGGCTTTTCAATTTTAATCTTTTCAGTTGGTTCACGATGAATGATTCTCGGTGAACGGTGATAGTCGTTATAGTCTTCCGCTTCAGCTTCCGGGTGGTCATAGGACAGTCTTACAAGTTGAGATGCTGCATCTTCATGTGACAACAACACGATGCCCTCTTCATGTAGTTCAAACAATATATCATCAATGGCCACTTGATCTCCGATATGTACAACATGATTTTTTTCTTTACGTAATTCGTAATTAATATATACTGACATTTCTTGATCGTGTACGAGCTGGAGACTTCCCGTTTCTTTAATACGATGAATCCCTTTCAACATAATGACATGGGACAACTGCGTTAACGTAATGTCGTCATAATCATCGTGACCAATTGTGATAACGTCTTGGCCAGACGGAAAAGCATACCCCGCACGATGTTCATCTGTATATAAAGTGAGCGTCATGTCACCTGAGTCCATCTTTCTCGTTAATGTTTTAAAAATAGACGTATGGTTTGCTTGCCATACGCCGTTTTCATTTTGTTCGATATGAATGGCTTCATTCAATTGTTTAAAAGTGATGTCTGCCTGCTTGTCTTTACTTATGGTGTACGTCTTATTTGCCTGCAAGTTGAGTATTGTTAGTTGTTCTTGATACTTTATGATCAGTTTATGCATCGTCAATTCCTCAGTCCTATACTATTTATTACGTTCAGCCTTTTGTCTTTTTTCTTTATCTTGTTGAGCTTGTTCTTTTTGTTTCTTTTCATTCTCTTCTTGTTGTTTTAGTTTTTCGTCTTTTTGTTGGTTTTCTTCTTCTTTTGTTTTTTCTTCTTCTTCTTTGACTTCTTTTTCTTTATCTAAGATGCCTTGTAATTGATCATTATATTTCTTAGTTTGTTCTGATCGTTTCTCAGTAGATAATTTTGAATTATTTTTAATATCATTTAACTTATTGATTAAAGCGAGTTTCGTAATATCATTATCATCGATATAAGTTGCGATATTTAACGCTTCATCTAAATTACCTTGTCCTAACTCCATCCAATATAATAAATAATCTTTATTTGAATCTGGCGTTATATTGTTAAGTAAGTTGTCTTTTTTATCATTTTCTAAACCTTGTTTATTCGTTTCTATGTAACTACGTGCGTATATATATAACGCTTCTTTATCTAGTTGCTTACCGTCAATATCTTTATACGCGTTGAGTACACCTGTATAATCCGCTTTAACATATGCACGATAACCCTCTTCAACTTGTGCGTCCGTCTTCATGACTGAGAAATGTAAATATGCCAAAAAAGCAATTAACACAAGCCCTATTACGCTCATCACAATTGCTAACCACTTGAAGATATTGTATTTTTTCTTTCTAACATACGAGAAGTTCATCGTATAGTCTTGTTGTTGTTTATCGTATTGTTCTGTTAAAAATTCTACGAGCGCTTCTAGTGACGTCGCTTCAATAATCTTATTCTCAAATGGTGTCCCTTTATGCAATGCTAGGTTGCCTTCGACTAAAGCTTCAAATGAAGTTTTCTGATTAAACGCATGTATCACAAGTGCTTTGTATCGTGTTAAGAATGCATCATCTGACATCGGTAACGGTGCGACAACATTCTTTAATCCACGTGTCTTTACTAATGGCAAACCGTCTTTCGTGAAATACAATTCATCCGCCGCTAAAGTGAATGTATAGCGTGTTTCACTCAACTGCTGTAGCTTAGCAATATTGAGTAAGTATCTTAGCTTTTCATTTTTCGTAAAGTCTAATATCTTCTGATACGGAATCACATGTTCTGGAATGTCATAATATATTTGGTAACTATCTCTAAGTTCAGTTAGTTCAGCATTTAAAAAGTATTGCCCTTTCTGTTCAAGCAAATACATTAAGTGCTGATGTTCTGATTTAATATCTGCTTTAGATATTTCTCTCATATCCACACGTTGTTTCGGTGTTGTTTGTTGTTCATTGTCTAATGTTTCAAGTTCTTGTAATGGTTCTGGCTTGTTCTTTGCCATTTGTACAGTCCTCCTATAACACTTTCAAAATATCGCCATCAGCAATTTGAAAGTCAATGAGCCTATCATTATCCACGAGTAATTGATGTTTCGTGGTTACTTTTATTTGATGCTTCAAATGATGAATATCTATATCCAAACTATCTACGACTAATGGAATTAACGTTTTAAGTGGTACGTTATTAGGCACTGCCAAATCATAAGTCCCATATCGATAATTTGAAAAATCAAATGTCACTTTTACAAGATGCTTCATCTTCGACTTGCCCTCCTTCTTTGAATCGAAAATAGAATAAAACCAAGTGTTAATGCTGCGCCAACACTGATTAATATATATGGCAAGATATTACGTTCTTGTTCATTTTGTATATATGGTTTCTTATCACTATTTGAACCGCGGTCTTTTTGCGACGATGGCCCAAATAATACATTTTTAGTTTCATCCAAACGGGTAGATGGACCCGTTTGGTTATGAAACATATTATTTTTAATGTCTTGATTTTTCTTTTGTTCTTTTTTCTTTATTGCATCATTGATCGATTTACTATCTTTATCGAACAATGTCGTATCATATTGGTTTAAATCTTTATTCACATTGTCCTTATCTTCTTGTTGTATATCAATATCAAGACTGCCATGTTGCTTATCTGCCGTTAATAACGTCATTGCAAGCAAACTTTCTACTAACATTAGATAAGCCTCTCTTTCTTAAAGTGTTTAACAAAGATATTTAACACAAATCCGATGATAGCTATAACAGTAATAACAAAGAGTGATATGCCTACAGGATGTTCTGCATTTAAGTAGTTATAAATCATAGTATCCACATACGTTAATGGTGATAGTTGCGCAAGTGTACTGCTTGTCATACCTAATCCATCAATAGCAATAAAGTATAGTGCGAGTAATATAATCATGATAAACATACCTATTGATTTTAATTGGCGTAATAAATACGTATTAATGAATACGAACACAGCCATCGTAATGATAATCATGAGCATAAACTTCAATTGGTAACCTGGCATCACTTGATAACGATTTAATGCGATAAATCCAATGACCATACCTTCGATTATTGAAGTGCCTCCAATGATTGCGGAAGTAATCATGTTATTCCATAAGCCATTACGTTCACTAAAGTCATCTTTAATATAAGTTGGTAAACCTTTCGCACGTTCATAACTATAGAATAGATATGCCGTCATCATTGATAATAAGTACATCAATAACACTAATATAGTTGATGATATTGTATCTTTCTCATCTTCATCTGCTAAGACATTATCTATACTTTTCTTCTGAATTGGCTGACTCATAAATGCTTTTAAAGCTTCGTTTTGACGATCTCCGTCTTTAGAATTTTCTAATACACGCGCAAAATCTTTCGCGAATAATGCGTTTGTATCTTCATTCTTCGACATTTCTTTATTCAAATCATTCGCTCTTGTACCTAATGAGCGGCCACTTGCATGTAGTTTATCAACGTTAGAATCTAATTGATTCAGCTGACTACTTACTTTATCCGCTGTTGATTTAGAAGTTTGACTATCGGATAGTAACTTCTGACTCTTCTCAGATAATTTGCTCACTTCTTTATCTAAATTAGAAGATAAAGTTGTGTAAGTTTCATCAGAATCTCTGTCAATTTCAGGTTCTTCTGGTTCTTCACTTAATGTTTTTTCCGTTTCACTTAACTCGTCAATTAATGATTCGATGTCTTTTTTATTTTTTCCAACGCTTTCTTTACTATCCAGAATGTTTGTAACTAATTCATCGGAAGTATCATTCATTTCATCAATTTGTTTCAGTAAATCTGTTTTATTTGCTTTAAACCCGTCCATATCTTTAACAACTTCGTCTACCATCATATTCGCAATCGCTTTGTTGTCTATCGTTGGTGTTCCTGGGCTTAAATGCTTATCTTTATAAAGTGTATATTGTGCTTGGAATCGATCTAACGAACGTAATTGTTGATCCAAATCACCACTGATCAATTCGCCACCTAAGTGATGATTAATTGATAAGTCGACAACACTTGTATTTTTATTTGAATCATCTTGTGCATTTTCATTTGGTTCGTTGTCATTTGTTGCGTTGTCATCTTCTGCGTCTTCACCAGGTGTATCCACCCCAAGTGTGTTGTCATTTGCTTCATTATCGTCTGTGATCGTATCGGATGGATTATTTCCCGGGTTATCATTACGATCCGCTTGACCGAACAATAATTGTAGACGCATTGTCTTATCATCTAAAAATTGATTTTGATTTTCAGTTTCAGATTTAAGTTTAGCTACACCTTTAACTTCCACGTCATATGATTTCACTGTTGTATCAAGTTGAATGTTTTGGTCTTTAATATCATATTTCTTACCATTCACATAAACCGTTCCTTCAAAGTCAAAGTTCGGGTCTGTCGCAATGGATAATTGGTTAATATCTTTACTCTTGATTGTTTCTTTTCTTTCAAAATCAACACCTTCGTTAACTAGGCGTGATGTGTCTGTTGCGTTAATTTCTCCGTTGTAATCATCTTGTTTAATTTTATTTTGAGGATGACCTTGATTGTATTCTTCAATAAACTGTTGAACATTACCTAACGTTGCTTGATAATCTTTAACTGCTTGTTCAGATAATCCGGCATTCTCTAAATCTTGTGCTGACATATTGCGAATGTAAAATGCATCTTGTTTAGATTCATCACGTTCTATCACTTCACGTAAATAATTGATCATTGTGTCTTGAACTTGTTGATGATCATCTTTCACTTGTTGCACTGCATCATTTAATTCTTTATTATCGTCTAGTTGCGACGTAATAGACTTCGTTAAATTCTTTCTATAATCTTCAATCATTTTTTTCGTAAATGGTGATTCTTGTTTCTTAACTTGTTTTTTCAATTCGTCTAAGTTTTCTTCAAAAGTCTTCTGATATTCTTTCTTAGAACGGTCTTCAGATTTCGTATATTCATCTAACTGACTATCCATTTCTTTCAAGTGATCGATATATGTATTTAAATTCACACTATCTTGCTTAGACTTATAATCACTTAACGTCTGCTCTAATAATGAAATATTCTTATTGAATGCTTCATTTTGTGATTGAACAATACTTGTCGCATTCTCATTAACATTTACGTTAAAAATATCTGAGTTCGCGCTTAATAATGAGCGATTATATTGTTGAACCCACGTTGTAATATCATTGTTCGCGATTGTTGAATTTACAGATGTATCTGTAAATAATGATGGAAAGTCATTCAAAGGATTTAATAAGTAATTTGAGAATTTCTTATTTACACTTTGTTCACGAGACATAATATCTCCAACATTCTCTTGTGCATTATGTAAGTTATCTATAATACTTGTTAAATAAATTTGGATTAAATTTTTATTGAAATCTTTTAGGACGTTGCCTACAATTTCTTCCGTATCTTTAGCAACTTTTGCTTTTTGACCTGTTGCTGTTTTATATTGAATCTCCATTTTCGAAGGTGTTTTTTCGTCTAGTTGCATTGCTAATTTCGAGAAATTCTTAGGTATAACTACCATGACTTGATATGTGCCGTTTTTCAGACCAGTTTCTGCCATGCTGCGTGTAACAGTTTCAAATTTATAGTTACCTTGTTGGGATAAGCGATTTATAAATGGCTCGCCTAAGCGAATTTTCTTGTCATTATATGTTGTTGCCTGATCTTCATTCACTATGGCCATATGAATGGTTTTATTTTTAACTTCTTTACTTTTTGTGTCTTTATCAGTGTGGTCTTCGTGATTACCGTTCGCAAATATCACTATACTTGCTACCGTAATACAAACAATTAAGAATATGATTAATGTGTATATCCAACTTTTCTTCTTCATGCCCTTTTTCCTTTCAATGCTTCTTCAGTCAATAACAATACGAAAAGAGCGGGATGGAAAACTGATTTTCCAAGCATTTTTGCCTACCCCACTCATCAAATATCAATTTAAAGGCTGTAACATCAAAAATGCCACAGCCCCTAAAATTAATAATAATGTCTACTGTAAACCAAAATTAGTTGATAATTGTTGGTCTTGTTCTTGTACAGCATCAGCAGTGCTGTTTAATTGTTGTTTAATTTCTTCTAGTAACTGTGCGAATTTTTCCACTTTTGGACTTAATTGTTGGAACTGTTCTTCGAAGCGACTGAATGCTTGACCTTCCCAGTTCGCTGCAATTTCACCTTGCGCACGTGTTAAATCAGATAAAATTTGATGAATTTGTTCAGAACCATTTCCGTAAGATTGGGACTTAGCTCTAATTTCCTCTGGACTCATTTTAATCATTGCCATAATGTTAAAAACCTCCTGAATATTTTGTAATTGTTTCAATAGTTAAAAAGATACAAATTTTACAATTATTAGTACCTCTTTTAAAATAATATACAAAATATCACCAAATGTACATAGTTTTTACTAAATTTAATCTAATTTATGATATAAATTATTGTTTGCGACTATAATTTTAAAAAAATCATTCATTTTTAAAGCCTATTAGTGTATTCTAATATTGAATAATTATACTTGTAAAGGAAAGTTTGAAAATCATGAAAAAATCTTTATATTTATCTATATCTTCAATAACTATTTTAAGTAGTTTATTAGTAACACCATCAGTACATGCGCAAGACTTTAAAAACATTGACGATGCAAAGCAATCACATCCGAATGCACAATTTAAAGTTAATCCATCAGATGGTTCTTTCACTTACACCTATGGACAGTCACAAAAACAACAACCAAACAGTCAATCACAGCAACAGAATATAAATCGTCAGCAACGCAACACCTCAGACAATGCACCTAAAGCAGATACACCTCAGCAGACATTACCGGATTCACGTACAACTAATGAGCCGACACCACAGCAACCATCACCAAATCAACAGACACCAAATGACTCCTCATCACAGACACCTGATTCTTCAACAGAAGAACAACCAGCATCATCAAACGACATGCAACAACCTGAAACACCTCA
Organism: Mammaliicoccus sp. Dog046; assembly: GCF_034039665.1. Taxonomy (NCBI): domain Bacteria; kingdom Bacillati; phylum Bacillota; class Bacilli; order Caryophanales; family Staphylococcaceae; genus Mammaliicoccus; species Mammaliicoccus sp. Dog046. Next base: position 145,220 of record NZ_CP120131.1, on the reverse strand, counting down.
GCCAGAAACACCTCAGCCAGAAACACCTCCGACACAACCTGATACATCGAATGAAAATAATACAAATCAACAAGTTGGAGATGTAGACAAAGCATATGAAAAAGACGACAACGGAATGATCACTTCTATCGACTTAGATATATTAAATGACGAATTACAAATCTCTGAATTTAATGAGAAAGCTAAGACTGTAGATGGGAAACCTTTAGCATTAGGTAACGGGAAAATTATCAATCAACCAACATTTACGAATAAAAATAATTTATATACTGCTGGTCAATGTACATGGTATGTGTTTGATAAACGCGCACAAGACGCTCGAACAATCAGTACATTCTGGGGAGATGCAAAACATTGGGCCGGACAAGCATCAGCAGCAGGATTTAAAGTGGACAACAAACCAGAAAAAGGCGCCATACTACAAACCGTAGCTGGCGCATATGGACACGTTGCTTATGTAGAGAATGTAAACTCAGACGGCAGCCTACTTGTATCAGAAATGAACTGGGTAGGACCATATATCATCTCAACACGAACAATATCTGCAAGTGAAGCCGGTACATACAATTACATACATTAATTTTTTAAAAAATAAATTACACCTTTAAATATTACAGGAATTAATTTATACCAATTTACAAATAACATAATATGGCAATTAATCTACTAAAAGGAGCAAATATCATGAAATTCAAATTACGAGAACAAGATATTCTAGACTACCTAGATTTACATTTCCCAGAAGAAAAATACGAGAAAGGACGCTTACTCGTAGGACAATATAAGAACAGAGATCTATCTATTTATTACTTTGGCGAAAACTTTGCAGCTTGTGCCATTGTGCCAATCAATACATATGAATGTAAAGAAGCAATCAAAGTAGATTATAATGACATCGAGCAAATCAAATTAAAAGACGGCCTTTTGTTTAGAAAATTAATCATACAAACAAACAAAGGCAAACTTAAATACGGTACATCTAAACTATTATCAAGCGACTTCCAGAAACAAAACTATAACGACTTCATCAAAGGTGAAAAACAACGCGTTATATATGAGAATGGTAAATTCATTTAAACCTGTCGATTAGAAGTCTACTGGCAGTGTTAAGCATATACACGCTAAATAAACCTACCAACATAAAAAGACAAGGCAGGACAAGGAATCATATTGACATATGATTCCTTCCTGCCTTCATTTCTTTATTCAATTTATTACATATGAGGTGCCTTATGAGATGAATAAGATTTTAAGTCTGACTATCATATCAATCCTATTATTATCCGGCTGTACAACTGAACCAGAAGATCACAGTCGGCAGGCAACGCAAGAGAAATCAACAGTGCCTGAAAAAATGCCTGTTCAAGAATATAAAGGGCAAGGCTATCAACCGCATGCTGAAGAAGATGTCATTAAAGCAGCTAAAAAACATCGCAAAGCATTTGAAAAGCGTGGAGAACAATTCTTCAAAGATAATTTTGGTTTAAATGTAAAAGCTACAAACGTCGTTGCAGAAGATGCTAGTGTAGAAGTCTATGTGCATTGTAATGATAACGGCATAGTATTTAATGCGAGTGTTCCATTACTTAAAGATGCTTATAAACGTACGAGTTCAATGAGAAGTACTGATACCAGTAGTGAGATGGAAATGTTAGTTGGGACAGTCCTAAGTGGTTTCGAATATCGTGGACAAAAAGAAAAATATGATAACTTAACGCAATTCTATAAAGATAATTCGAAAAAATATAATTACACTGGATTCAATAAAGAAGCAATCAATAAAACGCAAGGGATCGGTTACCAAAATGAGTATTACTATATTGTTTACTCGTCTCGTTCGTTAAAGGAATACCGTAAATATTTTGAACCACTCATTCATAAAAATGAACAAGAATTTAAAGAAGGTATGATCCGCGCGAGAAAAGAAATGGGATATACAGCTGACGCTAACGTATACTCTACATTATTTACTGATCAATTTAATAATAATCATAAAGAAAAGGTAAAAAATTGGATAAGATTTACGGATAACTTACAAAAACAACCCAATTTCCCAGAGAATGTAGACATACTGTCTCAATTAGGCGATGAATTCATTTCTACAAAGAGTGCAAATTATAATGAGAAAAAAGTGATTGAATTTTAATTCATCAATCAGTTAATATTTAAAAATTTCATAATTAATCAACAAAATAAAAACAAAAATATTTTTATAGAGGTGCCACATGAAAAAAATCATAAGTTCACTTGTAGCAACATCATTAATATTAGGAGGGTGTTCAGATATGCCAGAAAATAAATCTACTAATGATAATCAGCAGAAAACAAAAAATACCAAGGAAGAAAAAGCAATTCCTGAAAAAATGCCTGTTCAAGAATATAAAGGGCAAGGTTTTCAACCACATGCTGAAGATGAAGCGATTAAATTTGCTAAGAAGCATCGCAAAGAGTTTGAAAAATTGGGCGAACAATTCTTCAAAGATAACTTTAGTTTAAATGTTAAAGCAACCAATGTTGTTGCAGTAGATGATGGCGTTGAAGTTTATGTTCATTGTAATGATAACGGCATTGTATTTAATGCGAGCATCCCTTTTACTAAAGATTCTTTAGGTGTGCCGGGGTCTTTTAGAAGTAATGATACTAGTAGTGAAATGGAAATACTTGTTGGTAAAGTTCTAAGTGGTTTTGAATATCGTGCTCAAAAAGAAAAATATGACAACTTAACACAATTCTATAAAGATAATAGAGAAAAATATAATTATACAGGTATGACAAAAGAAGCAATAAACAGCACACAAAATGTTGGTTACCGTAATGAGTATTTTTATATTTTATATTCATCTCGTTCCTTAAATGAATATAGAAAGTACTTTGAACCACTTATTTACAAAGATGATCAAGAATTTAAAGACGGTATGATTCATGCAAGAAAGAAATTAAACTATACAGCAGATGTTCGTGTAGTTGCAACATTGTTCAGTACACAAAAAGATATTTCACAGAAAAAGGATGTATTAAAGTGGATAGAATTCACAAATAGTATAAAGAAACAGTCTAACTTCCCTTCTCAAGCACATATTATCTCTAAACTAGTTGAAAATGGTATTTACACCAAAACTACTAGTTATGATAAGCAAAACAAAATTGAAATTTAGAATTAAATATACCTTACTTCATCAGACTTTATCTAAAAGTTATAAACATAATATACATTGATTTTAATTGTAAAATCAAGATTACCAAAGGAGATTGGACGTGAATCAAATTAACGTTAGAGATTTAGCAGAACTAAGTAGTTCCTGGGTTTATAAAGATACTAGTTCAAAGAAACCTGAGGATCCTGATTACGATTTCAAGGTGAATGGAAAATTTTTTAAACAATGGATTCATCAGTAAATTTAATACGTAAGAACCTCACTACACTTAAGGAACAATTAGAGAAAATCGCTGTTTACTAAATATCATTATTTAGACCTCCCGCACAGTGATATCGCTATCCCTTCCGTATAGAATTGAACCTCCGTTTATTTAAATAAGCGGAGGTTTTTATATATTTTTAATGGACTAAACTCCATCATCTATATGCTCTACACCCCATTGACATAATTCTTGTAATGCTGGCATCAATGATTGACCCCGCTTTGATAAGGTGTACTCTACTTTAGGTGGTACTTGTGCATACTCTTTTCGAATTATAAGTGCATCACGCTCGAGTTCTTTAAGCTGATTACTTAACATTTTATGTGTAATTGTTTGAAGGGATTTCTTCAATTCACCATATCTCATAACTTCTTCTTTCAATAATATGAACAAGATATGCAACTTCCATTTCCCTCCTATTAATGACATTGTATATTCAAATGATTCATTACTGCCTTTTCTTTCTTCTAATTTTTTTGAATCAGGCATCTCATACTCTCCTTTTAGATAGTATCTTACATAAAAGTGCATACTATCTTTTTTATATTTTCCTATTATACTGTGTACTATCATTAAATTAAAGAAAGAGCCATTACGTATTTTTAGTATATGGTTTTAAAGAAAAGAGGAGAATTAAAATTGGCAATACAACCTATCGAACTTTCTAAAGCTTATCGATTATTACAAGTTGGACCAACAACGATGATTTCTGCAAAACATAATGATGTTGAAAATGTGATGGCTGCTGCTTGGGTCAGTCTTGTTGGAAATATGAAAGTAATGGCTTATATCGGCAAACAAGCATTTACGCGTGAACTTATAGAGAAAAGCGGCTACTATGTAGTTCATATTCCAACCGTGCAACAAATGGAAACAGTCTTATATGTTGGGGAACATAGTTCAAAAAATATGGACAACAAATTAGATCAATTACCATTATTTTATCAAGATGAATTTGATATCCCATTAGTTGAAGGAAGTGCAGGTTGGATTGTTTGTAAAGTGATGCCTAATGAACAAAATGAACAAGAGCATGATTTGTTTATGGGAGAAATTGTTGGTGCATGGAGTGACGATCGTGTATTCAAGAATGGACATTGGATATTTGACGAAGCACCTGATCACTTACGTACCGCCCACTATGTCGCTGGAGGTCAATTCTACGCGATTGGCAAAGGTACAAAGTTCAATCACGGACCTGGAAAAGACTAATACAAGGAAAGTCATCCTCAACAAGAAGTTGCCCCCGCTTCATCATCTATGTTTATAATATATAGAAGTTTAAATAAAATACTTTTGTTAAATATCAAAGGGGGAAACAACATGAAGTATACTATTTCAAATCAACGTCCATCTGTAAATGACTTTGACCAATTAGTCCGTAGTTGTGATTTAATTGTTAAAGATAAAGCAGCAATCGAGATTGGACTTCAGAATGCACTTTTCAACATTACTATTTATAATAATGACCAACTGATTGGCATGGGGAGAATTGTTGGTGATGGTGCAACTGTCTTTCATATTGTAGATGTAGCCGTTAGTCCAGACTATCAAGGCAACGGTCTTGGAAAAATCATAATGACACACATCATGGATTATATTGAGGAACATCGATTCAAAGGTACCTATGTGAACCTCATTTCCGAAATGCCAGCAAATTATTTATATGAAAAATATGGCTTCCAGTATGTAAAAGACTCAACACCAGCCATGTACATAGAATATTAGGCTGTTGTAGTGATTGTGGTGAGAGACGTGGTGAATTGTGATAAAAGTAGCGATGCTATTTATCACGTTTGATGTGTCTTGATAAATTCAACTGCTCTATTTATCACGTTTTGCCCGTCTTGATAAATTCAACGCTCCTATTTATCACGTTCGAGGAGTCTTGATAAATACAACGCTCCTATTTATCACGTTTGGCGTGTCTTGATAAATTCAATGGCCAATGATTGCAAGTCTCGTCAAACGTGCAATCATTTCCTGCCAATCGTTGCAAGACTCGCTAAACGTGCAATCATCACTCTCAAAATTTAATATTCTGTCCTATTTCACTCCCTACCACATATCACTCAGCACCACCTATCACTCAGCGGCCACACCAAAATCCCAACCTCATCACAAACAAAAAAACAGTAGTGACTGGACATAATGTAACGTCCCGCTCCCTACTGTTTCACTTTATATATAACATTTTCTCTTACGATAAATAATCTAACACTACAGTTCCTACCGCTTCTGCTGCTACTAATAACGATGATTCATTTATATTAAATTTAGGATGATGGTGTGGATATATTTCTCCATCTTCTGGTGCTGCTCCTGCATATATAAATGTACTTGGTAATTCTTTCGCATAATATGCAAAGTCTTCGGATGGTGGTTGTGGCTCACATATTTCTACTTTCTCTATATCCGGACATTGTGCTTGCTTAATTGTATCTGCTACATATGCTGTAAACTCTGGATCGTTATACAATGCTGGATAATCGTTCTCGAATGTAAAGTCACATGTCACTCCAAATGTTGCTTCTAAGCCTTTAACCATTTGTGTGATTTCTTTTTGGATTGTACTTTTTGTTTCATCAGTGAGCGCACGTACATCCCCTTCTATTTCTACTGTATCTTTAATTACGTTAAATTGACCTTTTCCATCAAAAGAACCAATCGTCACGACACCAGTCTCAAATGGATTTAATCTTCTTGAAACGACATTCTGTACAGTTGTAACAAAGTTCGCACCTGCTACGATCGCATCATTAGCCATATGTGGAGAGGATCCGTGTCCTCCTTTTCCGTGAACAACTAATTTGAAATACGCACGGCCAGTTTGTAAGTAGCCATCTCGGTAATAGACTTTACCACTCGCCATTGTACTCATCACATGTGCACCTAATACATGATCTACACCGTCTAGCACGCCATCTTCAATCATACCTTTCGCTCCACCTGGTGGCATTTCTTCAGCTGGTTGATGAATAACAATAACTTTCCCTTTAAACTGATGCTTCATCTCAATCAATGTATCTGCAAGAATCAACATATATGCCGTATGCGCGTCATGACCACAAGCGTGCATCACACCGTCGTTCTTAGAAGCGAATGGCAATCCCGTTTCCTCTTTAATTGGCAATGCATCAAAATCCGCACGAATGGCTATCGTCTTACCAGGTCGACCACTATCTATCGTGACCTTAATACCCCGTTGACCGACATTCGTTTCCACTTCGCAATCTTTATCTTTGTAAAAATCAGCAATATACTTCGAAGTCTTCTCTTCCTGAAAAGATAGCTCTGGATGTTCATGTAAATAACGTCTGATATCAATCATATCTTGCTCTTTATCCCTTAAAAGCTGGACTAATTCATTCACAATAACCACTCCTCTATGCTTTCATAATAACTGAAATTAGGTAAATTTTGTTATAAAACACTTTATACAAAATCAACTATTCAAATCACAAAATAAAATGTTATTATATTAAATGAGAATAATTAAAACAAACGGAGTAACTTCATATGAACGGTAAAGTCACAGCTCTACATAAAAATCCTAGATATAAATTAATTACATATCATCATAAAAACTATCTCGTTGATACTGAACAAAGCTTTTGGTCATACATATTTCCAATGATTAATTGGATTCTACCCATTAAAGCTTATGAGCTTTCTGACGAAGAATATAACGAAATTCAACAAGATGAAACTATGTCTAAAACACAGAAAAAGAACCAAAGTTTATTTGTTGGTGGAATGGTCGTCTTATTATCGAGTATCCTTAGACCAATTTCTGATTTGCTAGATATAGATATAAGTTATGCCATAAATATAACAATAATTATTTTATTGATTCTTGCAGCTTGTGTTTTTAGATATCGATTGAGACAAAATCACGCTTTAAACATAGACATGCAACTTCAATTATCAAAACTTTGTATTCTACCATCACTGAAACAAATATTGCTAACACTTGCTAGCTTTTTAGTGTGTTCATTAGGCATACTGACCTACATTTATATAATTTTCAATGCTCAATCCAACATATTACATTACATTTTCCTTTTACCCTTCTTACTTTTCTTAACGTATCTAAACACGTCTAGTTTTGGTAATAAAGGAGATATTTTTATATGGAGAACACACAATCATTAAACTTTTACATATTTAAAGGAAGTGAACGATTTGAATGCGAAGGCGATAAGGTTATACAAAAATCCTCGATATAAAATCATTGAGTTTAACAACAGATTTTTTCTTGTGGATTCCGAACAATATATTTTTTCTTTCATTTTCCCAATGATTAATTGGCTCATACCAATGAAAGCATATGAACTTTCAACTGAAGAACGAAACAATCTTAATCACCAATCAACTACCTCTCAAAGATTAGAAAAGAAACATTTATGGATTATTATTGGAGGGACCGTATTACTATCAAATTTAATCAAACCATTAACGACTTTGCTTGATTTAGAAATCAGCAATGTAACGAATATTTTTATATTAACCTTGCTACTTCTAGTAATTTTTATTTCTAGATTTGTTTTAAGTAGAAAATTCAACTTAGATGTTTCAAAGAAAAATAGTACCGTCAAATTAAGATTAAAACCTACAATTAAAGATCTATTAATTATCTTATATTGCTACTTTATTTTCTTTATAATGATGTGTCTGTTTTCTGCACTCATATTCACTATTCAACCTAATGTAATAATATATATAGGAGTCGCTTTATTTATATTAGGTGTTTTATTTGTAAATAATATGACCTTTGGAAAAGCAGGCCCTATTAACGTGAAAGTAATTGAAGAAAAAAAACCTTCACATGTTCAGTAAAGTTTAAGTATCTACTCTTTTTAAACCCAATGGAATGGAGGTGGTAATTTTGAAAACAGTTATGAAAAGGATCCATGGTAATTCTAGATATAAAGTCATTGAATATAATAATAAAAGTTATCTCATTGATACTGCAAGTTACCCTCTATCGTTTATCTTTCCAATGATTAATTGGATTCGTCCTATGAAGGCTTACGAATTATCAGATGATGAATTAAAGTCAATTAACACAGAAGACTTTGCACCCAAAAAACAAAACAATAATAATACATGGATGATAATTGGCGGGACCACATTCCTTTCAAGTATCATTAAACCATTTGCAACTTTATTAGATTTACAAATCACTCATTTTTTAAATTTAATCATATGCTTTCTACTGCTCATGTTTGTTTTTTCTAGTCGATATATTTTACATAGAAAATGCGCTTTAGATTTTCCAATTAAAAGTAGCAACCTAACTTTTAAAATGAAACCAACAAAAAATAATGTAATTAAAACATTATATTTTTACGGTGGATGTTTGTTCATTGCATTACTTACTTTAGCAGTTTTATTAGATAATGCATCAAATATTTTAATTTATTTTAGTTTTGCAATGTTTTCATTCCTTTTTTCCTTTATTAATCATGCTAGCTTCGGAATGGGCTATGTACATATAAAAGAGTGAAAAGAATTTTGAATGCTTCGAAGTTTAATCTAAGAAATTCGAAATATTACCTGGGTAATGAGGGAGATATTTTTTATGGAGAACACACAAACATTAAACTTTTACATATTTAAAGGAAGTGAACGATTTGAATGCGTAGGCGATAAGGTTATACAAAAATCCTCGATATAGAATCATTGAGTTTAACAACAGATATTTTCTTGTGGATTCCGAACAATATATTTTTTCATTCATTTTCCCAATGATTAATTGGCTCTTACCAATGAAGGCATATGAACTTTCAACTGAAGAGTTGGATGATTTTGAAACCGAAAAAACTATGCCTAATAAACAATGGAATAAGCAAGGATGGCTTGCGACTGGATCTTCAATATTAATATTTAGTTTAATAAGACCATTTACTGAAGTACTAGATCTACAAATTACCCAATTCATTAACATATTGATATTGTGTTTGTTATTATTGTCCATTTGTTTAATAAGATATTCTATCCGAAGAAAATTAACTTTAGTACTACCCACAGAAAACAGAAAATTTATGATTAAATTCAGACCACCACTCAAACCAATTCTATTAATAATATTTATTTATGTGTATTTTTCATTTTTCACATTCTTAGGCATTTCATTATTACTAGAATTTCAACCTAACCTTTTAATCTATCTGTGCTTAGCGCCGTTTCCATTTATTCTATTATTCCTAAATCACGGTACCTGTGGCTATGGTCCGATTAACGTTAAAAAGATAAATGAAATTACTATTCATGAAACGGAGTAACTTTAAATGAACGATACTGTCACAGCTCTATATAAAAATTCAAGATATAAATTGATTACGCATCACGATGAACATTATCTCGTTGATATTGAACAAAACTATTGGTCATACATATTTCCAATAATAAATTGGTTTTCACCTATGAAAGCTTATAAACTTTCTGACGAAGAATATAATGCAGCTCAACAACAAGAAGCCATGTCTAATGCACAGCAGAAAAACCGAGGTTTATTTGTCGGTGGGATGGTCGTCTTATTATCAAGTATACTTAGACCAATTTCTTATTTGCTAGAACTTGAGATTTCTGATTTTGTAAACATAATCAATGCTATTCTCTTAATTCTAGCTGCTTGTTGTTGGAGATATACCTTACGTCAAAAGAATACTTTAGACTTTCACGCGATAAATAAGGAATCAACCTTTATAATCAGACCTCCTATGAAACATATTTTCAGATCTCTTGGTTTTTATTTCATTAGTCTATTTGGTATTTTCTTATTTTCATACATTATATTCACTGGTTATTCTAACCTTATAATGTATGGAGGGCTTCTATTGTTTTCATTTTATTTATTATTTAGCAATACGACAACTTATATAGATGGCCCAATTTACGTGAAAGAAATCGCAGAAAGATAATCTTCACAAGTTCAACAAAGCTTAAGTATCCATACTTTTAAACCCAATGCAATGGAGATGGTAATTTTGAAAACAGTTATGAAAAGAATCCACGGTAATTCTAGATATAAAGTCATTGAATATAAGAATAATAGTTATCTCATCGATACTGCAAGTTACCTTCTATCGTTTATCTTTCCAATGATTAATTGGTTTCGTCCTATGAAAGCTTACGAACTATCAGATGATGAATTAAAGTCAATTAACACAGAAGACCTTGCACCCAAAAAACAAAATAATAATAATACATGGATGATAATTGGCTGGACCACATTCCTTTCAAGTATCATTAAACCATCTCTAACTTTATTAGATTTACAAATCACTCAATTTTTAAATTTAATCATTTGCTTTCTATTAATCATCCTTATTTTTACGAGTCGATATATTTTACATAGAAAATGCGCTTTAGATTTTCCAATTAAAAGTAGCAACCTAACTTTTAAAATGAAACCAACAAAAAATAATTTAGGTAGAACATTATTTATGTACTTCGGGTTATTTCTCTTCTCATTTGCTTTTTTAGCAACTATATTAGATTATGAACCAAATATTTTTATTTATTTTATTTTTACAATGTTTTCATTCACTTTTTTATTTATTAATCATGCTAGCTTTGGAATGGGTTATGTTCATATAAAAGAGTGAAAGGAATTTTGAAGGCTTCGAAGTTTAATCTAAGAAATTCGAAATATTACCTGGGTAATGAGAAGATATTTATATATGGAGAATACATAAGTATTAAACTTTTACATATTTATAAAGTTCATTAAAATAAAACTACAATGAACTGTTAATTTTTATATAAATCAAAGAAATGTACTTATAAATGTATACTAATGGTAAATAATTGGGTATTATAGTAATTGCATTTATATACATAATTAGATTTTAAATAGTCTAATCGGAGGGAAATATATGACAGAAATAAAAAGTGATATCAGCAAAACAAAAAGTATTACTGCTACTTTCGAAAGTGCAATACAAGAATGCGAAAGTATATCTAAACCTTCCAAAGATGAGCGTACAACCGTAAGTGGTAATACTAATGCACATAATGCAATTGATCAATTATTAGATATGAACTCATCTATTGCAAAAGTGATTCGAAGTGCAAGTAAAAATCTAGAAAACGTTGGTAACGAATTTGATCAGACAGATCTGCTCTTAGGTAATCAAATATCTAAAAATTAAAAAGTGGTGTAAGCATGTCTAAAATAAATGAATTAAGTTTAGAAATTATCCAAAAGCAAGAAAAAATCGGAGAATTAAAAGAAGAAAAGCATTCTCTTTCTAATTTGATAGATGAATATGAATCATTTTCCAATGAAAACAAACATCTTTTCAACAGATTAGGCGAACGTTACATAAAAAGCGAACTCTTTCATTCCATTGAGCAAAGTCACAACGAATTGAATTTTCACAAACGAAAAGTAATTAGTTCATTACAAAATCAACAAGATAGTTTAAACAAAGAGATCATAAATATAGAACAAGATATACATAATTTAGAAAAGCAAAAATCAGTAGAAATTAAATTTGAAGAAGAAAGCAGGAAGAGCTAATGAGTATCGATATGTATTTAGAAAACTCAAGAAAACAAGCTTCCGATACTAGTAATTTATCCAAAGAGATATTAAGTGCATATGAAAGTCTGTTGGCAGCTAATTCAAAGTTTTCAAGTGAAGGTGATTTAAAAGGCGTTGCATACGAATCTGGAAAGATTTTTTTCTCTACGATTATATCTCCTTTAATAACGAGCATGCAAACTTTAGCAACATTAACCGAACAAGCATGCGCAGAATTTGTAGATAGATATACAGCAGAAGTTGATTCTCAAAGTTTAAAAGAATCTGAATTAGAAGAAGATATACGAGATCTAGAATCGCGAATCACACATTTTGAATCAATGAATATCTCACTTAAACATAAAGCGTCAAAAAATACTGATGCAATTTCTGGAAACAATAATATGATTTCAACTTTGGAAGATCAAAAAGCAGAATTAGAAAAGAAACTTGAAAAACTAAGAAGATTCAATCAATCTTCCCCTGATATTTTTAAGGAAGTAGAATCCTTTAAACAAACTGTTCAACAAGGAATTAAACAAGCAACTACAAGCTGGAATCCTGGTAATAAGTCTTTTAGTATTCCATCAGGAAAACAATTAGAATGGGCAAATGTAGCAAATAAAAAATACTTGTCTCTTGAAATATCAAAGTTGAATAAAAAATCACAAGATAAAAAACTAAATAAACAAGATTTACAGGCTGTTATGAATTATATCCGTACACATCCAAAAGAGGATTTACCACAAGACTTAATAAACTATATTAATGATAATAAAGACTCTATCTATAGAGATTTATCTTTTGATATAGGATCAAACCTCGTTGAACAAGGAGGCATTCATACTCAAAGAATTGGGGGATATATAAATACTTTTACCGGAATCAAAGGTCCAGAAGGTCCAAATAGCTTCAAAACAGTAACAAATAATAAAGGGAGTCATTTAATTAAAAATGGAAAAATCATTGCCAATGTAGGAAAGTATGGAGGAACAACATTAACGGGTGTAGGTTATGGTTTGGGCATGTACGACGATATGGCGAATGACAATAAAACAGTTGGAGAAGCAGTATCTCATAATACATTAACTACTGGAGGAGGTCTTGCCTCAGGCATAGTAGCCGGTTATTTATTTACTAACCCCGCAGGATGGGCTACAACCGCAATTATTGGAATAGCTGCAGGTGGTTCATTGTTAATTGACTATTCATATAAAAAGAACTTTTTAAAATTAAAAGATGGTACAGACTGGGTTGGTCATAAAATTGACGATGGAATTAAATCAATAAAAAATACAACTAAATTAAGTTGGGAACTTCAAAAAATAGGCTACAATAAATTGTCAGAATCACTTACAACAAAAGGTCGCGTTTTTCTTACTAATAATTATATTGGAGCACACCAATTAGAACAAAAATTTGAAAAATCAATTGATTTTTCAACAAAAATTGTCAAAGATAAAGCAAAAGATTTTCAAAAAGATGCAGAACATACATTTACTAATGCTAAAAAATCAGTTCATTCTTCAGCAAAAATTGTCAAGGATAAAACAAATGATATTCAAAAAGACGTAGAACACAAATTTACTAATGCTAAAAAAAATTTAAACCCAATGAAATGGAGATGGTAAATAATATGATGACTGTCAGCAAAATAATAAAGAATTCTAGATACAATATTATAAATTACAATAATAAAAACTATCTCGTTGATACTGAACAAAGCTATTGGTCATACATATTTCCAATGATAAATTGGATTTTACCTATGAAAGCTTATGAGCTTTTTGACGAAGAATATAATGCACTTCAACAACAAGAAGCTATGTCTAATGCGCAGAAAAAAAATCGAGGTTTATTTGCTGGTGGAATGGCTGTTTTTTTATCTAGTTTACTTAGACCGATTACTGGTTTGATAGATATGGATATTTCTATTTTTGTTAATTTGATTATTACTCTACTCTTAATACTAACTGTTTGTTATTGGAGGTATTCTTTACGAAGAAAGAATAAATTAGATTTGTCTGTGGCAAATAATAATTCTACCTTTATACTGTGGCCATCTATTAAACATATCGGGATATGTATATGTTTTTATTTATTCTGTTTGTTTGCGATAACTGTATTTTCATACAGTCTTTTTATTGATGATGCCAACTTTATAATGTACATCGTTTTATTGATTTTTTCAGCCTGTTTATTATTCATTAATACGACAACTTATGGCGAAGGCCCTATTAACGTGAAAGAAATCGCAGAAAGATAATCTTCACAAGTTCAACAAAGCTTAAGTATCCATACTTTTAAACCCAATGCAATGGAGATGGTAATTTTGAAAACAGTTATGAAAAGGCTCCATGGTAATTCTAGGTATAAAGTCATTGACTATAATAATAAAAGTTATCTCATTGATACTGCAAGTTACCTTCTATCATTTATCTTTCCAATGATTAATTGGATTCGTCCCATGAAGGCTTACGAACTATCAGATGATGAATTAAAGTCAATTAACACAGAGGACCTTGCACCCAAAAAACAAAATAATAATGATACATGGATAATTATTGGTGGAACCACATTTCTTTCAAGTATCATTAAACCATTTGCAAATTTATTAGATTTACAAATCACTCAATTTTTGAATTTAATCATTTGCTTTCTACTGATTATGCTTATTTTTTCAAGTCGATATATTTTACATAGAAAGTGCGCTTTAGATTTTCCCATTAAAAGTAGCAACTTATTTTTTAAAATGAAACCAACAAAAAATAATGTAATTAGAACATTATATTCTTACGGCGCATCCCTATTCATTGCATTACTTATGTTAGCAGCTATATTAGATTATGCACCAAATATTTTAATATATTTTAGTTTTACATTGTTTTCATTCATTTTTTCATTTATTAATCATTTTAGCTTTGGTATGGGTTATGTACATATAAAGGAATTAAAAGAATTTAAATCATAGGAGGATTATTTAATATGAAAACTATCGGTAGTATTGTTTATTTGAAAGGCGGCTCTCGAAAATTAATGATTTTAAATAGAGGGCCAATCATTGAAACAGATGACCAAAAATACATTTTTGATTATTCTGCGTGTGTTTATCCTTTAGGTCTAGTTGAAGATGAAGTTTATTATTTTAACGAAGACAATATAGATCGTGTTATTTTTGAAGGCTACTCTGATGTTGATGAAGTTCGTTTTCAAGAATTGTATCAAGATATGCTCAAAGATTTAGATCCTAGTATTATCAGAGGGACTGTCGGACAAGAAAAGAGCTTTGGTTTAGAATAATATATTCGAATTATTACCTGGGTAATGAGAAGATATAAATAAGTAACTTTTTTACGCTAATTTAAGGTGGTTAATATATGATTCATAACAAAAGTTTTTATTCACTTTTAATAACACAACTTGCAACGAATTTAGCTTTCTCATTTTACACAATGGCTATGACTTATTATGTTTATAGTTTAACTCATTCGGTGCTTTACTCCAGTCTTATCACCTTTATTAGCGTTGGCGCAAAGATTATCTCAGGTTTGAGTATTTCGAGCATTACTCAAAGAGTTAAAGTGAAAACTTTATTAATTTTCAATGCTGCTTTTCAAATTGTATGTATGTTCTTACTTCTAATTTGTACTAATAACCATATAGATCTCGCAATTATGTATTGCATTATCTTTTTACTTTCTTTCGTTAACGGTATTTTCACGCCTTTAAAATCAAGAATTCTCAAAGAAACGCTTAACGCTCAACATCTCTCAAAAGGTTTATCCATCATTACAAGTTTAGATCAGTTATTGTTATTTTCAGGGTGGGTTTTAGGCGCTTGGATTATATCACTCATCGGTAATAACAATCTCTTATTGATTTCATTAACTTTACTTGTCCTATCTTTAATTGCTGTTTTTAATATACATATCATTAATAAAAAGGATGCATTACAAAGTAAAAATCCAATAACTACAATTTTAAACTCTATTCAATTATTAAACAGGCATTCTGTCATTAGAAGTTTGATTATTATAGAATGTATCGAAGTATTAGTCGGTTCTATTTGGATAGGATCTGTTACTTTAAAATTTGTACAAGTGCATTTAAATCATGATGTCACTTGGTGGGGATATATTAATGCGAGTTATTATTTTGGAACAATTATGGGTGCGTTTATTGTAATTAAATTTGCTAAAATTTTTAACAAGAATCCTATTTTAAAAATCATTACCCTCATGTTTATTTACGGTATTATATAAACTTTTTTGATTTATAGGAATTGCTTCTGCAACAACGATTACTTCATTTTTGTCACCTATCTGGCAATCGATAAATACATTTGCACGATTAAGATTAGCAATCATTTGAAGTTGGTTTGAGAGATTAATAATTTTATTATGAGCTTCAACAGACATTGATGTAAGCACACTTCTAATTGGATAAATATCTTCTATAAAAATCAGCCTCCCCAAAAGCTAATTGAATGAAAATTTTGAATATTCTTGTCATTTCTATTATAGTTTTAAAAATTAATATGTCAATTCAAAACACAAACAATCCTTTTACAATAAACTTTTGTACTCTATGCACAATTTATTATAAAAGGATTGTTTTATTTGCTATTAAATTTATTTCACCGATGCAATAAATGTTGCTTTATCGATGGCGTTTGCTTGTTTTAACTGCAATGTTAAGCTGTGATCTAGGGTGTCGGTATTTTGTGTGACTTCTTGTAATTTACTTATTAATTGTTGTGGTTGCGTTACATCAAACAGATGCGTTGGCGCGGTTACAACTTTATTATGTGCTGTTGCATCATATCCTAAGATTAATAATTTATAATCAAATGATGCTCTTACTGCATCTAATATTTCATTCCCTTTATTAATATCTAAATAGATATCGCATTTTTGATAAAGTGCTTTGAATTCATCTTTTTTAGCGTTTGGATATAATTGAACATTGCCATATTGATTCAAATTCATTAACACATTCGACATTTCAGTCAATGCTGCAATATGAAAGTCTAATTGTGGATGTGTTTGCACGAGTTCTTCTAGATGTGGTATTTGATCTGAATTTGTTAAAGTCAGCACTTGGTTTGAATGATTGTTAGCTTTCAAGAATTGATATACATATCCCGAACGATGTATTCTATCTTTCCATTGATTGCTTATAGATGATTGGATTTGTTCATAAGCTGCATCGCTAGGAACAATGATGCTAAATGATCTACGTTCTTTAGATAATAAGTTTTCCATATGACGAATAATGTCGCTTGTGATTTCACCTTGCCAATATAAATAATCATTGTTCGTCTCTTGTAAACCGTTCATAACTGCTGCAGGAATTGAGAATGAATTTATTAAAAATTGTTCGGATTCTAATCCTGCTACTTGAATATAGAAATTAACAAATTGTATTTTTGAATGGAAAAAGTATTCTTTACCTTTCCAATTCAACACAACATCATTTGTAATGAAGTTCTCAACTAGAAAAGATTCTCCCTTAGCATTAAAATAACGTTTTAATATTCTTCTATGTGTGTTTGGATCCAACACCACTTGTGCATAGCTATATCCATACTTATTGTAATAATCAATATACTGCGTATGCCCTTGTTTATTTAACCACTCAATACGTTCTACAATTCTCTGTTTATAGTTCTTCTTGTAAATAATTCTCGCTTTAATATCTCCAGTATCTTTAATAACCGCTTCATTATTATTGCCTTCTATCATCCAATATCTCGGTGTTTGAACTTGATTAAAATATAATGGTTTAATCGGCATATTTTCATTTTCCGCAAAGAATTCATAAGGTGTTTGAACATCATTAGGCAGAAATCCATCTCCTTCAATGACGATGGTCTGTCTATTCATTCTAGAAAATTTAAATGAATTATAAAGGACGATTGTTTGTTTATCAAAAGTTTCAAATAAATTAATCATATAACACCTCTTCAATTAAATGATTCCATTGGATTTTCACTGCGTCTTGCGTAAAATGTTGTGCTATTTTATATGAAGCTTCATGGAAGTGTTGTGTATCTTGTTCAAAAAATCGTATTATAGCATCAGCCACCTTACTTACGATTTCATCCTCTGATTCTTCATTTCGTTTAATAGTTATGCGATAACCGTTGTCATTATCATTAATAAACGTTGTATTACCATAATCAACATCGAAACCGATTAAACCTAAACCTGAACCTATTGCTTCCATTAAAGTTAAACCAAATCCTTCACTCGTTGATCCTGATATAAACAACTCGTAATTCACATATACTTGATTTAAATTCACATGGCCATGCATCTGGATGTAATTTTCAGCTTTGTTTTCCTGGATAATGTTCTTTAATTTCTGCTTTTGCGTACCTTCTCCATAAATATCAAATGTGAGTTCAGGTATGTGTTGTTTCGCTTTTGCGACTGCTTTTACTAACCAATCTACGTGTTTTTCATCAGCTAATCTTGAAGCTGTAATAATAGAATAACGATTTCTGTTTATTGGTTGAGGTAAAGCTTTTAAATTACCTACAGGAATCGTGTATATATTCGGAGTGATATGATTATACTTTTCAAATTGTTGTGTCAGAAGTTCATTTTGACATTCCGTTGCTGTGATGAAGAAATCAATTTCACGTGCGTTCGTAAACACATATTCATAATGATTGTTCCAAAGGATATAATCATCATTCGATACAGCCGCATTATAATGTTCCGCATGAATGACGACACCTAGTTGTGCTGGTGCTTTATTTTCAACTATTACCTGGGCAATATCTTTCGAACGATCTAATAAAATCATATCTTCTGAAGACAATTGAAGTCTTTCCATAAAATATGCGATAAAGCTTTGCTTAGAATATAGTACTCTATCTGCGAAAACGAACATACTATCATCTTTGTTTAAGTATTCGTTATATGCGATTGACCCATCTTCATTGTAGAAAACCCTCATATATAATTTAGCTTTGTTATCTTCTGGTGCATAATACTCTGACAAGACACGAACATATGAGTAATAATCTTTACGGATTAACTTTCCTCTTGATACATATTCAACTCTATCAACAATATCGCTATCTTCATCCTTAAGATAACACACGATATAATTGCTATTCTTATTAAAGAAATATTTTTTAATTTTTCCTTCGCCTTCTGATTTAGTAATATCTTCATTGAGTGATTGTAAAATATCGTCTACTTTAACACTCGAAGGTGCTATTTTTATGTCAGTAAAATACTGATATAGCCAGATTACTTCATCATCATTAAACCCTAAATTTTCAGTTAGCGTTTGTATATTTTCTGTTTTTATAAATTCTAAAAACACAAACTTTAATGCTTCTTCTCTATCTCTTAAAGCTTGAGCTCTATATAATTGTGCATACTCTACACCACTACTCGCCCATCCAATACCATAGTTCATGTTATATATCGTCATGTATTACACCTCAATAACTAAAGTTTAAATCGTATTTCATTGGTTACACAAACAATTTCACAATACTTAAAGCCATTAATGAAAATATCATTAACATCGTTAGGAACTTCAGTGACAAAAATTCTTTTTTCGGTTTCTTTTGCTCGTTTTCAGGGTCATATGCAATCAATTCTTCTTCAATTTGCTTGTTGATTTCATCTAAATCATCCGTTTTATATACATTTTCACTCATTAATTACACTTCCTATCACTTTTGAAATATTTACTTAATAGAACAAAATCAGCTAAGGAGAATATCCTCAGCTGTATTTTGTATTGATATTCAAATCAAATCTTATTTATTTTCATCAGTTTGTTTCTTACGACGTCTACCTAATAATGCTAAACCACCAAGTCCGAAAATACCAGCTAACAGACCGTTTCTAGTAGTTTCTTCACCTGTGTCAGGTAACTCTGTAACTTTATCTTGATGTTTTTCATTTTCAACATCTGAATTACCTTGAGTTTCGTTTGAGCTTGATGAATCTGACGTATTGGATAAATCAGTTGGGCTGAATACTTCACTTGTACTTAGGGAATCCGGCACACTCATTGATTCTGAGCCATTCATTGACTGAGAATTACTCAATGAATCAACTCCATTTATAGAATCAGATGTACTTAGAGACTCACTCGCATTTGATGAATCTGACGTACTTAACGATTCACTTGTGCTTTGTGATTCTGATCCACTCAATGATTCACTATCATTTGGTGATTCAGAAGTACTTAATGATTCGCTGCCGCTTAATGATTCCGAACCGTTCATTGAATCACTTGTACTTTGTGATTCAGAGGCACTTAATGATTCACTTTCACTTTGTGACTCTGAAGCGCTTAATGACTCGCTTTCACTTACTGATTCTGAAGTACTCAATGATTCGCTGGCACTTTGGGATTCTGACGCGCTTAATGATTCGCTCTCACTTTGTGATTCCGACGCACTTACGGATTCGCTTGTACTTTGTGATTCTGACTCACTTAACGACTCACTTTCACTTTGTGATTCTGACGCGCTTAATGATTCACTTGTACTTTGTGATTCAGAGGCACTTAATGATTCGCTCGCACTTTGGGATTCTGACGCGCTTAATGATTCACTCTCACTTTGCGATTCCGACGCACTTAATGATTCACTTTCACTTAATGACTCTGAAGCACTTAATGACTCGCTCTCGCTTTGAGATTCTGACGCACTCAATGATTCGCTGGCACTTTGCGACTCAGATCCACTAATTGATTCACTTGTACTTACTGATTCTGATACGCTCACGGATTCACTTACACTTTGCGATTCCGACGCACTCACGGACTCACTTGTACTTTGTGACTCAGAAGCACTTAATGATTCGCTTTGTGACTCAGACGCACTCAATGACTCGCTCTCACTTTGCGACTCAGATGAACTCAATGATTCGCTCTCACTTTGTGATTCTGAGGTACTTAATGACTCGCTCTCGCTTTGAGATTCTGAAGCACTCAACGACTCGCTTTCACTTTGTGATTCTGAAGCGCTCAATGATTCGCTCGCACTTATTGATTCACTCGCACTTTGTGACTCAGACGCACTTAATGATTCGGATGCACTCAATGATTCACTTTGTGATTCTGACTCACTTAACGACTCGCTTAACGACTCGCTTTCACTTTGTGATTCCGACGCACTCAATGACTCGCTCTCACTTTGCGACTCAGATGAACTCAATGATTCGCTCTCACTTTGTGATTCTGAGGTACTTAATGACTCGCTCTCGCTTTGAGATTCAGATGCGCTCAATGACTCGCTCTCACTTTGCGATTCCGACGCACTTAATGATTCACTTTCACTTACTGACTCTGAAGCACTTAATGACTCGCTCTCGCTTTGAGATTCTGACGCACTTAATGATTCACTTTCACTTACTGACTCTGAAGCACTTAATGACTCGCTCTCGCTTTGAGATTCTGACGCGCTTAATGATTCACTTTCACTTTGTGATTCAGATGCGCTCACGGATTCACTCGTACTTTGTGATTCTGAAGCACTTAAGGATTCGCTTTCACTTTGCGATTCAGATGCACTCAATGACTCACTCTCACTTTGCGATTCCGACGCGCTTAATGATTCACTTTCACTTTGTGATTCAGATGCGCTCAATGACTCGCTGGCACTTTGTGACTCTGAGGCACTCAATGATTCACTTGCACTTTGGGATTCGGATGCACTAATTGATTCACTTGCACTTTGCGATTCCGACGCACTCAATGATTCACTTGCACTTTGCGATTCCGACGAACTCAATGATTCACTTGCACTTTGCGATTCCGACGAACTCAATGATTCACTTTCGCTTTGTGACTCAGAACTGCTTAATGATTCAGATCCACTAATTGATTCACTTGTACTTACTGATTCCGACGCACTTACTGACTCGCTGGCACTTATTGAATCTGACGTACTTAATGACTCACTCTCACTTACTGATTCTGACGCACTCACGGATTCACTTGTACTTAACGATTCTGATCCACTAATTGATTCACTTTCACTTACGGACTCTGACGCACTCACGGATTCACTTGTACTTTGGGATTCCGAAGCACTCACGGATACGCTTGTACTTTGTGACTCTGATGTACTCAATGACTCACTTTCACTTAATGATTCTGACGCACTCAATGATTCACTTTCACTTTGCGATTCTGACGCACTTAACGACTCACTCGCACTTTGTGATTCTGAAGCGCTCAATGATTCGCTAGCACTTATTGATTCACTCGCACTTTGTGACTCAGACGCACTTAATGATTCAGATGCACTCAATAATTCACTTTCACTTTGTGATTCTGACGCACTTATTGATTCACTTGTACTTTGTGATTCTGAATTACTTAATGACTCACTTTCACTTTGTGACTCAGATGCACTCAATGATTCGCTTTCACTTTGCGATTCTGAAGCGCTCAATGATTCGCTAGCACTTACTGATTCGGACGCACTCAATGATTCACTTTCGCTTTGTGATTCTGACGCGCTTAATGATTCACTTTCACTTAATGACTCGCTGGCACTTACTGATTCACTTTCACTTTGTGACTCTGAAGCACTTAATGACTCACTCGCACTTTGTGATTCTGACGCGCTCAATGACTCACTCGCACTTTGTGATTCTGACGCGCTCAATGACTCGCTGGCACTTTGTGATTCTGACGCGCTCAATGACTCGCTGGCACTTTGTGATTCTGACGTACTCAATGACTCGCTGGCACTTTGTGACTCAGATGCACTCACTGACTCACTTGTACTTACTGAATCTGATGTACTTAATGACTCGCTCTCACTTACTGATTCTGAAGCACTAATTGATTCACTTTCGCTTTGTGATTCTGAAGCACTAATTGATTCACTTTCGCTTTGTGATTCTGAGGCACTTAATGACTCACTTTCACTTAATGATTCTGATCCACTAATTGATTCACTTGTACTTACTGACTCTGAAACACTTAATGACTCACTCTCACTTTGTGACTCGGATGCGCTCAATGATTCACTCTCACTTTGTGATTCTGAAGCACTTAATGATTCGCTCTCACTTTGCAACTCAGATGCACTCAATGATTCACTTGTACTTTGTGATTCTGATGTACTTAATGACTCGCTTTCACTTTGTGATTCAGAGGCACTTAATGATTCACTCTCACTTTGCGATTCTGACGCACTCACTGATTCAGATCCACTAATTGATTCACTTGTACTTACGGATTCAGAGGTACTCAATGATTCACTCTCACTTTGTGATTCAGAGTCACTTAATGATTCACTTTCGCTTATTGATTCGCTTTCACTTTGCGATTCCGACGCACTTAATGACTCACTCGTACTTTGTGATTCTGACGCGCTCACGGATTCACTTTCACTTTGCGATTCTGAAGCGCTCAATGATTCGCTGGTACTTTGTGACTCTGACGCACTTAATGACTCACTACCGCTTAATGACTCTGAAGCACTCACGGACTCACTCGTACTTACTGATTCTGAAGCACTTAATGATTCACTCTCACTTTGCGATTCTGAAGCACTTAATGACTCACTCGCACTTTGCGATTCTGATCCACTAATTGACTCACTTGTACTTACTGATTCGGATGCACTCAATGACTCGCTCTCACTTTGTGATTCACTTGTACTTTGCGATTCTGAAGTACTTAATGATTCACTTTCACTTTGCGATTCCGACGCACTTATTGATTCACTCGTACTTTGCGATTCTGATGTACTTAATGACTCGCTCTCACTTATTGAATCTGAGGTACTCAACGATTCGCTTTCACTTTGTGATTCTGAAGCACTTAATGACTCACTTTCACTTTGTGACTCTGACGCACTTAACGACTCACTTGTACTTAATGATTCCGACGCACTCAATGACTCGCTTTCACTTTGCGATTCAGATGCACTTAATGACTCGCTCTCACTTTGCGATTCTGAAGCACTTAATGACTCACTTGCACTTAATGATTCGCTCTCGCTTTGTGATTCGGACGCACTCAATGATTCACTTTCACTTAACGATTCTGACGCACTTATTGATTCGCTGGCACTTAATGACTCTGAAGCACTTACGGACTCACTTGTACTTACTGATTCTGATGCACTCACTGATTCACTTGTACTTTGTGACTCTGACGCACTCAATGACTCACTTGCACTTTGCGATTCTGACGTACTCAATGATTCACTCACACTTTGTGATTCTGACTCACTCAATGACTCGCTGGCACTTTCTGATTCTGACGCGCTCAATGACTCACTTGTACTTTGTGATTCTGACGCGCTCAATGATTCACTCGTACTTTGTGACTCTGAAGCACTCAATGATTCGCTTTCACTTTGTGACTCAGAGGCGCTAATTGATTCACTTGTACTTTCTGATTCTGAGGCACTCAATGATTCACTTGCACTTTGGGATTCGGATGCACTCAACGACTCGCTTTCACTTTGTGACTCAGATGCACTAACAGATTCACTTGTACTTTGCGATTCAGATGTACTTAATGACTCGCTCTCACTTATTGAATCTGAGGTACTCAACGATTCGCTTTCACTTTGTGATTCAGAACTGCTTAACGACTCACTTTCGCTTTGTGATTCTGAAGTACTTAATGACTCACTTGCACTTACTGATTCTGACGCACTTACGGACTCACTTTCACTTTGCGATTCTGACGCACTCACTGATTCGCTTTCACTTTGTGATTCAGAACTACTTAATGACTCACTTTCACTTATTGAATCTGACGTACTCACGGATTCACTTGAACTTAACGATTCTGAAGCACTTATTGATTCACTTGCACTTACTGATTCTGATGTGCTTAATGATTCGCTTTCACTTTGCGATTCCGATGCGCTCAATGATTCGCTCTCACTTTGTGATTCCGACGCACTTACGGATTCACTTGCACTTACTGATTCTGACGCACTTACAGACTCACTTGCACTTTGCGATTCTGACGCACTCAATGATTCACTTGCACTTTGTGACTCAGATGCACTTAATGACTCGCTGCCGCTTACTGATTCAGATGTGCTCAATGATTCGCTCTCACTTACTGATTCAGATGTGCTCAATGATTCGCTCTCACTTACTGATTCTGAAGCACTTACTGAATCTGATGTACTTAATGACTCACTCTCACTTTGCGATTCTGAAGCGCTCAATGATTCGCTGGCACTTACTGATTCGGACGCACTCAATGACTCTGAATTACTCAATGACTCACTAGCACTTTGCGATTCTGAAGCACTCAATGATTCGCTGGCACTTTGTGACTCTGACGCACTTAATGACTCACTACCGCTTAATGACTCTGAAGCACTCACGGACTCACTCGTACTTACTGATTCTGAGGTACTCAATGATTCACTTTCACTTTGTGATTCCGACGCACTCAATGACTCACTTTCACTTTGCGATTCAGAGGCGCTCAATGATTCACTCTCACTTTGGGATTCCGACTCACTTAATGATTCGCTGACACTTATTGAATCTGATGTACTAACTGACTCACTTGTGCTTATTGATTCTGATGTACTAACTGACTCTGAATCTATTGGCGTATCTATAACGATTGATGTTTTATTACCACTGTTAGCAAGGATATTCAGGTCTATTAAACTTGTACCTGCTGCTGAAGAAAAATTATATTCATGTCTGCCTGGTTGATCGGATTCAGGTAAGATACCATTTTGCGTCAATTGGTTTAAATCAATCGACAAATTATAAGTGATTAAACTACCTACACCTAAATTCACTAAATTATATACTGGTCCATAAATGATTCCTGTAGTAGGATCGATATTTAAATCACTATTATTTACAGTGCCTTTATTTCTCCCTAGTATGCCTGGTAAATCATAATCTAATTTCACAGCATTTCTGAAATTAGGATCTTCCATTAACGCAAGAAATTCTGGTGGTAGCTGGAATGTTGGATATGTATTACCTAATCCAAGAGTTATTAACGGTCTACCTTCTAATTTTAAATTTAAAACGCCATTATTATGGTTTGCTGTCATCTGCATATTATCTAGAAGCGTAACATTTGCCAATCTAGCTTGGCTTAGTTGGCTTTCTGCAGTTGTACTAGTTGAACTAGTTCTTCGTTCTAGTGTCGCTTTTGTTTCTGTTAATTGATTATTTGCCAACTCTGTATCTTTATCGGTTGGATCTATCGTTGTTTTCTCTTCTTCTTTAGTACTATCTGTAGGTTCTTCTGTAGTTTTTTCATCCTGTGGCGATGTAACCGGTTCTTCTGACGTTACATTTTCTGGATCTTTTTCACTTTCTGTCGGTGTTCCCGGCTCTTCTGGCGTTACTTCTTCTGGGTCCTTCTCAGTTTCTGTCGGTGTTCCCGGTTCTTCTGGCGTTACTTCTTCTGGGTCCTTCTCAGTTTCTGTCGGTGTTCCCGGTTCTTCTGGCGTTACTTCTTCTGGGTCTTTCTCAGTTTCCGTTGGTGTTCCCGGTTCTTCTGGCGTTACTTCTTCTGGGTCTTTCTCAGTTTCCGTTGGTGTTCCCGGTTCTTCTGATGTTACTTCTTCTGGGTCTTTCTCAGTTTCCGTCGGTGTTCCCGGCTCTGATGGTATTGTTTCTTCTGCATCTTTTTCAGTTTCCGTCGGTGTTCCCGGTTCTTCTGGTGTTGCTTCTTCTGTACTTTTAACGTCTTCTTTTGGTAGTTCTTGTATTGCTTGTTCATCTATTTTCTCAGTATCAGATTGAGTAGGTTCAATCTTGCTTTCTTCTTCGGTACTTAAAGTTTCTGTTGTATCTTGTGTTGGATCAACAATATCCTCTGTTGTTGGTTTATCTGATCCTACTGCTTCAACGTCAACTGTATTATTTTGTTTCACACTAGCATCTGCAACACCCCCACTTGCTGCAAAAATAGTAAGACCAATTAATACTGATCCTACTCCCATTCCCAATTTTCTTATTGAAAACCTCTGCTTCTCTCTCACTGCATAAACTCCCCCTAAATGTTAGATATAATTACATATTACATTGTATTTCAAAATAATACCATGAATATTTTAAAAAATTTCATTTGTTAACATATTTTATACAGTGAATTTACATATTCATCTTATTAAACGTAATAGAATCACAAACGATAAAGTGTATATTGGAAAAGTATTTTTTATTTAATAATCTTAAATATTCAATAAAATGGTAATTGATTTAAAATAGACATGATTAAAATTGGTAATCATTTTTTAATTTTTCCAAACACAAAAAAGCCTCAACTCCTTATACATGTAGAAGTTGAGACATTGTTATTATTTAACTTTTATAGAAACTAAGTCTTTCCTTATTTCAATGATTCGGAAAATGCTTGGTATCCTTCTTTAACATTTACAATATTTTTAAAGCCTTTATATTCTAATATACCTACTGCGATTGAACTTCTAACACCTGACTGACAGTGAACATATATTTTATCTTTTTTATCAAACGGCAAATCTTGCATCAATAATTTACCGTGTGGAATATGAACCGCTTCTGATAAATGACCTTTATTCCACTCATCATCATTACGAACATCTAATATATTCTCTTCTGAACCAGTCATATCTTTACTATTAATCGTCTGTGTATGAATCGTTGTGATTGGTGCATGGTAACCAGCTACTTTTTCAAAGCCAATTAATTGTAACGTGTGTATCGCTTGTTCAACAATATTGATCTCGCCAATTAAATCAATTTCTTGATCATAATCTAAATACCATCCTACTTGGTTAATAAAGTTTTTGTTATATGGAATATTGATTGTTCCAGGTTTGTGACCGCCATGGAAGGCTTCTTTACTTCTAAGATCAAATGCCATTTTTTGATGTTCTGTACTTGGGGATACTTGATAAGGTTGATATAAGTCCATACCGTATTGATTAATTTGTTTCATTTGCGCAAAATGATGCGGTGGTGCGGGTTGTTCTGCTGTTAACATCTCGATAAACGTGTCTTCATCCGTCACATTAAACGCCCAGTTATTGATTTTCTCATAACCTAGTGTCGACATAGGTATCGCGCCTAATGCTTTACCACATGGACTGCCCGCTCCATGTCCTGGCCAGATTTGAATATAATCTGGTAGTCCTTTCACTTCATTAATAGATGCATACATTTGTTTCGCACCAATCTCTGTCGTACCTGCCATTTGAACAGATTTTTCTAGTAAATCCGGTCTGCCTACATCACCGACAAAGATAAAGTCTCCACTAAACAAGCCCATTGGTACATCTGATCCTCCACCTTCATCTATCAACAAGAAACTGATACTCTCAGGGGTATGTCCCGGCGTATGCAGTACTTCTAATTTTATATTTCCTACTTCAATAACATCTTGATGTTTAACAAGGTTCGTATGCTCAGGCATATTTTTATAACCTAATGCATCATTACCTTCACCAGATACATATATCTCTGCATTGAGTTTGGCTGCAACATCTCTTATACCAGATGCAAAGTCAGCGTGAATATGTGTTTCTGCAGCTTTCGTAATTTTAAAGCCTTCATATTCAGCGACTTCCACATATTCATTTAAATCACGTATTGGATCAATAATCATCGCTTCGCCAGTACGTTGACATCCGATTAAATAAGATGCCTGGGATAAATGATTATTATAAAATTGTTTAAAAAACATAATGACACTCCTCTTTATATTTATCGTGCATTAAATGAATAAATTATGGCTAGCTTGCTCAGTATCTCCTATATATGTACCAACACCACCATATGACACTTCATCTCTTAACTCTTCTTTCGTAATCCCCATCACATCCATACTCATCGTACAAGCAATGAATTTAACGTCTTGTTCGATTGCTTGATTCATCAATGCTGGTAATGAATCAACATTTTTCTTTTTCATTACGTAACGCATCATCACATTACCTAAACCAAACATATTCATTTTAGATATCGGCATACGTACTGGTGAATTGGGCAACATAAAATCAAACATCTTCGCGATGCCTTTCTTTTTAACATTTACTTTTTCATATTTTTTCAACGCGTTTAATCCCCAAAAAGTAAAGAATATCGTTACGTCTCTGCCTGCTGCTTTAGCACCATTCGCAATAATCATTGCTGCGATTGCTTTGTCTAATTCTCCACTAAATAGAACAATCGTCGTTCCATTAGCAGAATGACTCACTTCTAATTCTTTTGGTTTTTCTTTTTGTATCACTGCAACAATCGCTTTATTACTTTCTTCTAAGCTGACAAGTGTATGTCCCGTTTGTTTCACCCAACTTTGAATATCACTATGGAATCCGGGATCCGTTACTGTAACTTCGATTTGGTCACCGACGTTACTGTTCTTAATTTCTTTACTCATGTTAACAATTGGTCCAGGACACTGCATGCCACTATAATTAAATTGTTTTCGATTTGCTTTAATTTCTACATTTTTTTCTTCAAAAGATGTGTAACCACCATCTACATTAACGATGTCATAACCTTGTTGAGATAAATAACTGCTTGCTTTGGCACTTCTACCGCCACTTTTACAATAAATATAGTACGTTTTATCATTTGGCTGATTAAACGTCTCAATTTCTTCTACCGGATGTAGCTTTGCGTCATTAATATGACCTAATGCGTATTCCTCATTTGTTCTAACATCGATCAATTGTCCTCTTTGTGCTAAATGCTCCAATTCTACTTTGCTGAAATCATTCATATGCTTGTCGTTATACTTTTTATTATTCATAATATCCCCTCTCCAAAATACCTATAAGGGTATATTAACCGAATAAAAATCTATTGTCAAATACCTATAGGGGTATTTGACAATGCATGATAAATTGCTTATGATAATACTATTAATAAAAAGCGGAGGCATAACTAATGAAATATGATAAAAAAATGATTAATCGTATCAATAGAATACAAGGACAATTAAATGGTGTTGTTAAAATGATGGAAGAAGAAAAACATTGTAAAGATGTGGTTACTCAATTAAGTGCATCTAAAGGTTCCATTCAACGTTTAATGGGCATTATTATTAGTGAGAATTTAATCGAATGTGTGAAATTAGCTGACGAGAACAATGAAAGTTCAGAAGAAATGATAAATGAAGCAGTAGAATTATTAGTGAAAAGTAAGTAATGGACACCATGAATATTGTGATTATGCTGCTCATTGGTGTGTTCGGTGGTTTCATCTCAGGTTTAGTTGGTATCGGCGGAGCGATTATTATATATCCGACCATTTTATTATTACCACCTTTATTTGGTGTTCCGGCATATAGTGCATATATTGCATCTGGTCTTACATCTAGCCAAGTATTTTTCAGTACTTTAAGCGGATCTTTAAAAGCAATTAAGCAACCTGAGTTTAATCTAAGTTTAGTCCTTAACATGGGTGGCGGCATGGTTGCCGGAAGTATATTAGGTGCAAGTGCTACAAATTTATTCGATGCGACATTTGTTAATCACGTTTACGTCATTGTTGCAATACTGGCATTAATATCAATGTTCATTAAAATTAAGCCCTCACCACAAAGGGCAAAATTCAATAAAAGTGTACTCATCATTCTTGGATTTATAATTGGTATCATTTCAGGAATTGTTGGTGCAGGTGGAACATTTATCATCATTCCACTATTGTTAATACTATTCAAATTACCAATCAAGACAGTCATAGCAAATAGTATCGTTATCGCATTTCTATCTTCAATTGGTGCATTTGCCATCAAACTCATGCAAGGTTACATTCCAATTGAAGATGCACTGTTTTTAATCATAGGCAGCATCATCTTTGCGCCAATAGGGATGAAAGTAGGCAATAACATACCCAATGCCGTACAAAAATGGATAATCAGCCTCTTTATTTTCATTGCGATTATACAGTTGGTATTTTAGTAATACGCATCACAATGAATTTTGAAGTTTTATGTTATCTTCTATAAAAGTGAAGTAAACGGGATAGTTTTCAAAAACTATCCCGTTATCCATGTTCAATGTTGCTAGTCAGCCCTCACTTGCAATGTTCAGAGCCTCAATGTTGCTTGTCGACCCTCACTTGCAATGTTCAGAGCCTCAATGTTGCTTGTCGACCTCCATTTGCAATGTTCAGCGTCCCAATGTTGCTTGTCGAGCTCCACTTGCAATGTTCAGCGTCCCAATGTTGCTTGTCATCCCTCACTTGCAATGTTCATTATATATGACCTATATTCATACTCTTTTTATTTCTAAAAGCTTCTATTAAACCATTTGAGATTTCTTCATGTGTTAGCCATCGATTTTCCATAGTATTAAATCCTAATTTGATAAGGTGAATATTGTGCTTATTGATGATTTCTTCATCTAAAGGATTGGCGCTACTTCCTTGGCATAAATATATGGATAGTGTTTTTGAAGTTTTGATATTCTCTAGTAAGCTATAAAAATATTTATAATAACCGCTATGGATCCAAATGATTATATTTTCGACTTCAATTTTGTTTTTATTGATGTCATCTTCTAATTTTTTAAAGTCATTTTCTTTTGAAAAGTCGAATTCTAAAAATCTAGCATTGCTATTGTTACTCAAAATATCATGGTATTTTCGTTCATCTCTGCTACATAGTATGGCTTGATTCACTTCTTTACTAATTGCTTTCGTAGCTTCTAATAACATGCCTGATCCGCCAATGATAATTGTAGTCATTATAAATTCTCCTTTTATGAAACTCTTTCTTCTCATGTTAATCTAATATAAAAAGGATTGAAATAACAATTTGATTATTCTCTTCTTCAGCTAGTCAATATTCCTTTGTATAAATTGAATACTTGTGGTAATATCATCATGGATAAAAAGACGAGATATTAATAGAAAAGAAGGTTTAAATATATTATGAAAGAAAATTTTTGGAGTGAATTACCACGTCCATTTTTTGTTTTGGCACCTATGGAAGACGTTACAGATATCGTCTTTCGTCATGTTGTCAGTGAAGCAGCGAGACCTGACGTATTTTTCACTGAATTTACAAATACAGAAAGCTTTTGCCACCCGGAAGGTATACACAGTGTTCGCGGACGCTTAACTTTTAGTGAAGATGAACAGCCAATGGTCGCACATATTTGGGGCGATAAGCCAGAGCATTTCCGTGAAATGAGTATCGGTCTTGCTGAGATGGGCTTTAAAGGTATCGATTTGAATATGGGTTGTCCTGTCGCTAACGTTGCAAAAAAAGGTAAAGGATCTGGTTTGATACTACGACCTGAAACTGCAGCTGAAATTATTCAAGCAGCTAAAGCAGGCGGTCTACCGGTCAGTGTTAAAACTCGCCTTGGTTATTATGAAATAGATGAGTGGAAAGATTGGTTAAAGCATGTCTTCGAACAAGACATTGCGAACTTATCCATCCATCTACGTACACGTAAAGAGATGAGTAACGCAGATGCACATTGGGAATTAATCGAAGCAATCAAAACGATGCGTGATGAAATCGCACCAAATACATTACTAACGATTAACGGTGATATCCCTGACAGAAAAACCGGTCTTGAACTTGCTACAAAATATGGCATTGATGGTGTGATGATCGGTAGAGGCATCTTCCATAATCCCTTTGCTTTTGAAAAAGAACCACGTGAACATACAAGTAAAGAACTGTTAGATTTATTAAGATTACATCTATCATTGGTCGATAAGTATTCTAGTACTGAAACGCGACAATTCAAAAGTTTACGCAGATTCTTCAAAATCTACGTACGCGGTATGAGAGGCGCGAGCGAACTACGTCATCAATTGATGAGCACAGAATCAACAGATGAAGTCCGTACGTTACTTGATGAATTCGAAGCACAAATGGATGAAGAAATAGAAGAATAAGATAGGCATAATAAACGCCCCCTGTTAACAATGTTAGCAGGGGGCTTTGTTTGGTTATTCATTTTTCTTTAATCTAAATACTTTTAACAAATATATTCTTATAAAAATACATAAAGATCAACAACATGCATATGGTTAATGAAATAAATAATGTTTTCACACCAAAATAATTATGAATTAAAGAAAATATCGGTAATGTTACGATGGTAGCAATTTTAGGTAGTATTCCCATAACATTACTAACACGGCCAATCACATCAGTATCAATATTTTCTTGTATGATATTTGTAGATTTGATATCAAATAATGTATTTCCTATTCCATAAATAAACATAAGAACAATTGCCATGACAATATTATTCACAAAAATTGAATATACACCAAAGGACAGGAATATAAGGGTAACACTAAGGTTCATCACATTATACTCATGTTTAAATCTCGATAAAATATAAGAAAAGCTGACTGATCCAACAAATAAACCAAACATCTCAACCGATTTAATGACACTGTATATTTCACTATTTGCCCGAAGTATTTCACTAACAAAAAATATTTGAAAAGAAGTTATAGCCGTTTGCAATACTGAAATAAAAGTATTAAACAAAACAATGCTATTTAACTTACTGTTTGATTTTATAGTTTTTATTGAACATACGATATCATCGTAGAAGTTAATTTTGTTCTGTACACTAGTTGTATAATCTTGATTGAAATATATAATCATCGTAAATATTCCGCATAATACAAATGTACTTGCATCAATGATAAACGGCCAATAATAGTCTGTTTTCACTATTATTAAACCACTTAAGTATGTTCCTATTATGGAACCTAACCAAAACACAATGCTGAATCTCTGATTAACAAAAGTATGACCTAACCTATCCGAATAATACTTAAGTACTACTCTTAAAGCTGTTCCATAAAATGAACCAAGCGCACCGTGTATAAATATTAGAAAATATAATATGCTAAAGTTGTTCAAGTTCATTATAAAGATGATTACAAGAATTGCTCGAATAAAATCTAAAACTACCATCGTTTTCTTCGCATTCAACCTATCAACTATTGATCCACCAAATAGAAGTAACAATAAGGAAGAAGTCGTCCGAACTATATATATCAAAGCTACTTGTAAGGCATCCTCTGTTTTATCATATATGTATATAGCAGAAGAAGTCATAAATATTAAGTCACCTATATATGTAAGTAGTAGACCAATCGTTAGTATATAATATTTTCTTTTCATATCTTCTCCCCAATACAGTTAATAATGTAGTTAACTACAAGGTTTTGTTCTTAGTATGTTAGTTCAATATAAAAGGAATTGAAAAACAGCTATTTATGATGACTTTGTGACTATCGATTGGTGATGTCGTTTTAAGAAATTAGTTATCCTTCCATTTACTAACTTAAGGTTTTTGAATTTCAATATAATATATTTTTATATTGAAAATTTATTAATTATTCTTTCCAAAGTTAAAATCAACTCATCATAACTGTATATATCTAAAATATTTTTATATGCATTTTTAATTAGTCTATAGTCTTGAAGTTGCTCTTGATTGAAATCTTTTGTTCTTCCTAAAATCACTATCCCCTTGGGACTTCTTACATTTATTTCGACATCTAAATTTTCTCTTTCTTTTACTGCCTTTTTTAATTTTTCACTTACATTATGGCTATCTGTGTTTATATAATGTAAATATTTTTCCACTTGCATTAGGGCACTACTCAAATCTTTAGTAGGTGGATAATTCCCTCTAGACTTTGTTGAATTTAAAATATTAACACCATTTGCTTTTTTTATCTCTATAATATCAATATTATTATTATTATCTAGCAAAATAAAATCCACTCTTTTTGCCTTATCATTGTATCTCAATATTTCATATTCGCTAAAAACCTTCATGTATTTTGGAAATATTAAAGTGATTATATCAATTATTTCATTTTGCCAATGCCTTTCTAAAGTTGATTCATTTTCTAGCAAATATTTTAGCCTTCTCAAAATCAAAGAATATTTTTCTTTCTCATAATTAGATAAAACTTTATTGAATAA
The DNA here is from genome assembly GCF_034039665.1 of Mammaliicoccus sp. Dog046. Taxonomy (NCBI): domain Bacteria; kingdom Bacillati; phylum Bacillota; class Bacilli; order Caryophanales; family Staphylococcaceae; genus Mammaliicoccus; species Mammaliicoccus sp. Dog046. The sequence continues at coordinate 110,350 of NZ_CP120131.1, read as the reverse complement.
CAAACTATCTTCATCTATAGGAATTTTACTTATTTCATTCTTTTTCCTTATGTATTCTTCATAAACTCCTGTATAGTCCTCTTTAACCTCAAAATATTCTGATACGATTTGGTTAATTTTAAAATTGCTATATTTCGTTAATTCCGTACTTTTTGGAAAATTTTTAATTAAGTTGTCATATTCTGCTGCATTCATACAACACATTCCGTTTTTGCATTCATCACTAGATAAGTCACTATTAACTATAAAATCCTCATTTATTATATTATCGATTTTTTTTAGAATAGAGATATTTCTTTCAGCTACAAAATGTTTTTTTTCAAATTTAAAGGTATTGTGAAAATAGAATTTATATTCTAATTCAAAAATTTCAGAATCTAATAAATAATAACCATCTATTAAATCACCTATTTTAAAGCATATACATTCTTCATCATCACTTTCAATAATAGAATTTAAAGTAATACTAAAGGTATTTTTCAATTTGTATTTTTTATTTCTTTCCAATCCTCTAAATATAACATCTCCCATATCAGGGAAATTATAACTATAGTACTCTACTAATAACATATCATCTTGTTTTTTTATTTTCAGTGTTTCACTCAATGTTAGCTCTCCTTAAGATACCCTACTTTATAAATCAACTAGATCAAATAATTGAACAACATACAGTAAAATCATATAGAAATGGTATCTTTACTGATAATGTTCCAAAACTAAGTCAATCAGATAATTTTATAAATGATAAATTATCATTTTCTATCCATAGTCAAAGTAGAATAGATATTAAATACTTATTATAAGAAATCATTGCAGAATCAACTCCAACATTAGAAATTTCTATTTTCTATATAAATTCTTTTATTCCAAATCCCACTCACTTATGATAACTTTCAGCGTATCGGTTAATCCTGAGGTTCCAAAATGTTCAATTAACCTCATTACTTGTGATACGCTGCAGTGTATCATTTAAAAGTGCAATTAACTCATATTAAAGATAAAAGACCTGCTAAAAGGACATGTCTTTCGCCTAATCTCCGTGGTTAGGTGCAGCAAGGTAGTACTCTCTTATTACTTGTCCATTATAATAATAGAAAAGCAAATTTCTCACAAGTAATTGTTCAAAGATGTATTGTATACCTCATTAGAAATCCAGTTAAATATGTACCAAGCAAAGACTATAAAACTTTTACTACTTCTCTGAAATCATGTATACAGCACACGCTGTTGAAAGTATCCATTCTAATTAACGAAAGGTAACAAAAAGGCGCATTCCCAAATGAGAATGCGCTCTTAAAACTTCGCTTCATAAGAACAAAAGAACTTGAAAAATTGGTTAACTGGTTTCATTCCAAACTGGTCTATGGTCTTGCATCAGCTTCCTTTACATAATCAAATTAAGGATAGCGTTATAAAATATCTTGAATAACTTACACACTTAATTTGACAAACTCTTCTAAATAATTATTCCGGCTTAAATACAACCTTAATATTATTATCACGCTTTTTATCAAAAACTTTATAAGCTTCATCCGCTTTTTCTAGTGGGAAAGTATGCGTGATAATTTCAGTCGGATCAAATACTTCATCTTTAATCATTTCATATAATTTAGGCATTAAATGAATGACTGGTGCTTGACCAGTAGTTAAACGAACATTGCGATTAAATATTAAGTCAATCGGGAAATTATCAGCCGGAGTACCATAAATTCCTGTAAGTTGAATCGTACCAAATTTACGAACTGATTCAGCAGCAGTAATAATTGGACTAATTGTTCCTCTCTGTTGAGATTTTTTTGAAAGTTTTGGTTCTGGGCTTGATTGCGATCCATCAAATCCAACACAATCGATAACCACATCGGCACCGCCACTTGTTTGTTCTTTTAATAGCTTTCCTATTTCTTTTTCTTTATCGAAATTATAAACTTCCGCACCATTATATTTTTTGGCATGCTCTAGTCGATGTTCGACATTATCTATTGCTATAACACGAGTGGCACCTTTTATCTTTACAAATTTTTGTGCCATTAATCCAATAGGACCGCACCCTAATACAATAACAGTATCCCCTGCTTTCACACCTGCATGTTCGACACTCCAATAAGCAGTAGGCACTACATCAGATAAAAATAATACTTGTTCATCTTTTAAATCACTATCCGGCACAACAAATGAAGAAAAATCAGCATGAGGAACTCTTAAATATTCTGCTTGTCCACCCCAGAAATTTCCGTGCATCTCCCCAAAACCAAATAATGCACCGTTATCCATCTTCCAGTTGGCAGGTTCTTCATTCGATTGATCACATTGCGATTCCATTTGATTATTACAGTAGAAACAATCACCACAACCTATATTAAACGGAATGACTACACGATCACCTTTTTTTAGTTTTTTAACATCTTTACCGACTTCTTCAACAATTCCCATCGGTTCATGCCCGATAACAAAATCTTTATCCATAAACATATCGCCTTGATGATATAAATGTAAGTCCGATCCACATATACCTGAAGCGGTAATCTTAATAATTGCATCAGTTGGCTCAATTATCTTTGGATCTGGAACTTTTTTCATTTTCATTTTCTTCTTGCCTTGAAATGTCACTGCCTTCATATACAACACTCCCCTTTATATGATACTTGCATGTAATTTATACCCTTACTTAGCGTTATAAAAACCTCTTAACTTTGATGTCCCTTTAAAATAAATATCCATATAGCGGTTGAGTAATTTGTAATTCTTATTGATTTAACCTTTCTTATTTTGAAGCTGCAGCAATCGTATTAAATACTAGAGAAGACTTTCCAGCCGCCTAGCATCCTGTAAAGACAGTGAACTAATGTTTCGGTATCTCTAGTGATATATCTTTTAAATTATTCTGTTTTGCTCCAATAATCTTTATCGTTTTCATCGAATCACCTCATAATAATTTATAGTTCATATAATCTGATTATTGGGTTTTATTAACGTTTGTTTTTAGCTATACTATAGGCTCAGATTTTAATTTCTATTAGCACTTTATATCACTCTTATATTTCATTTGCATTTGAACCATTATCACTATTAATTATTTCTAAAAACTCATCCCCCCAATTGCAAATTGAAGAAACAACATTATCAAGTTTTAATCCTATTTCTGTCAATTTGTAATCTACCTTAGGTGGCACTACTGGGTACACTGTTCTTTCAATGATTTTGTCTTGTTCCAGCTCGCGAAGTTGTCTGATTAACATACGTTGATTGATGTCCGGCAATTTGTTTTGAAATTCACTTAATCTTAATCTATCATCATGTAAAAGATGATAGATGATTGCGATTTTCCACCTACCACCAATTACAGATAGCGCCAAATCTTTCGATGTATAAAATTCTTTATTATTATATTCAATTAACAATTTAAACCCTCCACTTATTTATAGTGACTAAAATGTCAGTATTGTTTTTTTATTTAAATAATACCATAATGGGAACATAAAAGATAGAGAGGGGAAATTATTATGAAATTACAATTAGCAATCGATTTATTAGATCAAATAGAGGCAGCAAAGTTAGCTCAAGAAGTAGAAGAATTTATTGATATCGTAGAAATTGGAACACCTATCGTTATAAACGAAGGGCTATCTGCCGTTGAACATATGAGTAAATCAGTTAATAACACACAAGTATTAGCAGACTTGAAAATTATGGATGCTGCTGGATATGAAGTAAGCCAAGCTATAAAGTTTGGTGCTGATATCGTAACAATCTTAGGAGTGGCTGAAGATGCTTCAATTAAAAGCGCTATTGAAGAAGCACACAAACACGGTAAAGAACTATTAGTTGATATGATTGCAGTTCAAAATTTAGAACAGCGTGCAGCTGAATTAGATAAAATGGGTGCTGATTATATCGCAGTTCACACTGGATATGATTTACAGGCTGAAGGAGTATCACCTTTAGAAAGTTTACGTACTGTGAAATCAGTGATTTCACGTTCTAAGGTAGCGGTAGCTGGAGGTATTAAACCTGATACAATCGAAACAGTAGCAGCCGAAAAACCCGACTTAATTATCGTAGGCGGCGGTATCGCAAATGCTGATGATCCAAAAGCTGCTGCTAAAAAATGTCGTGAAATCGTTGATGCACATGCTTAATCATTTTGAATTAATTTTAAATGAAATAAAGCAGACATTATCACATGTTGATGTAGCAGAATTAGAGAAATTTTCAACAGATCTTATGGATGCATCATCCATATTTGTTGCCGGTAAAGGTCGTTCTGGTCTCGTTATTAAGAGCTTCGCCATGAGATTAAATCAATTAGGCAAAAAGGCTTATGTCGTGGGTGAAACAAATACACCATCAATTCAGAAAAATGATGTCTTTGTTATAGCATCAGGTTCAGGCTCTACAGCTCATTTAAAATTGCTCGCACAAACAGCGAAAGATAATGAAGCATATGTATTATTATTATCAACAAAAGACGAATCACCAATTGCTGATATTGCAGACCTAACCATCGTATTACCTGCTGGTACAAAATACGATGCAGAAGGTTCAAAACAACCTTTAGGCAGTCTCTTTGAGCAGAGCAGTCAAATCTATTTAGACAGTGTCGTGTTAACGATTCAAGAAGCACTAAATGTTGATGAAGAAACAATGCAGAATAATCATGCGAATTTAGAGTGATAAGAATCAGAAAATAGACAAAGAGACCTCCCTATAATTATAGAGAGGTCTCTTATCATGTGTATGTAATAATAAAAACCGCATCACTTGTGGTAAGCTTCCCCTTATCAGTGATTTTGCTAAAATTTTTATATCGCTTAAAAAATAGGCAAGTTAGTATTTAAATAACTCGCCTATATGTTTGCAGAAATATCATTTAATTCAAAAATTATGTTATTTAAATTCTAAACTAATATTAAATGATAGGTTTCTGTTTACAATAGATTTATCAGCACCTTGCTTGGTCCCTCTATTTTTATGGGATGCTTTATATTCCTGAGACTCTTGCCAATGTTTATAAGCTGCTTCGTCTTGCCAAAACGTAATGATAACATGATGTTCATGTGTACTATGTGGCTTTAGAAATAATAGATTTTCAAACCCTTTAGTATTCTCTAGATGTTTATCTCTATTTAAGAACACACGCTCGAAGTCTGCCTCTAAACCAGGATTAGCATATAAATGGTTTAAAACTGCATAACCATATTGTGGCAAATCATTAATTTGTTCTAATATAGTATAGTGACATGTCACATTAAATCTATTAATAGTTATCTCATTATTATTTTTGTCTAAATAAATACGATGTATTTCATTTTTCAACAAATGAATCACTCCTTTTTATTGGATGATATGTCAAAATTGCTTAAATTTATCCATAACATAATCTCTACTATTTTTATGATTCACGATAGTCTGTGGATAATCTTTTCCAATTTCAATATGATAAATTTCTTGTAACTTGTCTTTATATTTAGTTGGATCATGAATGTATTTACTGCTCACATCATTAAATATTTCTAGCTGTGTTTTAATAAAATACCCTTGCGCATCAAAACGCTCACTTTGACGTATAGGATTAAACATTCTGAAATAAGGCACTGCATCTGTTCCAGTTGATGCTGACCACTGCCATCCATGTACATTAGATGCATTATCATAATCTATCAAATACTGTCTAAAGTACTCCTCCCCCCAAGTCCAATCAATAAATAAATTTTTCGTTAAAAATTGTGATACGACCATTCGTAAGCGATTATGCATATAGCCTGTACGATTCAGCTTCTTCATTGCAGCATCAACGATTGGGTAACCAGTTTGACCTTTTTTCCATACTTCAAAATGTGTTTTATTATACGACCATTGCATGTTTCGATATTTTTCAGAAAAAGATTTAGTTGCCGTTTCTGAATACTGTGTCATTAACACATAATAAAATTCACGGAATAGAACCTCTCTTATAAAAGCTTCAAAATTTTTTTCATCGCTCTCATAATCTTCAAGTAAATCATTTATAATTTCACGAATATCGAGTAGTCCATATGCTAAATATTTACCTAATCCACTTACAAAATCCTGCGACACATCGTCAGTCAATTTATCATAATGAGCTATGTCACCATTTAAAAAATCATCCCAAGCTTTACGCGCTAACTTTTCTATATCTTTATTATTTTCAAATTTTAAGTCACTTTGATTTGAACCCTTTTCCGCAATTTGAGACAACTGCTTAAATTGATAACTTTTTTTAGGGGTGTGTACTAAGTCCTGACGATTTGCTTTATAAAAACTAGTAAATACTTTATAAGGCTGTTGCTGTTTATTAAAAGTCTTTGTTGGCTCAAAATAATGATTCACGCGCTGTCCAATTACTGTAACTTGGTGATTTTCAAAAGCCTTTTTTACATGAGGATAGTCATATATTTCTTTGTGATAACTCATAATATCTTTTGCTACTAATACGTGAGATAACGCCAATGTTTCTGCTAATTCACCTAGCTTTTCGTATGTGACAATATAAGGTTGTAAATCATGCTTATCTAAAGCATTTACAAATCCTTTTACAACTTTATAGTAATAGTCACGTTTTACTTCTGATGCGTCAGTTAAATCTTCTAAAGGTAAGATAAAATACAATTTATTTATCTCATTTTGATGCTTCACTATATATTGAAAAAGTGGATTATCTTTCGTTCTAAAAACTCTGTTAAGTATGACTCCTAAATGCATTTTATTGCCTCCCAGCTTGTTTCATACAAATTCACTTTATAATTGTCCTTTAACTTAAGATTGTGTTTTCAATCATATACCCGTTTTAACTTTTGTATAATTCACTAAAAAATAAAATAAATTTTAATACCTTACATATTATAGGCAACTTCAGGGTATATTATTATCAGAGGTGATTAAATTATGAATAACAAACAATTACAAAATGAAATTGAAAATATATTAAATACATCAAAAATAGGTGTCCTATCTACTGCACATAACAATACACCTAATAGTAGATACATGGTATTTTATAATGATGGACACACACTTTATACTAAGACAAGCATTGAGTCTAAAAAAATTGCTGAATTTAAAGATAATCCCAAAGCTCACGTACTTATAGGTTACGATGAAACGAATAATCGTAGTTTTCTAGAAATTGATGCTAATGTTGAAATACTGAAAGATCAAGAGACTATTGATTGGATTTGGAACAAACAAGATAAGTCCTTTTTTGACTCTAAGGATGATCCAAACTTGTGTGTAATTAAAGTAATACCAAAATCCATAAAAATTATGAACGATAAAAAATTAGACGCACCACAAACCATTACGTTCGATTAGTTAAAAAGGCGAGCCTAGGACATAAATAGATGTCTCAGGCTCGTTTTCAATTTGGCAGTAGGTGACTGAATTGAAAATGCGATTATATCAAGCTTTTTTCAATCCTAGTCACCCTTGCCGGGGTGGGACTACGAAATCTATATTAGAAAATTTGATTTCTGTCCCACTCCCGTTTTTTATATACCATTATTAATATCTTCTAACATAGCATCAACTGTAATTTTAGCACTCGTCAGTACAATTGGCACTCCTGCCCCTGGATGAACACTAGCTCCAGCAAAATACAAATTTTTGTAATCTCTGCTCACATTAGGCGGTCTGTAATAGTTACTTTGCGCTAAAGTAGGCATTAAACCAAAGGCTGCTCCAAATTTAGCATTATAATCTCCTTCAAAATCCTTAGGCGTATAAATAATTTCTGTCACAACTTGCTTTTTCAAATCTTTTAACGCTTTAATCGTAGAAAGCTTATTGTAAATAATATCTTTCACTTGTATGATTGTTGACTCATCAGACCAATCCGTATCACCTGTTTTCAATTCTGAAACGGGCATCAGCACATAAATACCTGTTTGACCTTCTGGCGCTAACGACTGATCTTCCACACTAGGAGCGTATACATATATTGATGGATCTTGGGATATTTCCCCGGAAAATATTTCATTGATATTATTATCAAAATCCTTTGAAAATATAACATTATGTAACAAGATATCTTCAGATAAATCTTTATCAACCCCTATGTACATTAAAAAGGCTGAGCAAGAATAGTCCATATTATCAATTTTCTGTGTCGTATACTTCTTAGGATGATGTTCATTTTTAATTAAAGATGAAGTAGCATATGGAAAATCAGCAGTACAAATTATTTTGTCATACTTTTCTATACGTCCATTTACTTTTAGACCTTCCGCACGCTTATACCTGCTATCAATGATTATTTCTTCAACATTTGCATTTGTATAAATTTGAGTACTCAATTCTTCATTTAGTGTTTGAAGTGCTTTAACAAAGCTATACATACCACCTTTTATAAAATGAACACCAAACATCAACTCTATCATAGGTATAATTGAATACAATGAGGGACTTCGTTTAGGATCGATACCTATATATAATGTTTGAAATGCTAAGATTTTTTGAATTTTTTCATTATCAACATATTTTTCAATTAAATTATCTGCTTTATCAAAAGTTTTAAGTTTTATACCTTGATATATTGTAAAAGGATTATAAAAGTCTGTAGGCTTCCTAAACGTACGTTCTAGAAAATATTTTCGTGCTATTTCGTACCTTTCGTATATATCTGTTAAAAAGGACATAAAACCATGTGTAGAGTTAGGTTCAATACTTTCGAGCATTTCTCTTAATTGAGCAAGATCTGTAGGAACGCGAATTTGATCTGTTTCACTAAAATAAACATCATATATATGTGCTAATTGTTTAATTTCTAAGTAATCATTCATATTTTTTTTTGCATAATTAAAAACATCTCGATAAATCTCAGGCATCATTACAATAGTTGGTCCCATATCAAATGTAAAACCATCTTGCTTAATTTGATTCATCCTGCCGCCTATCTGTTGGTTTTTTTCATATAAATCTACTTGGTGACCGTTTGCTGCTAATCTTGAAGCTGCAGCTAACCCTGAAACACCGCCGCCTATAACCGCAATTTTCATAAAGGTTCACTCCTATTATATTTCTCACTGATTTCACGATAAATTTTCATTTTTTTCAATTTACTCACATATACTTTCTTATGCAAGCTATAGTTTGATTTTCTAACTTCCTCAAGTATTTCAAGATAGGCAGTCGCAGCTAGTTCGATAATGTAACGTACCTCTGTATCAAAATAATTTATACCATTTAATGCAATATCATATAAACTAACTGCCTTTAAAGCATAACTTTCCCATAGTTGAATATAATTTGACGTAATGCCTTCATGATATACAGATTGCAAATCAACTTGATATTCAACTAACTTTTCTGCACTAAGGTAAATTCTTCCATTTTGAAAATCTTCACCAACATCTCTTAAAATATTAGTTATTTGCAGTGCCTTACCTAAAGCAATCGCAGCTTCTTTAGCTTGCTCAAAACTATTTTTATTTGATGAAGCTAATATAGGAGTTAACAATTCACCGACAGTACCTGCAACACCATAGCAATAATCGTATAAATCTGAATCAGTTTGGATTACTTTTAAATCTAAATCTTCTTTCACATATTGAATAAGAGATTCAAAAGGCTTTTTAGGTATTGTATATGTATCCAAAGTGTTACTTAAAGCATTCATAATAGCTTTATCACTATGATACGCTTGAATATAATCATAATCACTATAAATCATATCTAAATCTCTAGCTATGCTGTCTAGTTGCTCAAGGTCTTTGTATTTATCAATACTGTCATCAATAATTCTACAAACTGCATAAATTGCCCAAATTGCTTTTTTCCTTTTTATATCCAAAAAATCAAAGGCATATGAAAACGTTTTCGAATGTGTTTTCATTATATTATGACAGTGGTTATAATCTCTCTCTAGTTGATTCATTTATTGGCCTCCTCAATATGTCTAGAACTGCTTGGGACTAATATAAAAAACTTAAGTTATAAATCTATTCTACGGCCTTTCCAATGTATACGTTTAAATACATTTATATCTAGCCATGATTTAAAAAATATTACGACAAAGCATGTAAAAAGCAATGGATGACATAAACTCGCAACGAGATTAAAATTTCCTGTTCTTCGAATAAATATATGAAACTGTATAGCATAAATAAAATATAAAGTAATAGCTAATAATATATATAATAAACTTAAATTAATTGAAAAAAGCACTGCTAAAATTGATTCAAGTGAACCAAATAACCATAAAAATACAAACATAAGTGTAGATGTTTTAGTTATTTGAGAGCCAAGTGCAAAGTGTTTACTCCACCCTTCTAATAGAGCTTTATATCCTTGAGGATACATTCTAAAATTGACCACACCTTGACCTTCATGCAAATTCACTGGCAAATCATATTCATGATATGCCTTACTTATTGCAAAACCTTCAATGATATGGTTTTTAGCTTTCAAATGTCCTTGTGTCAATTTATAATCTTGCTTATTTGTCACAAGGACGGGTCCAAACGTGCCTTGCTCATTATTTGCTGATTTCGTGATTGAAAATTGATTCATACCTACGATTGTCATTAAATTAAAAATCGCCGATATATTTTCATATAGCTTTTTTATCTTGTGATAAGGTTGTATTGATAACAAACCTTTACCACCTTGTAAATCATATTGATTGGCTATATTTTGAATACTATCATCACAAGTAAACTGAACATCAGCATCAACAAACATCAATAAATCATGCGTTGCATATTTGCTACCTTGCCAACAAGCATGTGACTTACCTTGCCATGTAGTATCATTTTCAACAGTATATACGCTCGCACCATAATATCTAGCAACAACTTGTGTCTCATCAGTTGAACCATCATCCATAACAATTACTTCTATTTCTTGCTCTTTACTTATACTGTTAAGTAATTTAGGTAAGTTCTCCGCTTCATTTCTAGCAGGTACAATAACACTGACGGCTGTCTGACCTCTTTCTTTTCCGGAGTTATTTATAATCGCTCGACGCGCATACATACACATTCCACTTATTAGTGATAGTATCGTCAATACTATTGCTATTATATAAAGTATCATTCAGCCTCAACTACTTTCTCCATTAATAATAGCTTCTGCTACTTGCATACCACTCAAAGTGACCATAGGCATACCAGGGCCAGGATTTACAGAACCACCTACAAAGTACAAATTTTTGAAGTACTGACTTTTTTTAGGAAACTTGAAACCTTTATTTTTCTTCTTATTAGAAACTACGCCATATATAGCTCCTTTATTAGAATTGTATGTATTTTCAATGTCATGTGGCGTCCATATATCTTCATATACAATGTGCCTTCTCAAATCTTTTAAGCCCATAGACTCTAATTTATTCAATATACGTTCTCGGAATTGCAGATATTCTGCTTCACTAAATGACTTATTCTGAATGTATGGTATGTGTGGCAATATTTTTATATTCTCGTGTCCTTCTGGCGCCTGTGTCTTATCTGTTTTATTTGTATTCACTACATAAATAGTCGGATCTTCAGGCAAAACATACTGGTGAAAAACTTGATCATAATTAACTTTAGAATTACTTGAAAAGAAAAAGTTATGATGTTGAAGCTCTGGGTAACTTTTGTCCACACCAAGATGCATGACATAACCTGAACTAGCTGGCTCAAATTTACGTTCCAATTTGTTTATTTGATTTGCATCAAAATTCAATAAATATTTATAAACAGGGATTACTTCCATATTAGATATAATGTAATCTGCATATATTTCCTCATTACTTTCTATTGTAATCCCTGTCACCTTATTTTGACTATTATAATTGATACGTTTTACAGGGGTGTTAAAATGTATGCCCACACCTAATTTTCTTGCTAATTGTTCCATCGCTTCCGCTAAATTATGAATGCCACCATCTACGTACCACAAACCTTCCTCATGTTGCATTTGAGGTAATAAACTCAATACAGCCGGAGCATCATAAGATGAGGAGCCTACATATTTTATGAAATAACCTAGCATTTCTCTTAAATATGGGTTATCCACCCTTTTATTAATGGCTTGTTGCATTGTATGAAAATAATCGAATTGCTTTAAAGCTGAAAACGTACCATGATAACGAATAATGGCAAACATCGTATCTAATCCCTTATCAAAGTAACTTTTTTCAGCAACTTGATGTATCTTTTGTGCGTAACTAAAAAACGAAGAAAGTTGCTCTATATCTTTATTTGTTAACGATTCATTATTTGTTAATATATCTTCCATGGATTCATATAAATCTAAAATTTGGCCATCTGGATAAACGTTTCTAATCTGTAAACTTAACTTACGAATACTAACATAATCTTCTAGCCTTTCATCACATCGTTGAAATAAGCGTTGAAATACTTTAGGCATGGTTAAAATTGATGGACCGAGATCAAATCCATAGTCATCTATGTCCAACCTATTTACCTTTCCACCGATATGCTTATTTTGTTCATATAAATCCACTTGATAGCCTGCTTGAGCCATACAAATTGCGCTAGCAATCCCTCCCAAGCCACCTCCTATGACAACCACTTTCTTATTTCCCATTTAATCACCTTTTCTTTTTTGTAATTTATTATAAATACGTATTAACTTAGGGCGATTATAGCGCTGAACAATCATACAAGGCACATTAGCTATAATGACATATACGAAATTAATAATTTTAACGCTTTTTGACGCTTTAAAAAACGCAATAACAGGAAATATGGATAGCAAATGAACCATCTCTGCACGTCTAGTTTCTAATATAAAACGCTGTATATCATTCATATTTTTAGATATATCGAAAGTCGCTTTACTACTGATATTAGGGTTAAGATTTTGACCGTCTGGCAAATGATCTTTCCAATATTGCACTTTAACTAATTGTTGCCATAATTGACCCTCTTGTTCAAAATTCCAACTTCGAAAATACTTATTATCTTTTTCTAAGAACTTATAACTAATACGAATACCAAGTTGAGCTATAATCATTTGAACTATAAACCAATATAGCGCAATATATATAATCTTTTTCATCAATTTAATTCTCAGATTTCTCTGTATAGCTTGGGTTATCTTTATTTAAATACCAATTACCAGCTGTTAAATAAGTAGCAAAAGCGCTCCAAAGCATATATGGAACTAGTAAAATGCCAGCAACTTTTTTTACATTGAAAAATTTCACAGTTGTTGTAACTACTGCGCCCAGTAATACAACACTCTCTATCAACGCACTAAAGCGTAATTTATATTTGAAGTATAATATCGACCATAGATAATTCAGGCTTAATTGCGTGTAATAAGCACCTTTCAAATCCTTACTAGTAGATTTATTAGTCACTAATGCATAAGCTACGCCCATCGTTGTATAAAATATTGGCCACACAATTGGAAAGACATAGCCGGGGGGTGAAAAAGGTGGTCTAACATTATTTTTATAATCTTTTCTCGCGTTTTTCACTGCAAATTTACCTATAAATTTACCACCGATAATTGGTGTTATCACTTTTATGATTGTTTTTATTGTTTCAATTACATTCATATTTATTCTCCTTTTTTAGAGTAACTTGCTTTTATCTCTAGAGGTTGCACATCTCTATTAGTCATGTTATTTTTCTATCAAAAACATTTTCAATATATAATTTAAAGTCTATTTCCATTTAAATATTAATATAGTATTTTATGTAAAAAATAGGCTGATTTTATTTAAATTTATCTTTTTTTGATATATAATATATTTAGATTGAATGTTTTATATCTTTTATCTATTCAACACATATTTAGAAAATCCTTTTCACCTCACTGATTAGTGGGGTGTTATTTTATTGAAAACTGTTTTTTTAAATTAAAACACTTTAAATAGATTTTTTATATTAAAGTCCGCTAAATAAGTAATTTTCATTTATTTAGTTTTATAAAAAGCGAGCAAGGAATTAATCCTTCAACTCGCTTTCACTTAATATGACAAGAGCTCTAGTCTCTTAATCCTATATTACCCTTTAATAACAACTTTAAACATAGTATTAGGTTAATTTTTTTTATATTTAATCAAAACGTAAGATACTATTCCGCATATAGTCCAATAAATTTTTAAAAATTGTTTTATAAAAAACCTTAAAATTTTTAAGAATGTAATATAGATTTTCATGTATATCCCCCCTTGAATATTCACTATGATTCAAAGATATTAAATCTTATCTAAATTCAATTTATTAACTTTATATTCTATTGATTTTAGATGTATATTGTATAAAGTCATAACGTATAAGTGTATTCTTGCTTGCGTTAGTTTATAAATAATCCATGGAAGTGTAGGTTCATATTCATGAATAGCTACTATACATTCATTTTTATTTAGTACTCTACGAAACTCCATTCTCGCTCTACCTTTATTTTTATTTTTTGAAAATCCTCCCCCAGTTATATAGAGAAGTTGCCTATTTACATCTGAACGGGAGTCCGACTTTTCTAATATTAATATAGGGTTCTTTATAGGAAAAAGTGAAATCATGTATCTACCGTTAATGTATTTAGTAGAGATTATTTTATTATTAAGATTATTTAACCATTCCATATAATCATTTGCTATATCTTCTATAGTCATATGAGTAGGTATTCGAAACCTTTGAACAGATTTCACATTTTTTATCGTTTTACTTTTGTTTTTCTTTTTCTTACTCGATGATTCATTTTTTAATGCTAATTTAACACTTTCTTTAAATGTAGTTTTCCCATCGGATATTCCTTCTATATAATTTTTATTATCCATTCTCATATTATGAACTAAACTGTCCATAAGAGGATACACAATTTCTTTCTTTTCACCGCTAATAAGTCTTATCCAGTATTTAGAGAGAATCAAAGGTATAATCGGCAAATTAAACATTGGCATTTTTTTATTTAAAACACTAGCCGTTTGCTTAAATAAATCCTTATATGTCAACTCATCTGGACCACCAACATCAATTGATTCATTTAGTTTAGGCCTTCTTGATACGACTTTAGTAATTGAATTTATGACATCATCAATATAGATAGGATGTGTAATATTATTTGCCCATTTAGGTAACAACAATAATGGTAATCGTTGTGTCAATTTTTTTAAAATTGGATATGAAGAGCCGTTCGATCCAACTATTAAACCTGCTCTAAGTGTACTGACTGGCACTCCATATGAACCAAGTACTTTTTCACATTCTAATCGACTCTCTAAATGTCGAGAAAGATTATCCTCTTTTGGTATTAGACCACTCATATAAATAATGTGCTTAACACCTTCTTTTTTAGCAGCTCTTCCAAAATTATCAGCTAATAAAAAATCCATATCTTCAAATTTAGCTTGTGTAAGCTTAGAATTCGGCATCATTGAATGGACTAAGTAAATAGCAATATCAATATCTTTCATAACATTTTCAACATCAATTAATGAAAATATATCTGCTTTCTTCCAAGTTACATTTTTCTCATCTACTTTATTTTCTATATTTCTTGAAATAGCAATTATTTCATTTTCAACTTTTAATTTTTTCATCAAATTACTTCCAATGTATCCAGAAGCACCTGTTAATAATATACGCGCCATAACATTCATTCCTTTCAACTTTTAAATTATAGTTCTTACTTTAAATAGTTTGGGTTATTCTTATTAAATCATTGATTTTCTACATATTTATTTTTTTCTCTTTTTCATACTATAGAGTAAATACCCTTTTTAAATATTCGCTAACAAATATTTAGGTAATAGCATTTAACCTTATAAATTAATTAAAACGATTCCATTTTTTAACTTAATGTCAGTTTCAGCCTTACTCAAACAAATAAAATTTATAATGATTCGTTAGAGCTAAGAGATTTTCACTATTACTGCACATAGTGATTGGAATAGTATCTAATTTAATCATTATTTTTTAAATTAACTTTATAATACCTGAGAAATGTTATGCTTATCATTAACTAACTTTATGCGTTTTTTCTAATTTCAAATAATCATATTATTTTATTTTTTTATAATAAATTTATTATGTATCTATTTGTGTTCAGCCATATCTTCGGATACAAGATTTTCTTGAATATATTATGGAACTCTTTTTATATTTCTTTAGTTATCTCATTTTCAAACTCTATTTAGCCACTAGAATATATTACATAGGCAAAAGTCAATATAGATGATAGTCTATGTAATGTCTAGGAGGTATATTTATGTCTTATAAAGAACTATCATCAATATTCAAAATTTTCTCTGATCCAAGTAGATTGGAAATACTAGATTTATTATCTTGTGGTGAGTTATGTGCTTGTGAGTTGTTAGAACACTTTCAATTCTCACAACCTACCCTCAGTCATCACATGAAGTCATTAATAGATAACAATTTAGTTACTACTCGAAAAAATGGTAATAAACACATGTATCAACTTAATCACGCTATTTTAGATGATATTACTCAAAATTTAAAAGTTATTAATACATCTAATCAACGTTGCCTGTGTAAAAGTATGAAATCAGGTGAATGTTAATGACAATTTTTGCTATTGCTATTTTTCTTTTAACTTTAACCTTTGTAATTTGGCAACCAAAAGGTTTAGATATTGGTATTACAGCTTTAATTGGAGCTGTCGTTGCGATTATTATAGGGGTCGTAAGTTTTTCAGATGTAATAGAAGTAACAGGCATTGTTTGGAATGCTACTTTAACCTTTGTAGCTGTTATTCTTATTTCATTAATATTAGATGAAATTGGATTTTTTGAATGGTCCGCGATACATATGGTCAAAGCGTCAAACGGTAACGGCTTAAAAATGTTTGTTTTTATTATGTTATTAGGGTCAGTTGTAGCAGCATTTTTCGCCAATGATGGTGCAGCTTTAATCTTAACGCCCATTGTATTAGCGATGGTAAGGAATCTAGGATTTAATAAAAAAATGATTTTCCCCTTTTGCACTAACCCCAGGATGTGGGAGTAAAATAAAAACACTTTCGTTGAATTCATATTAAAATGAATTTATACGGAGGTGTTTTTTCTATGAAAAGAGTGGCATATTCAGTTGAAACAAAATATAAAGTAGTAGAAATGAAACTTAAAGGATATAGCGCAAGAGAAATAATGGATGCTTTAAATATTAAAAATGAATCTCAAGTTAAAGTGTGGTGGAAATGGTATAGAAATGGGGAAACACATAGATTCAATCAACAAGTAGGTAAACAATATTCCTATGGAAAAGGAAATGAAGAATTTAGCACTGTTGAAACACTAAAAATTGAATTAAAGCGCAAAGAAGTAGAAAATGAAATTTTAAAAAAGTACAAGGAATTGGAAAGGAAGTGGTCCCAGAAGTAGTTGTTGAATTAGTAAATGAATTGAAATCTAAATATACAGTGAAAGTCATTTTAGAAGCTTTAGATATTCCAAAATCAAATTATTACAGATGGAAAAACAAAGATTTCAGTATATCTGAGGATGAACGAGAAATTATAGAACTATGTAAGAAACATCGTTTTACATATGGTTATAGAAAAATAACTGCCTTGTTAAATAGAAAAAATAATAAAAAAATTAATCACAAGAAAGTACAAAGGATTATGCAAAAACATAAATTAAATTGTAAAGTACGCGTGAAGAAATCGAAAAGACCAGGAAACCCATATTATAAGACACATAATCTATTGAATAGAAATTTCAAAGCAGAGAAACCTTTAGAAGTACTTTTAACAGATATCACTTATTTACCCTTCGGGAATACAATGTTGTATCTTTCATCTATCATGGATGCTTACAATGGTGAAATTGTGGCATATAAAATTGGTAAAAACCAAAATCAAGAATTAGTAAATGAGACATTAAAACAACTTCAATTGGAACCAGGAGCTATATTACATAGTGATCAAGGAAGTGTGTATACTTCTTATGAATACTATGCCCTATGTACAGAAAAAGGCATTACCAGAAGCATGTCCCGTAAGGGAACGCCAGCTGATAATGCCCCAATAGAATGTTTTCATGCCTCTCTAAAGTGTGAAACATTCTACTTAAACAGTGAGCTTAGAAGCTCTAATACTATTGTAATAGATATTGTCGAAAATTACATTGAAAACTATAATAAAGTTAGAATTCAACAAAAACTAGGCTACTTATCCCCTATAGAATATAGGAAATTAGCAGCCTAGAAAATAGTGTTTTTATTGAGCTCCCTTAGTAAGGGTGCAGTGCCCTCAAGCTGAAACCATGGTTTTCTTCATGCCCACCATATATTATCTAATGATTCGTTTATATTCACTGTTTGTAAATTATGTGCTGCTTTTTGGAATCCTTCTTCTACTGACATGATTGGGTCTTCATGTTCTATACTCACGACATAATCATATCCATTGATTCTCAACGCACTAATAATATCTCCCCATACTTGTGGGCTATGTCCATAACCAACTGTTCTGAATGTCCAAGCTCTTGATTGAACTGAACTATACGGTTGCATATCTGTTAATCCGTACATATTGACATTTTCTTGGTCGATATAAGTATCTTTTGCATGAAAATGATGAATCGCACCAGCTTTACCTAATATTTTAATGGCTGCTATCGGGTCAATGCCTTGCCACCATAAATGACTTGGATCTAAGTTCGCACCAATCGCATCGTTTGTCGCTTCTCTAAGTTTTAAAAGTGTATGTGGTGTATGTACTGAGAATCCAGCGTGTAGTTCAATCCCTATTTTAACGTTATGATCTTTAGCAAACTGCGCCGCTTCTTTCCAATAAGGTATTAACTTCTTCTCCCATTGCCACTCTAATATTTCTGAGTAAGCTGTTGGCCACGGTGTTACTGGCCAGTTTGGATGTTTAGCATCTTCATCTGAACCTGGTATACCTGAAAATGTATTAACAACTGGGACACCTAGAATCGAAGCTAATTTCACCGATTTAATAAATGTTTCATGTGCTTGTTTAGCATGTTCTTTATCTGGTGAAACAGGATTGTCATGACAACTGAATGCACTGATTTCTAATCCACGTTTCTTGATAGCATCCATAAATGCTTGTCTTTTACTTTCATCTTCTAACAATTCATCTACATTACAAAAATGGTTACCCGGATTCCCACCTGTACCGATTTCGACCATTTTCAATCCAGATTCTGCAACATGATCTAACATTTCTTCAAACGTTTTATCTTGAAAAAGTACTGTAAATACACCAATTTTCATATGTAACACCCCTTATTTTATTTTAACACTCGTTCCTTGTTCACTACTTTCATAAATTGCATCTATTAATGCACTCACGCGTCTAGCTTCTTCAGGTTTCACGACCAACGACTCTAGTCCTAAGCAACTGTTCACAAAGTTTAAAGTCTGACGTTCTGCAGCAATATTTTCATTATGTTCAGCATATGCTTGTTCGTTGAAAAATGTACCAAATCGAGGTTGATAAATTTCAAATGGATAAAGGTTAATGCCACCATCTACACCAGACATACTTAAGTGAATTTTATCTTCTTTAATATTCGCAGACCATGAGCATTCAAACTGCATCGTTGAACCGTCTTCAAATGTTATAAATGAAGATACATGGTCATCTACTTCAAACGTTTCATGATCAAACGTTCCCCAATCATTGATTTGATTAGGTGTCTGACTTAAACGGTTGTATGTCTTACCTAATAATTCGACTGGTTTCGCATCAGTTTGTAACCATTAAGCAAGGTCTAATAAATGGCATCCGTAATCAATTAGACTGCCTCCACCTTGAAGTTGTTTATTTGTAAACACACCCCAACCTGGCACTTTTCTCCGACGCAATGCTTGTACTCTCGTTACAAGTGCATCACCTACAACACCTTCATCAATTGCACGACGAGCTGTTATTGCGGCATCTGTAAAGCGATAATGATAGCCTATTGCGAGCACTTTACCAGATTGATTTGCCGCTTCAATCATTGCATCACATTCTTTGCGATTCATAGCCATTGGTTTCTCACAAAATACATGTACACCTGCATTTAACGCTGCAACTGTTATTTCTGCATGAAATTTATTTGGTGTACATATGACGACTGCATCTACACTTTTAAACATCTCCTCATATTCTGAAAAGACATTTGGAATTTGAAATTGTGATGATACTTTTTTAGCGAGTTCTTGATTAATATCTTGTACACCCACAATTTCAGCTAAGTGATTTAATTTTTGTAAAGCTGGTATATGTCTGTTTTGTGCGATACCGCCGACACCTATAACACCTAGTTTAAGTTTATCCATAAATATAATCTCCTATTTTATTTCTTACTAATTTCTTCTAAAGGTTGTGCATTACCATATTGATGTTTTGGTGTGCGATCATTTTTCGCCCACTTAACAGCATTTTTAATAACTTGTTGAATTTCTTCATTATAATAAGTAGGGTAACTTTCGTGTCCCGGTCTAAAATAAAAAATCTTTCCGTTTCCGCGCTTAAATGTTGCACCACTTCTAAACACTTCTCCACCTTCAAACCAACTGATAAATACTGTTTCATCTGGTGCCGGTATATCAAAGTGTTCGCCGTACATTTCTTCTTTTTCTAATTCAATATATTGCCCTAATCCATCCGTAATTGGATGAGTTGGATCAACTACCCAAAGTCGCTCTCTATCATCTGCTTCGCGCCATTTTAAATCACATGTCGTACCCATCAAACTTTTGAATATTTTAGAGAAATGTCCAGAATGTAACACGATAAGACCCATACCATCTAGTACACATGCTTTTACTTTTTCGACGATTTCATCTTTCACTTCATCATGTGCTTTATGACCCCACCATAACAAGACATCAGTCTCAGCTAATACTTCATCCGTTAATCCGTGTTCTGCTTCATCTAATGTTGCTGTTTTAACCTCATGTTCTTCGCCTAAGAATTCAGCAATAACATTGTGAATGCCATTAGGATAAACTGCTTTTATTTCTTCACTTTCTACTTCGTGTCTATATTCATTCCATACTGTTATGTTCATTAATAAAACCCCTTTTTAGTCAAAATATACTGCTTTACCAGTCTTAGCTGATTCATAAAGTGCTTCTAATATTTGTGTAATTACAATTGCTTGTTCTGGTTTCACGACAGGATCTGTATCATTAAGAATACTGTCAATCCAACTACGTGCCTCTACTTCAGCTTCATCTACTTTTTCACCTTCATAAAAGTCAACGCCTTTATTTTCAAGTTCTACTTGCGTTGTATATAAAGAACCAAAGTCTTCTCCGTGGATTCTTAACCCATCTTTCATATCGGCACCACCTTCAGTACCAGATAATGAACATTTTGCTTCATTTACTTCTAAAGAGTTTAACGCCCAACTTGATTCAAGCATGATTGTCGCACCATTTTTCATCTTAATAAAACCGAAAGCTGAGTCCTCTACTTTGAACTTTTCAGGTTCCCATGGTCCCCATGCATTAGCTGCATTTTCTTTCTTACCTAACTTATGGAAAGTTGAACCCATTACTGATTCTGGTTCGTAATTATCCATCATCCATAATGTTAAATCGAGTGCATGTGTCCCAATATCAATTAAAGGACCGCCACCTTGTTGTTCTTCGTCTAAGAAGACACCCCAAGTCGGCACTGCTCTACGACGAATAGCATGTGCTTTCCCAAAATAAATATCCCCTAAATCACCACGCTCTGTCGCTTTATGTAAATATTGACTGTCAGGTCTAAATCTATTTTGATAACCAATCGTAAGTTTCTTACCATTACCTTTAGCCGCTTCAATCATTTCTTGAGCCTCTTCTGTCGTCTTAGCCATAGGTTTTTCACACATAACATGTTTACCTGCATCTAATGACGCAACCGTTAATTCCTTATGAGAACTGTTCGGTGTACATACATGAATGACATCAATAGCATCATCCTTTAAGAGTGATTGGTAATCTTCATAAACTTTCGCATTCTCCGTACCATATTCCTTAGCTGCCACTTGTGCTTTTTCAATATCGATATCACAAAAAGCAACAATGTTCACTTCATTTATTTTTTGTAAACTCGGTAAATGCTTGCCATTCGCAATACCACCACAACCAATAATTCCTACATTCAAACTCATATGTACAACCCCTTTTATGTATTTATGCGACAGTTAATAACATTAAGCAATCGCTTACATTTTTGTTTATATAACTATGTTAAAATAAAAAACAATAAACACCAACGAATAACACTTGTAAAGACACTTATATTTTACATCTGAATATATTTTCATAACTTAAAAATATTTTCAGTATGATAAATAGAAAAACAACTAAATTATTTAAAATAAAAGGCCAAGACCAAAATCGCAGATTATAAAAATACCACCTCATTTATACCTGATTAAATCAGCGAAATGAGGTGGTACTTATTTATATTTTCACTTCAGTTGTTTGTGTGTATGAATGTTCTCCGAGGTTAATCATGGATTCTGATATATTTCGTGAGTGGTAACCAATTCTTTCAAGGATTGATATCATGTCGATATATACAAGGCTACCTTCTGGTGAACATTCTCCAGAGCTTAATCTCTTGATATGTTTTTTACGTAAGTCATGCTCTAGTACATATGAATCTTGGCTTCGTTTAACAACTTCGTCTTTTTTCAGATTGTCATAAACATCAAATACTTCAAACGTTTTTTCATATGAAATTTTTACATGATCATATAATCGTTCAATGCTTTCTTCTGCTTTTGATGAAATTTGAATATCAGCTGATTGTTTTTTCTGCAATTCTTCTAAGTATGATTCTGTTAAGGTTGATACTTTCAATATTGTTCTATTAACATCATATAAAACAGATAGCCTTTCAGCATCTTTAGCTGATAGTTTTTTCTCAGATAATTTATTTAAATATTGACGAACATTATCATACATATTATCTACTGCAAGGTGTTTATCTTTATGCTTTTTAATTGCTTTTTAATTGCTTTTTCATCAATATTTTCAACATTATTCAACATTGAAACAGTCATTTTACCGATATTTTGAATTTCATCTTGAGCTTCTTGAAGTGCGATACTAGGCGCTCGATTAATTAAATTATTATCAAGATATTTCGGTTTATATTTTTCATTTACATCTTCACTAGGAATGATTTTCGTTACAATCCAAGCTAGTGCGAAGATGAATGGTAACTGTATAAGTGTATTTGTTACATTGAATGTTCCGTGTGCAAATGCTATAACCATTTTTGGATTTAAATTCATAGCGTGTTGAATCCATTCCATTGTCATTTCGTAGAATGGTAATATTAATAGAAATACTGCTGCACCGATAACATTAAACATAACATGCGCCATCGCAACACGCTTAGCAGCGATAGAGCCAGCTAAACTTGCTAATACAGCTGTAATTGTCGTTCCAATATTGTCTCCTAATAAGATTGGTAATGCACCATGCAATGAAACTAAATCATTGGCATAGAATCCTTGTAAAATGCCAATCGTTGCACTTGAACTTTGAACGATTAACGTCACAAATGTACCTGCAAGTACACCTAATATCGGAGTAGAAGACATATCTAACATAATTTGTTTAAAGCCTTCTAAATTAGCAAGTGGTTTTACCGCACCACTCATTAATTCTAGACCATAGAATAGTGATCCAAATCCGAAGAAAATCATACCGATATTTTTAACTTTTCTTTTTTGAATGAAGAAAATTAAAAATGCACCTAATGCTAGTATTGGTAAAGCATATTCACCAATGTTAATCCCAATAATAAATGCTGTGATAGTCGTACCGATATTGGCACCCATGACAACACCTATTGCTTGTCGCATCGTCATAAATCCAGCACTTACGAGTCCAATTGTGATAACCGTTGTTCCTGAGCTACTTTGTATTAAAATTGTCACAATCATACCTGCAAGTACACCCATAATAGGATTACTTGTAAATCTATTTAATATACCTCTTAATCTATCTCCTGCTGCTGCTTGTAATCCATCTCCCATTTGTTTAATCCCGTATAGGAAGATACCTAATCCACCGATGAATGTAAAAATCATTTGTAAAGCCGAGAGTTCCATAACACACCTCTTTAAAGTTATTGTAACCATTGTGAATAATAAACTATAATTGTTAAGCTAATGTAAATTTTTAATTAACTTTTATTAAAATTATGATTATTCTTTGCTACTTAATTTTAAAAGGTTTTCATTATAGATATCTGGCAATTATTTATTAAATTGTTCTTCTATATTATGATGCATTTTAAAAATCATCATACGTTCACCTGTTCGTGAACTTAAATCTGTATGGAAACTTTTGACGTCTTGTTGTGTAATTTCAAATATCATTTGATATAAATAATCCATATCTGATTCTACTAATTTTGAACGTGTACGTTTTATACTCAGTAAACCTTCTTGCGTTTTACAAACGCTATACTCTGCAGGTGTAAGCACACCTTGTAAATCAACAATAATCATATCTCTAATAATATCTGTCTTTACAGATAGAGATCCTCTACCTAAATATTCTTTTTCCCATTGTGTAATGGCTTTACTAATTTTTGATTCACATGCTCCTTTTGTCATTTCCATATTTGTCTCTCCTTAATGCTTATTTTGCTTTATGTTAAATGTTCAGCAATAGTTTCAATATTGCTTTGATTAATGGTCATACCGTTTATTGTAATACCAGGTGGTATAAGTGGATGATTAGAAACTTGATCAATACTTTGTTTAATACTTTGGTGAATATTACTTTCACCATTTAACCATTCATGAATATTGTCACTACTAAACTCAGGCTTACAGTTATTAAACAAGTAATCGAGTGTTTTAATTTTTTCTGTATGACTTTGGATACTTTCAGGTAATGCGATAACCTGTTTATCGTCTGACTTTCTAATGATATAAATATTCTCTATATCATATTCATAAATCGCGATAATAATTGACCGCATCACATCACCATATGCATGCGAAATTTCTGCTTGATAGCTTTGTATCGACATAACATGATTAGGGTTGAAATTTAAAGATTCAACAAGTTGGCTTTCTAGATGTGAATTTAGATCAGATAGTATGAGTATATTTTTTTCATCATTCATATTATACATCCTCTCGAGTCTAGGACATAAATTGTTGTCCCGCTCATTTATTTACCATTTATGCCATTCACCATTTTCATCTATACTTGATAGCAATAACCAATCATTTTTTACTTTTGTGTTAAGCGCAGTATTTTCATTGAGCAATTTACGAATGTAATCATTCGGCGCTTGTATCACAACTAATAATCGAATCGGTGCATGATAATATTCCCCATCAGCTTTCATAACTGATTGCCAAGGTAAACCTGTCAGTAAATCACTACCATTTCCTTGCATGACACCAATGCCGCTCGTCACCGTTTGTGTGATTTTATTGCCGCTTCCGTAATAGTAAGGTGCAACAGTTGAAGCATAATATTGTAAGTTAATCCATTGAGCAACTGTCGCTGGCCCACTTAAAATCGTATTTAAAATTTCACCGTCATGATCTTTCGTCCAGTCATAATTATGCAGGAATGCACGACCATTTAATTGAGATTGCTC
The DNA here is from genome assembly GCF_034039665.1 of Mammaliicoccus sp. Dog046. Taxonomy (NCBI): domain Bacteria; kingdom Bacillati; phylum Bacillota; class Bacilli; order Caryophanales; family Staphylococcaceae; genus Mammaliicoccus; species Mammaliicoccus sp. Dog046. The sequence continues at coordinate 84,817 of NZ_CP120131.1, read as the reverse complement.
TGTTAATGTTCTCTTACCAATAACAAACGTTGCATTTCTAGCTAATCCCCATTCTGGTCGGATTTCACTCCAGTCACTTGCTAACTGTTCTGCTTTAGTTATGGATTGTGCATTTGAATGTTCCATGCCCGGAATATCTTCAAGTCTTAAACGATTTGCTTCTTGACTAGCTTTAGGCAAAGCTGATTTTAATTTTTCTAAAGCACGCTCAGCTTGATTCGAGAGTTCGGGTACATAAAGCCATTCTAATTGATCTGTTGTCGTGCTATGTTCAGCAGCAACAAATACTGTATCTTCCGGAATTATAATGTTATTGCTTTTGAGTCCTTCTCTAACTTCAGGCAAATTACATAAAGTCGCTAATACTTTCCCATTAAAACCACTCGCTGATCCACCACACGCGCCACAATCTAATGAAGCTGCATAAGGGTTGTTTGCACTATGACTACCATGTCCGCAAATGACAACTAATGGCGCAAAATCTTCCGTTAAATCCATTAATTTCAATGCTTCTCTTACGTAAGTAAGCTGTTCATGTTTCGTAAACCCAATAGGTAAATCACCAAACCGATTTGACGCATGATCTATAGAAAGTTTCGTTTCCGGCTTATTCATAAGATTTTTATTAAATCGATTGACCAAATCACCAGTACGTTTAGGCATAAAGCTTCTCGCAATCGTTTGTACGCTTAGCCATGAACCTGTTAATTCTGGAAGCAATAAACTTGGTAATACATTTTGTTTCATTTTTTTAAATGTATAAAATATTGACGAAATACTTTTTTTCTTTTCAACGTAATGATTGGATTGGGGAGCATCTTCATATTCATAAATCTTATGTTGCGGTTTATTCATAACTGGTAAAGCATTATGTGTATGTTGATGTCCGAGTTCACACTTTTCAATTGGTAAGCCAAAGAATCCAGCGATACCGATCGTTTCGAAAGGACCTTCCATTTCTAATTGCCTTCTAAAAGGTTCCGACCGTGTATCAATACAAAAAGCAAGCTGTGCCTCGACAAATGCTTTATCCTCTTCATGAGGGATATGAGATTGAATTTCACTTTGTAATTGCGACTCATACGTATCTTCCCAAGCTTCTAGCAATAATTTATGTTGTGTAATGCGATCAAATTGATGCGCAAATGTTACATAATCTTCTCGTTCACCTTGAGATAATGCGAACCAATTTTCCAACGTTAAGATTCCACTTTCAAACCAAGATAGCACTTGAGACATATCTTCTGCAGTATGTTGTTGCTCTTGAGCTTTCTCACTCATCAATGTCCATTCCAAAGCCAATCTTATGGCTAAATAATCTGTCAGCAAGTTTAAACGTTCGTCTTTCCAAAGCATCATACCTGCCCACCCTGGTAAAGCCAACAAGTGTATTTCAAGATATGTTTGTACTTGTACTTCTGATATACCTAGTTTGTCTAAACAGCTTTCTATTGTTTCAATAGATGTTGATGGTAGCATTTTTATTTTATGTCTCTCTGCTTTCGATAAAGCGGGATCCAAATGAGCTAACCTTTTCCAATTTTTAAAGAAACCTTTACCATCTTTATGGATTGCCCATCCTGATTGATTATCATCAAGATATAATTTACTCCACTTAATCATTTGTGCATCCAACTTATCTAAATATGCCTGTCCAGAATATTGTTCAATACGCGTACTTAAAATAATGTCAACATCTTTTTGTTTACTCAGTTCAACATTTTCTAATGACGTTCTTAATTGCTTTTGATCTTGTTCATTAAGATTTACTTTGTGAGTTCTATTAAACAAGATACTTTCAGCGTATTCTCTTAACATCACTTTATTTAATGGCGTATTATCATTCGATAGCCATGCCGATAACCGTTCTTCTATATATTCTTGTTTAATTTCTCCATTTTCGATTGCAGCAAATAATAAACTTTCGTTCGGATACAAATCGACATTCTGTACCTTTTGAAACCATCTCGCGACATCTTCAAAAGTACGATCTTCTAAACCCACCCAAGGATTTCTTGCTGCAAATATATTAATAGGAGAAAGTGGTGTTATGACACGACTCGCCTCTTTAATTGAATATGTGATGTCATTTTGTAATTCAATTGTTTGCGTCATGTTGATAACCTCCTTTAAACGTATGATTTTTCAAATAGCGTGGATGCGTTTCAATATTTTGCACATTTGATTCACCTAAATGTACAATCCATAAATATATAATCGTGACAATTTTAGATGAATGATTTCTTGCAACCCACAAGTTCAGTGCACTTCCTATTAAAAGCAATACAATCATGATAATGACTGCAAATATAGGTGTATGATTCACATTTGTAGCGTATTGATGTAACAAATCATGGAATAAATGATGTACACCAAAGTAAGATAAACCAACAATTAAAAGTGCTAATAATCCAATGATTCTACCTAACTTGCCCTCACCATATGCGACTAGTTGTGTCCATGAAACAGATAATGACCAAGCTAAAATAAGCGCACTAATGATTTGGTAACTACTTGTCGGATCCATAAGCCAAAAGATAATACCAATCATAATTGATAATAATCGACCAACTAGAACCCATATATATGACACACTTTCATTCATTCTTGAAGGCATATCAAAAGTTCTTACAGCAGAACCAGAACGTAAAAATAATGTCGCTTTAAATAATCCATGTAACATAAGATGAACGATAGCTGCTGAATAAACACCTAAAGCACATTGGATAAGCATAAAGCCCATCTGTCCAATCGTTGAACCTACTAACTGCCTTTTGTAATCCACATGTACTAAACTAATGCCTGCTCCCATCAATACAGAAATCGTTGCGATAATGATAAGTAACCCAATTATCCATTCATTTGTAAAAATCGGTGCAAATCTCGTTAAAATAACACCACCTACATTTACAATACCGGCATGCATAATCGCTGAAACAGGAGTTGGTGCCGCTACAGATTCTATTAGCCATCTATGAAATGGCCACTGAGCTGCTGGAATGATGACCGATATCACTAACATCAACTGAATAACCACACCTTGCCACGAATCAAATTGGTCAAGATGGCTTTCACTAAATATAGTAGACTGTTGCCATTCACCCGTTACATTGTATGTCAGTATAATCGCTATTACTAAAGCAATCCAACTAACGATAAAGATCATGCTAGTACTTTTCGCTAAACGTTTCGTAATGTGCCATTGTTTGTTTAAACCGATTAAACGCGTTAAACAAAATAATGTTAACCCCCATAATATCGCCATTAATCTTAAATCATTACTTAACCAACCAACTGAAGCAAATACCGTCATAAATGTAAATAATGAAAAATATTTACGATACTGTGCATCTCCATCTAAATAACGTACGGAAAACCTTTGAATAATAAGACCAATACTCAAAATAAAGAGTGCGAGCAACCATGACAATTTATCTAAATGCCAAAATCCTATATATACATTTCCGCTTGTCATACACAACCCAATTAATGAGATAAGCACTGGTATAAATGCAATTACTAAGTGAACATTAATATATGCCTTTGCCACTTTTGGCACTAAATATATGATGCTACTTATAAGCGCCAATCCAATTGAAATAAAAAATAATACTAATAAACCTATCATGTCGGTTGCTCCTTTTCTGTTAAAAGCAATAAAAAAAGCCGACAATTTAAAACAAACCTCTCGTGCAGATTTGCTTTAATTGTCGGCTTCAATCAAACTAACGCTTACCGTTATTTTAATTGCTTCCTTATTATTTATATGTAATCTTTTTGAAATTTTTATTGTGAGTCATTGCACCGTTTTTACTTTTTCAATTAGCCAATATCGATTAGCCACTTGCTAAAGTTTAGATGCTATGAATTTTTTATATACTTTAATAACATATATTTTTTTTTATCAAATGTCAATAGTTTGACTATTTAAAGTATTCTATAGTTTCATTTATTCGTATTAATGATTATTCACTGTTAAAATAAAACAATATATTAAACAAAACGAGGAGATTAACATGAATAGATCAGACTTAATAGCACCAGAAACATACAATATTGTTAATGGAATCGAAAGACATGCAGTAGATGAAACGAAAGAAGCCATTATATTTGAAGATGTCGATGGCAACGTACAAACAATTACGTATGCTAAACTCATCCAAAATTCAAATAAAGTGGGCAACATCTTTAAAGCTCAAGGTCTTCAAAAAGGCGACAAAGTCCTTATTATGATGCCACGCTCAATTGGACCGTCTACACTTAATTGGACAACTTCTTTAAAGAGAAGTATTGTTAAAATTAAGAAAGTAGGTGGTCTTTTTATGAGAAGAGAGCGTAGAGAATACAGTAATGAATTCAAACAGCAAATGGTTGATTTATATCTTAATGAAAAACCAAGATCTGAAATTATTAGAGAATATGATTTAACCCCATCTGTATTAGATAGATGGGTTCAACAAGCAAAAACCTCTGGTTCTTTTGAGCACAAAGATAATCTTACAAAAGAACAAAAGAAAATGATGGAACTAGAAAAAGAAAATAAACAGCTAAAAATGGAAAACGATATTTTAAAGCAAGCCGCGCTGATAATCGGACGAAAATAGATGTGATAAATGAGAATACTCACAAATATTCAGTATCAGCAATGTGCAAAGTCCTACAAATGCCAAGAAGTACCTACTATTACCACCAAAATAACCAACATAAAGTTAATAAAGAAAACAATGATGAGATATTAGCAGATGAAATTGAAGATATATTCATCTCTAATAGACGTTGTTACGGTACACGTAAAATAAAGATTGCTTTAACGAAACGAGGACTATATGTGTCTAGGCGTAAGATTGGTGTATTGATGAAACAAAGAAACTTAGTTTCTACTTATACAAAGATGAAATTTAAAGTAACATCAAGCAAGGTAAAGCAATCTACTACCAAGAATCATTTAAATCGTAACTTTAAAAAACATAAACAGTATAAATACATTGTTTCAGATTTAACTTATGTCCGTGTGGACAATAGATGGCATTATGTATGCTTATTTAGTGATTTATATAATCGTGAGATTATAGGCTATAGTGTAGGACAACGCAAAAACGCTGACTTAGTATTCAAAGCATTAGCAAGTATAGAAACAAATCTATTTAATATAAGCTATATCCATACAGATAGAGGACGAGAATTTGATAATCAATTAATCGATAAAGTAATTGATGTATTCAATATTAACCGTTCTTTAAGCCGTAAGGGAAATCCATATGATAACGCAGTAGCAGAAACAATATTTAAAGCAGTAAAGACAGAATTCATAAATACTACTAGATTCTATACGATAGAACAATTAGAGATTGAATTAAAATTGTATATAAATTGGTATAACAATGAAAGATTACATGCAGGATTAAATTATCAAACACCAACCTCTTATAAACTTATGAATTCTGTCTAAGTTTTTTTTGACATACCAAAGACTTTTGGAATGTCTTAATCATACTATGGCTTTAAATACTTTCTTTAAAATATTATAACTTCTCGACCTAATTAAGAGACAAGTTATTTAAATTGCTTTTACCTGTTCTAAGTTCTGATATAACATATTGTCTAATTCCTGTTACTTTATGAGTTGCATAACCAGTAATGTATCTGTCTATCAATATTTGAATTAATTCGTTCATTTTAAATTATACATAAAAAAGACTCCCTCACATATAGGAACAGGGTAAGCTACAGAGTATTTTGTTACTATACTTTTTAAACTAAAGCAAATATATTCCGCTTTTCTAAAATATTTATATAACATATAGACAACAAGATGTTGTGATCGTTTCATCTTCCATATTAGATATAATACGTTTTAGTTTTTTCAATTCATAATTAGAGTCCATGTTGTCCTCATCTTCTTTTTCGTTATCTCTTTGAGATAAATACAATAAATCATCTGAAACGTCTAATAATCGGTGGAGTTTATTAAGCTTTATTCTTATGACACTATTACCCTTTCTAATTTTAATTTTTTTATACCTATTTCCGACAAATTACTATATTTAAACTAATGAAGAATTAGTCTCTATTCTCTTTAGATTTGATTCATTATTATTAATTAATCTGATTTACACTCTTCATCTACTTACTCATATTTTTAGTTTTATTTGTGATATGCTTCTGCGTATCGGTTAATGATGCGGTTTTTAATTATATAATTTCATTTAATAAGGTAATGAACAGTTTTTTGATAAATGTTATTCTTCTAAAATTCTTTTTAATTTACACACTAAAAAATATCCTCCTTAACAATAATAAGTTATTTAAATTATTGATTAAGGAGGATATCTTTATATCTATTTATTTCTCAATCTAGAACTAGATTTTTATCGTGCTTTCAGTTCATTTCCTGTCATCCATTTATGATTTTTAATGATTTTACCATTATCTTTGGATTTGTAATCAACTACGTAAACAGTAGTCTTTTTCACGTTATCTATATTGGCTGTAGCACCTTTCATACCAGACATATGACTTGCTTCTAATTTAACAGTATCGCCCTTACTAAATCCATCTTTAGGTGCATCTTTGATCTCTTCGTTTACGACCCATTTATGATTGTTTACTTTTTCATTTCCATTTGTGGGTTTATAACTTACAACATAAGCATATGTTTTATACGCACCTTTTACAGTAGCTTCTGCACCTTTCATACCTGGCATATGCCCTGCTGTAATCGTTACTTTATCTCCTACTTTAAATTCACCCTCATTAGTCGATTTCATACCTTCAGGAACTTTACTTTCATCATTATGCTTCATATGGCTCTCACTTTTTTGGTCATTAGTGTCTTTATCTTTTTCATCATTATTGGAGCAAGCTGATAATATTAGTAATGATCCTAATATCATAAAAAATAATTTTTTAATCATAATAAAACTCCTATCTTTTATTTTAATTTTAATGTAAAGGCATTAATTGCAACGATAATCGTACTTAATGACATTAAAATAGCACCTATTGCAGGTGATAAAATCAAACCAATAAATGCTAAAACACCGGCTGCTAAAGGTACAGCAACAATATTATAACCTGCACCCCACCATAAGTTTTGCACCATTTTTCTCATAGTATTATTTGAGAGGGTCAAGAAATGGATAATATCTGATGGATTACTTTTAACGAGTATAATATCAGCTGACTCAACTGCTACATCCGTTCCTGCGCCAATTGCAATACCAATATCTGCTCTTATAAGACTTGGTGCGTCATTGATACCGTCTCCGACCATCATGACTTTATTACCGTCACTTTGATAATCTTTTATAATGCTTTCCTTATCTTCTGGCATGAGTTGTGCGTGGACATAACTAATACCTAATTCTTTTGCGACAGCGTGTGCCACTTCATTATTGTCACCTGTAAGCATGACTGGTGTAATATTTCTTGATAGTAAATCAGCTACCATTTGTTTTGAGCTTTCTTTAATTTGATCTCCTTGAGCAATCATGCCAATGACTTGTTGATCCTCAATTAAATAGCTGATTGAATTACCTTGTTGAGCTAATTTAGTAAATAAGTCATCGTCATAATTAAGTTTATGTTTATCAAGATAAGAGACATTTGTTATTTTATATGTTTTATTATCAATTAGACCTTCTAATCCGACACCTGGAATATTATTAACGTCTTGTGGATTAGTAAATGAAACATTTTTACTTTTCGCAAAATCAACAATACTTATAGCTAATGGGTGATTAGATTGACTTTCTAATGAGGCGAAAAGGCTTAATATTGTATCATTACTCAAATCATTTTTAAAGCTCTCATAATGATTCACAGAAAAGTTACCCTCAGTTAAAGTACCAGTTTTATCCATCATTACATAATCGATATGTTGAGCTATTTCTACAGACTCTCTATTTTTAATAATTAAACCATTATGTGCACCAATTGAAGTAGAACGTGCAGTGACTAAAGGTATTGCCAAGCCTAAAGCATGTGGACAAGCAATGACTAACACAGTTACAAGACGTTCTAATGCAAAATCAACATCATTTTGAATGAGCATCCAGACAATAAAAGAAATCACGCCAACACTTACAGCAAAGTAGAATAAATAACCCGCTACTTTATCAGATAACAATTCAGCACTAGATTTATCATTTTGTGCTTGATTAACAAGTCCCATAACTTGAGAAAGATATCCATCTTCTCCCACAGCTGTAACCTTGACTTGTATTGTTCCAGACCCATTAATAGAACCCCCGATGACGTTGTCATTTTGATTTTTTTGTACTTTTTTAGATTCTCCAGTGACTAGGGATTCATCTATAGATGTTTGTCCTTGAACGATAATACCATCTGTCGGAATGCTTTCTCCGGCTTTTACTTCGACGATATCATCAGTCATGATGTCTGATATTTTAACTTCTTCGCGTTGGCCATTATCCATAACTTTAATAGCACTATTAGGTAACAGTTCTGCCATTTTCTTTAAAGCATCTCCAGCATTTCCGACAGCATTCATTTCTATCCAATGTCCTAATAGCATAATTAAAATTAAGGTTGCTAATTCCCAAAAAAAGTCCATTGTATGACCAGTTGCACTACTAAAGTTATTCATATAAAAAGCATACAAGCTATAAATATAAGCTACTGAAATACCTAGGGCAACTAAGGTCATCATGCCTGGTTTTTTTGTAGCAATTTCATCTTTACCACCAGACAAGAACGGTTTACCACCATAAAAGAATAAAATTGTACTTAATATTAACACTACCCATTCAGAACCTGGAAATGTGAATTGAAAAGGTAAGTTAACACCCATCATTGGCGATAAAAGAATGATAGGTATTGCAAAAATTAATGAAACAAAAAACCTAACTTTAAAATTTCCATGATGATGTGCATGGCCACTATGATGATGTGAGGCATGGTTATCATGATGCATGTGATTGGAATGATTCATGTGATTTTGATGATTATGCTCTTCACCATTATTATTCAAATTAACCCCTCCTATTTATGAAAATATTATATTAGCTATACTTATACTATAACACATACCTCCTAGGGGTATAAATGTTTTCGATTTATCTCCATTTATGGATTTATTTATATCATTCCCAAAATGATGTCTCCACGTCCTACATTAGACCTTGTCATCGATGTTTAAAACAAGGTTTTAATTAAATGTATTATTGCAAAAAGTATTATCTATATAGATATTTGTCTATATATATAATAATCTATAATAAAGGAGGGATGACATCCATATGTCTTATAAGGAACTATCATTACAATTAAAAATTTTATCGGATCCAAGTCGATTAGAAATATTAGACTTATTATCTTGCGGTGAATTATGTGCTTGTGATTTATTAGCGTATTTTCAATTTTCACAACCTACATTAAGTCATCATATGAAAATTCTAGTAGATAATGAATTAGTATCTACACGAAAAGACGGTACTAAGCGCATGTACCGACTTAATCATAAGTCCTTAGATTCAATCAACAATGAATTAACTTATATTAGCTCTCCTACTCAACAATGTATGTGTAAAAAGATAAAGACAGGTGAATGTACATAATGACTATTCTAGCGATTATTATTTTTCTTTTAACTCTCATGTTTGTTATTTGGCAACCTAAGGGGTTAGATATTGGTATTACAGCATTGTTTGGTGCTATCATCGCTATTATTACAGGCGTTGTCAGTCTCTCGGATGTTATTGAAGATACGGGGATTGTTTGGAATGCGACGTTAACCTTTGTCGCTGTTATACTCATTTCATTAATTTTAGATGAAATTGGATTTTTCGAATGGTCTGCGATACATATGGTCAAGGCCTCAAAAGGTAATGGCTTAAAAATGTTTATTTTTATCATGCTACTTGGGGCAATTGTAGCAGCATTTTTCGCAAATGATGGTGCAGCTTTAATCTTAACACCCATTGTATTGGCGATGGTAAGAAATTTAGGGTTTAATCAAAAAGTCATTTTTCCTTTTATCATTGCAAGTGGATTCATTGCAGATACTACGTCTCTTCCACTAATTGTAAGTAATTTGGTTAATATCGTTTCTGCTGACTACTTCCATATTGGATTTATTGAATATATAAGTCGCATGATGATTCCCAATCTATTCTCTTTACTTGCAAGTATTGTTGTATTATGGCTATATTTCAGAAAATCCATACCTAAAACGTTCGATACAGAAAATCTATCAGATCCTAAAAGTGTAATTAAAGATTCTAAGTTATTTAAGCTTTCATGGATAGTATTAGCAATACTACTTGTGGGTTATCTTGTTAGTGAGTTTATTCAAATCCCTGTATCAATCATTGCTGGTATTATTGCTCTTATCTTTGTACTGTTAGCTCGCAATTCCGAAGCTGTGCATACGAAACAAGTAATTAAAGGTGCACCATGGAATATTGTCCTATTTTCAATTGGTATGTATTTAGTCGTATTCGGCTTGAAAAACGTAGGCATCACCACAATTTTAGCTGATGTATTATCCAATATTTCAAGTTATGGACTATTCAGTAGTGTTATGGGCATGGGCTTTATATCTGCTTTGTTATCATCAATTATGAATAATATGCCTACAGTTTTAATAGATGCAATTGCTATCGGACAATCAAATGTAGTTGGAACAATTAAAGAAGGTATGGTTTATGCGAATGTCATAGGTTCTGATTTAGGACCTAAAATAACACCGATTGGTTCTTTAGCAACATTATTGTGGCTACATGTCTTAACACAAAAAGGTGTGAAAATTTCGTGGGGAACATACTTTAAAACTGGAATTATCATTACTATTCCGGTCCTATTTGTAACACTCTTAGGTTTATACCTTACACTAATCATATTTTAAGAAAAGAGGCTTTAATTATGGATAAGAAAACAATTTATTTTATATGTACAGGAAACTCTTGTCGTAGCCAAATGGCTGAAGGTTGGGGAAAAGAAATATTGGGTGAAGATTGGAATGTCTATTCTGCTGGTATTGAAACACATGGTGTTAATCCTAAAGCAATAGAAGCTATGAAAGAAGTAGATATTGATATCTCAAACCATACATCAGATTTGGTTGATGGTGATATCTTAGAACAGTCAGATTTGGTCGTAACATTATGTAGTGATGCAGACGATAATTGCCCTATATTACCACCTAATGTTAAAAAAGAACACTGGGGCTTTGATGATCCAGCAGGAAAAGAATGGCCAGAATTTCAACGTGTTAGAAATGAAATTGGAAAAAGAATACAAGAATTCAAAGAAACGCTCGTTTAATGTGAGCGTTTCTTTATATTTAAGTCATACATTTTATTAATAATGATTTCATTTCTATATCTTTGATATAATAGTATGCCATTTTCCCATCCTTGTAAAAATTCAGCACGTCTCTTTTATACAGGGCTCTCAAATGATGTGATGTTGAAGCTATACTCAAACCTAATGTTATAGATAAGTCACAAACACATAATTCTTTCTCTTTAATTAGAGCTAATATAATTTTCAGCTTATTCTCATCACTTATCTTTAATAATGTATTGATAAGCCGTTGAGTTTTTTCTTCTTTTAAAAATCTTAAAGCATAATTCACTTTTTCCTCATGAACACAAATGACGTCACAAATTTTATTGTTACTCATATTAAGTCACACCTTAATTTATAATATAAATCCTAATATTGTTTGTATGGTTTTATTTTCAATAATAATAAATAAGCCCAATGCTATGTAAATAACAGCCATAATCCAACGACTGAATTTCTCAACAATTTCACCCACACCAGGAATTCTAGCTAGTTTTTGTGCTGTGAATACTAAAAAGAAAATTAAAACTAAAAATACAATTAAGGTAGTCAGTAATTCAATAATATCCAATGTTACAAAATAAGGGACAAATAAACCAATATTATCTGCACCACAACTTGCAATTGTCACTAAAGAAACAGTCCCTACTAATTTGGACAAACCTTTTTCGTTTAATTCTTTTTTTGCTCTTTTTTCACCTTCACAATCATCATAAATAGCAACTTTTATACCTAAGTAGATGGGGATCAAACCTAATAAACCTAATATCCATTTCTCTGGAACATAATTTAACACAAAAGCTAAAAATAAACTGACTAATATGAGGATCATCGATCCTAGATATTGACCTATATAAATATCCCTATATTCTTTTCTAGTCTTTGCTCTAGCAAAAAATATTAATAAAATCACTAATAAATCTACCGCAGTTGCAATATAAAGTATTGCCGCAGTTACAATACTCTGAACCATAGAGCACCTCATTCAAATATATATTTGAATGAATTGTATCATATATTGCATATCTTATGAATAATAAATATTAGAACCGAAAAGTGACACTTTAACTGATAGTAAGGGGCTATACGAGTGATTTATAGATTCTTTGAGAATACGACTTAAAGCGATTTTAATTTGTCAGTTCATTGCATTTTGTTTTTTTAACAATTTCACTAATAAAAAGAACTTTATAAAAACCTTCCTCATATTTGTCTTACAGGCCACATTATTACATTAATGTTACAATGCCACATAATAATTATATGAAAATATAAATTTTTTACTTCTTTTTACATTCATACACGCAATTTAACTTTTGATTTTCTTAGTTTAGAGACTTATCACTATAGTCAAATTACAAAGTAAATGTTTGATATAATCATAATTAAACAAATAGTGCATATGCATTGCCATGCCCCATGTTGGAAATCATTTTGATATACATTGATTTTAAGTGTAAATATAAAAATAATCGCCTGGAACAAAATGTAATGTTCCAGACGTTGCTATGATAAGTCTTATAATAGTTTCGCGAGTGCGAAAACGACAAATTGTAATGGCTCATCCACTTAAAAAGGTTGAATATAACTTTTTGTATCATTCTACCTCTCAAGTAAGGATCTACAGATAAATGGATTCTACTTGAACTTCACCTACTTGATGTTCTCGTGCTTCTATTGTTTCAAATCTAAATACATCGGTCTAGAGGGATATCTTTTGGTCGTTTTGCAAGTACAACTTGTTGATTATTCCTTCAGATATTTAGTCGTAGCGTCTGATAATGACAAATCACCATTGATGATTTGGAATTCGTGACCTTGTAATGCCTCATCAGTTAACACAGAAACAAGCACTTCTGCTACATCTTCTCTTGTAATAGACGGATTTTGTACATTTTCAAATTGCGCACTCATATTGAATTGTTGCGTTTCATGTTCGTTTGTTAAAGCGCCTGGATGTACGATGGTATATTTTAAATTTGCATGTCTTAAGTAGTCATCCGCATAATGTTTTGCAATGGTATATGGTTTCAAGTCGCCTGACGCATCAAACGCTTCTCGACGTGAGTCGTACGTTGATACCATAATAAAGTGTTGATGACCGACATGTTCGCTTGCTTTAATTGCTTTCACTGCACCGTCTAAATCTACAATGATTGTTTGATCGTCACCTGTGCTCCCGCCAGAACCGACGGAAAAAAGGATTTGATCATACGATTTAAATAATTCTATTAATTCATCAATAGATTGTTTTGCGACATCAATGTAAGTTGCATCGATACCATCTGCTTTTAAAGATTCAACTTGTTCTTCTTTTCTAACACCAGCAATAAAATCAACATCTCGTGCTTTCAGTTTACGTACTAGATGTTGACCGACGCCACCATTAGCGCCAATAATTAATGATTTCATGTGTATCGCTCCTTTATGAAATTATTGATTAGCTAAGATTTTTAAAGCATGTTCAGCAACAGCATGTCCTGATTGAGGATTTTGACCAGTCACAATACGACCATCTACGACTGCGAAATTGCTCCAGTCATCCTCTTTTTTAAAATGTGCACCGTTACTAATAAATTCGTCTTCTAATAAATATGGCATGTATTCAGTTGTACCATTTGCTTGTTCTTCACTATTTGTAAAGCCAGTCACGTCTTTATGACGAACGAGATAATCGCCATTTTCTTTAATGTCGAGTAGACCAGCCGCACCATGACATACAGAAGAGAGAACGCCTTGGTTATTGTAAATACTTAGCGCAATGTCGTTAAGTTCTTTGTTATTTCTAAAATCCCAAATCGCACCATGTCCACCTGCAAAGTAAATGGCTTGATAGTCGCTAGGATTAACTTCTTTTGGAGATAATGTTTGTCCAAATTTGTTCATATAATTATGATCCGTGTAGTATTCCCAGTCCTCAGCTCCCATCATTTCAGGGCTAAGACTGATAGGATCAAGAGGCACATATCCACCGTTCGGACTTACGAAATCAACATCATAACCTGCGTCATAGAAATCTTTCGCAAAGTGCGTAACCTCTGAGAACCACGCACCCGTAGGTCTGTCTAAATTATCGTATTTCGCAATGTTTGTTACAACAATTAAAGCTTTTTTCATTGTATTTCCTCCTCATTCATGTTTATATAGAATACAATATCAGTTAAACCTTGGTTTAAGAGAAAGGATATGCTTACATGAAACAATATTACATTGAATATGTCTCAGATTATTGCAATATACCTAAAAGCAAACTGCGTTATTACGAGAAAAAGAATATCTTGAAACACATCGATAGAGATAAAAATAACAAGCGTTTATACACAGACGATGATATCGAAATGATTAAATTTATCCAGTGCCTAAGCAATTTGAATATGCCATTAAAAGAAATCCGAAAAAACACAAACATGCTTTATCAAAACCAAATAGATGTCCCAAGTGTGTTACGCGCACACCTAGAATTCTTGAATGAACAACGGAATTTGGTCTGTAAACATATCAACTTAATTGAACAAAAATTACAAACTGCCATGACTGAGTGACGAGGGAAAAGGGAGTGTGTGAATTAAAAGAACGATGAGAAGAGTATGGAGGAATAGTTAATAAATAAGCATAAGGAAATTTTAGATTTTAAAGATGAAGTGTGTAGGTAAAGGCGATAGGTGGATAGGCAAAGCTGGAATGAATTTTTCTTCATCTACATAAGTTTCAATAAGTTCAGCATAGCCTGTCTTTTTTGCTTTTTCTACTAAGTAATAAGTCGCCATTAACATTTCTAAAAATGTTGGGAATGACGTTTCCCTTTGTTGCATATAATCTAAATAACTGGATACGGTCTGAATGCCAAATTTATAATATTTCTCTTGTGGGTCAATTTGTATCAATTCATTTGTACAATATCCTAACCAGTGATCATGATATTTCCAGTATTTTTTCTCTATAAACATTTCAAATAACATTTTGACAGTATTCAACAATTACATTCTTAGCTATCTCACAAACATTTTTTAAATATATAAAATTTTTATTTTTTCCTATATAATGTGCTTTAGCTTTATCATTTGTTACTAAAGATGATTCATTACTAAAGTTAAAGATATCTATCTGTATGCTATTCTTTACAAAGTCCTCATTTAATTCATATAAATATTTAGCGCTATCAAACAAAAATAATGGGGTGTTTGAAATTCTTTTATGCTCTTCAGCTTTACCGTTATAATACATATTCGTCAAAAATGTAAGTATGGAAATCATCAAAGAAAATCCTGATACATACTTTGCTGTTTCTGTCTTAATAAGCATGAAAATTATTAATAAGATTAAAAATATAATGACAGTGTATATAAATTTTTACATTTTCTACTCCTTATTAACTATTAATTTGTCTAAACTTTTCAAGTTCATCTTTTAAAACTTTAACTGTTTTTATTTTTTTAGTGATATCTTCTTTTGCACGTTGTGACAAATGTTCAGTTCCAAATACACGTTTATTATTTTCATTAATTGACTGATTAACTTTATCCCAATTATCTAATATATAATTTTCAAAAAGTTCCTTTTCTACATCACTTTTATAAACCAAAACACATTCTACAAATTTATCCATTGCAAATTTCTCTTCCATCGAATCACCTTTATACATAAAAAGATGAATATTATAAAGCATCGTCTCTTCAATGAAATAACGATAATAAATAGTATCATCTCTATGCATATTAAAATTTATCGCACCTGGCTCAGGTACTGGTGTTGTGTAGATACCTGAATCCAAAGAGATACACTGCCTACTATATAAAACTGTACTATGATATTTGAATTCATAATATGAATATAAAGTGTTACTATTTGTTTGGTTATACGCATAGAATGGACTTATTAAATTAAAATAATCTTCTTTTTCAGCCACTTCTTCATTTTCATATACTATATACTGTGGTGCTTCACTATAAAAATACCCAGTTGAGTTCTTCATCCATTTTTCATAATTTAGTAAATATTTTTCTAGCCTTTTTAAAGGAGATGGATATAAACCAAAATGTATTTTCCATAATATTTCAGTATCTAATGGACTAGCTGTAGCATCAATAGGGGTGTTTTTATCTTCTACTCTTGTATAAATACTACCTGCATAGACAGTTTTATTTTTATTACCTTTTTTAGCAGTTAGTGATTTTTCTAAATAGTATGGTGCATATTGTTTTGGATTTATTACAATAACGTCTATTTCTTTTTGTTCATATATAAATGTAACTATTGATATGTGTGGATATCTACCCCTAGCAAACTTTTTACCAGAAATAAAGGATATTAATTCTTCTTGAGTTTTTCGGTTTGGATCATTATTGACTCCAAGTAAATCTCCTTTATCTGATACTCCTAGAATTAAATAAGCTTCATTATTTAACAAATTGTTCGATAAACAGATGATATCATGTAGTAATTCAACTTTATTTTCATGATATTTGGCTTTAAAGTCCCAGTATTCTCCTTCCCTCTTACTGTCTATCAAACTTTTTATTTTATTGTTTAACATCTATGTCATCACCCCATTTTATTTACTAATTATAGCTTATATTTGTTAGAAAATATAAGCTATAATTAGTAAACAATACATAAAATCAATATATGGGAGTGCCTAAAACATGGAAAAAGAATTATGGCAATTCGAATTTTGGTACAATAGTTTCTCTGTCTTTATACAAAAAATTAACAATGAATTTAAACATCCTAAAATAGAATGTGTTGACTTCAATATGTTACAAGGGAAATTTGAGCCAAACAAAAAAATTTATCTATACTACAACGTAAACAATGAGCAACAAAATTTTTTACAACGAACTTTGACAACAGATAGTAGTGGTTATTTTAAAGATGAAATACCTAGTGAATTAGTATCCGAACTGGATTTAAAACATATCACTTATAGCGGCTGGACTAATATGCGTAACATTTATTCTTTGGAATGTAAGTTACATATAGAAACAGATACATCTATTGCTATAGAAGAAATACTAAATGATTATATAAATAATGCAGTTGATATAGTAAAAAATTTTGATAACGAAGATATAAAGGCACACACAACTCATTTTCCTTAATCAAAGATAATACGATTTTTAATTTCTTTTCATCACATATTTTTTGAAAAATACCAAGTAATTTTTGTGATTTTATCATCTTCTAAAAAATTCAAAGCATCATTTACTTTATCCTCATGAACACAGATCACATCACAAACAGTTGCCTTTCCCATATAAACCACACCTTAATCTAAAATATAAAACCAATTATTGTTTGGATTGTATTGTTTTCAATAATAATAAATAACCCTAAACCAATATAAATAACAGCCATTATCCAATGACTAAACTTCTCTACAATTTCGCCAACACCTGAAATATTAGCTAATTTTTGTGCTGTATATACCAAAACAAAAATCAATATTAAAAATACAAGAAGAGTAACCAATAACTCAACAATATCTAAAGTCACAAAGTAAGGAACAAAAAGCCCGATATTATCTGCACCACAACTAGCAATTGTAACCAAAACAACAATACCGACTAATTTTGATAACCCTTTTTCGTCTAATTCTTTTTTAGCTCTTTTCTCGCCTTCACAATCGTCATAAATAGCAACTTTAATACCGGTTCTGTTGCAAAGTTGAATTTATAGTATAATTTTAACAAAAAGGAGTCTTCTGTATGAACTATTTCAGATATAAACAATTTAACAAGGATGTTATCATTGTAGCCGTTGGCTACTATCTAAGATATGCATTGAGTTATCGTGATATATCTGAAATATTAAGGGAACGCGGTGTAAACGTTCATCATTCAACGGTCTACCGTTGGGTTCAAGAATATGCCCCAATTTTATATCAAATTTGGAAGAAAAAGCATAAAAAAGCTTATTACAAATGGCGTATTGATGAGATGTACATCAAAATAAAAGGAAAATGGAGCTATTTATATCGTGCCATTGATTCAGAGGGACATACATTAGATATTTGGTTGCGTAAGCAACGAGATAATCATTCAGCATATGCGTTTATCAAACGTCTCATTAAACAATTTGGTAAACCTCAAAAGGTAGTTACAGATCAGGCACCTTCAACGAAGGTAGCAATGGCTAAAGTAATTAAAGCTTTTAAACTTAAACCTGACTGTCATTGTACATCGAAATATCTGAATAACCTCATTGAGCAAGATCACCGTCATATTAAAGTAAGAAAGACAAGATATCAAAGTATCAATACGGCAAAGAATACTTTAAAAGGTATTGAATGTATTTACGCTCTATATAAAAAGAACCGCAGGTCTCTTCAGATCTACGGATTTTCCCCATGCCATGAAATTAGCATCATGCTAGCAAGTTAAGCGAACACTTACATGATATATTAGTGGTTAGCTATATTTTTTCACTTTGCAACAGAACCATTATTTTTACATAGTCACTTTATAATTTCGCTAAAAATAGCGCTAAAATCACTTTCTTATGAGCAGTTTTAAGCGCGGTTTTTATCCGTTTATTAATATTTTTCATTTATGTGACTAATAACTTTATCAGATCGATCCTTATCGCCTGCCTCCTAAAAGATAACCTGTAAAAATATTTAAATACCTGTATATAATCTTTTTACTAGATTTTAAAAAGCTTGATACAAGTATTTGGGGTTCAGTTATCTACTAACAATATAAAAAATGAGTCTGGGAAATCATATTATGTCCCAGACTCTCGAAAAATTGTATCGCTATGAAATTAATTATTAAATATGAGTCACATTTCATAGTTTTTATAAATTCAAAGCGGGTGACCAGAATCGAACTGGCAACATCAGCTTGGAAGGCTGAGGTTATACCATTTAACTACACCCGCACAAATATTTCATTCGATTTATTACCTTTAAAAACAAATGAAATATTTACTATTTAGAATTATATAGTACCAAACCATAAATTTAAAATCAATATATCTAACAGCTAACTCTATATAAAAGCGAGTAAAATCCATTTCACTATCTTTTTATATTAGTTATATTTAAACAACTCATACCAACAAGAATCTTTAAATTAAAAACTACTATTTACACCAATTTATTATTTATACACATCTTAATATACGATTTATCGTCATGATTGATTAAACCACCCCTATAATGCTGTGGTTCATTGATACCGGTTAATAAAATAATACTTTCATCACTTTTAGTTTTCTCAACAATTTTTTTGATTGCTTCCTTTCTTGAACTCGCAATCATAATATTATTTAAATCATAATATTCCGGTAAATATTTAATCATCGTTGCAATAATATGGTTTTCATTTTCAAAACCTACTTGCTCAGAAGCTAAAATAATTTGATCAATATTATTAGGAATTAAATTCATTGTATCTCTTATTTTATCTAAACCGCGTAAGCCTATACCTGTAATCATTACTGTAAGCTTTTTTCTCTTTTTTGAAGAATATTTTATAGCATCGCTAATTGATTCATTAATTGCTAATGGTGTATGTGCAAAATCTAATATAAATTCAAATTCTCTTATTTTAAATATTTCAAATCTATTATCAGGTGGTTTGATATACTTAACAACCTCTAAAATATTTTTTATATCAAAATTCAATTTATGTATTGCAAATATACTAATAGCAAGATTTATATAATTATGAATTCCATTCAATGCTATATTGATTTGATAAACATTTCCATCTATCCAAATAGATAACTTATTCTCCTCTATAGAATATTTATAATACATATCATTTTTTTGGTTATTAGAAAAATGATACCTATCATAACCTATTTTTCTGTATTCTTCACTATCATAATTGACAATACTTTTTTTACTTAGCGCATTCAGTTTTAATTTAGCTTCTAAATAATTTTCAAGTGTATGATGATACTCAAGATGTTCAGAGCTAAAATTAGTAAATATTGCTAGTTCGTTATATATAAAATTAACCCTTTTTTGGTCTAACGCAATAGATGTAGCTTCATATACAATGTAGTCATAATTTTTTTCTGCAAAGTACTTTATAATTTCAGCAAATTCAATATGCATTGGTGTAGTTGGTGTAGAATGGTTAAAATTCATTTTGTTAAATTTAGAATCATAAACGCCTAATGTACCAACAATAGCTACTCGTTTATCTAGTTTTGATAATATTTTTCCTACCATATGACTTGTAGTTGTTTTACCATTAGTACCTGTTACTGCAATAAATTTTAAGCTTTCGATATATTTATCATAAAATAAATGTACTAATTTATTTATCGCTGATGCATAGTTAGATAAATATATAACTGGAATATCACACTTCATATCATCCAAACTATTTGCTTCCATATTCGTCAATATTAATATTGGATTTTTACTTACAGCTTTTTCTGCATAAATTTTAGAGCGATTAGACGCCTTTAATATAAAAACAGAAGAAGTTTTAATATTTTGGTACATGGTTGTAATATCAGTACACTCTTTATCTATATTGATTTTATAATTATTACTACTAACTAATATTTCTTGTTCAATTTGTGATATTATATCGAATATTTTCATAATTTCTCCCTTTTAATAAATATAATACCCTTAAAATTTAAAAGAAAACTAAATTCAAATTTGAATATAGTTTTCTTTATTCTATATAAAGAGCCTATTTTTGTGCGCCTGTGTCTGGCATTTCTTTTGGCATATTCATTTCAAATTTAGATTTATTTTGCATAACGATTGCTTGACTTAAACCTTTAGCTGGCATAAACATATGCGCATATGCTTCTCTTACTTTCATTGTTGATGTTTTATAATCTCCTTTAGTGTAAGCATCAAATGAAGCTAACAACTGATTCACATGCATACCTAATCCTTCAGCTAACTCATCACTCTTTAATTGATTATCTGTAGCTTTAGATAGAAATGCGCCAAACTCTTTACTATAATTATCTAAGTTGCTTTTTGCTTCTTTTTTAGCGTCTTCGTCTTTATTTTTTGAAGCTTCTACGTAATCAACAAAATACCCAATATGCTCTGTCCACATTTTATCGAATTCCATACCGGCTTCTTTACCATACGCACCTTCTATTGCTTTTGATAAATCTTTTGTATTCATTTCTAACGCTTTTACTGATGCTTTATAATTTTGAGATCCATCATATCCATTTTGCATTGCATCAGCTGCTAAGATGGCATGTTCACTCATTAAATAATTTAAATCTGATCTTAAGTCGGCTGCTTTTGTTGTTGCACTTGTATGGTGATAATCTTCAGGAAATTGTTGTGTTATAGCATTTGATAATCCTTTACTAACCATATACATGTGATGAATGGATTCTCTTTCATATTTGTAAGCTTTGTCATAGTCCCCATTTACTGAGGCATCAAATGCGCTTACTAATTGATTCACGTGCATTTGTAAACCTTCTGATAAACCTTTCGCTTCTAATTTTTCATCTGTTGCTGATGCTAAAAATTGAGAGAAGTGCTCTCTATAATTATCTAAGTTCTTTAATGCTTCTTGTCGTGCATTTTCATCATGATCATTTGTAGCATTCACATAATCTACAAAGTATCCAATATGTTCTGCCCACATTTTCTCAAACTCTTTACCTGCTTCTTGGCCATATACATCACCGATAGCTTTAGATAAATCTTTTGTATTCATATTAAGTGATTTAACCGATGCATCAAAATCTTTAGACCCTTCTGCACCTTTTCTCATAGTATCTGTGGCTAAATACGCGTGTTCACTTAGCAACATATCTAAGTCACTTCTTAATTCAACTGCTTTACTATCTGTTTTTGTAACTGATTCATGTGACGCATCATGTGCTTGTGCAATTTGCGATACACTTGTTCCAGCTCCTAACAATGAAACCGATAATGACATGGCTAATACTTTCTGTGAAATATTCATCCAATCACTCCTTTGTTTTTTTGTTCATATGGTATACGCAATAAATAAAAAAAGAGATCACATTAATTAATGTAATCTCTAAAAATATCTAACCTTTTTCACCAGCCATAATAATATCACCTTCAGGAGCCTGATTATTTGGTGATGGTTCTAAAGTAATTGCTATTTTATCTTGCTTATCTAATTCGACATCACTTAAATCAAAGATAACTATTCCAGAATTTTTACTGGAAACAAAAGTACCTGCTCGATATGGCTTTTCTCCTTTAAGAATCCAAACTTGATATGCTTCATTGCCTTTCGTTTCTTGTAAATTTTGTGCTTGTACTACTAATTGTCTTTCTTTTTTATTTTTAGCTATAAACGCTTCGCCTTGAACTTGATCTTTTTCAGTAGATTTTAATTTTATTATTTGTGCACTGCTTTTATTGATTAAATGATGGTCTTTATTCTTACTTCCATGATCTTTTACATTAAACTGATATAAATTGCCTACTATAGATATTAATAATAATGCGGCCATACTAATGAGAGATACGTTTTTAATGATATTTCGCTTTGTATTTAAAGGTCTTTGCTGATTGTTTTCATTATATTCTTGAGCTGAAGTATCTTCATTATTTTCATCATTTAAAATATTATTCATTATTCTACTTTTCATATCTTTAGGAGGAACAATATTTTCAACATGATAAGGAAGAGATTCATTTAATATATTCAGTTCATCTAGTTCTTCTTGACAATTTTTACAAGTTTTTAAATGTTCTTCAAATTTTTGTTTTTCATCTTTACTTAATTGATCATTGAAATAATCATATAATTTTTCACATTCCATATTATTTCCTCTCTCCCTTCTTGTTTATTTTTAATTTGTGCTTTAAATGTTGAATAGATAATCTTAGCCTACTCTTTACAGTTCCTAAAGGTATTTCAAGCGTTTTCGATATTTCTTTATGATTGAAACCTTTAAAATAAAATAAATACACAATAGCTTGTTGCTTTGCGTCTAACTCATCTATAAATCCTTTAATCTGTTCAGCTTCTTCTTTAGTTATGAGTTCTGATTCAGGTACATTATCCGTCTTTATATTATCCCTTTCTTCATCATATTCATAAGACGTTGTTTTCCTCTTACGTATATAATCAATTGCTAAGTTTCGTGAAATCGTAATAAGCCATGTCGACATCTTACCTTTACTACTATCAAATTTAGCTTTTTGATTCCAAATTTTCATAAATACATCTTGAAGTACTTCTTCACTCGATTGCTTATCTTGAGTGATTTTATAAATAAAACTGTATAGCAGCGATTCGTAACGGTCATATAATGTTTCTAAGCTATCTGTATCTTTAGATACTATTTTATCGTATAATTCTATATCCGACTCTCGCATTGTTTTACCCCCCGACATTTACTATTATATGTGAGTAAATGTCCTATGCATAATTTCAACCATTCATTAATTTCGTATAAACTACTAATCTATTTGGTGTACTTCCTAGTGAAGCATTATAATCCCCTTCACAAGTAATCAAATTTAAATGTCTATTACTAGAATATCCAAATATTTTATCTACTGGTGCCTCTCTTAATTTATATAGTTTTTTATCATATACTTTAAATACTAATTTCTTATTGTTGCTATCACTAACCTCAACTTTATCACCTTTTTGAAGTTTATGAAGATTTGTAAATACACCTGGATTCACACCATCATCAACATGTCCCGCAATCACAGCATTACCAAGTTCACCAACTTTGAAACCATCTTTAAACCAACTAGGCGTATGGATATCTTTTGGTACTGCCATTTCATTCTTTTGATTAGTTCCAGTGTGATCTAATTGGTGATTTACATTTATTCTTTTAATGTTTATTTTCAAAGGTACGATACCTTTTTGATATGTTTCGAATGCCTTTGATTCTACAATTTGAACATTTTTCTCTTCGCTTGTTTTTTTATCTACATGAATCATTTGATTATGACATCCACTGAGTATTAAAACTGTCATTAATACCGTTATCATTTTACGCATAGCAATCACATCCTTTTATATATATACGTATATTTTTATGAATAAGATCACTCTATGTATCGATATCTAGACATACTTGGATTTTCTATTTATTTTTATAAGTTTATATTTTTCTAAAAAAGGTATATATACTTCATACGGTTAACATAAATAGGAGTGATATGATGGGTGGATCGGCTACACTTAACTAGACAACTTTTATAAGGAAGGTTAGTCTTAAATTAAGAAAGTAGGCGATTCTTTTTATGGAAAAAAAGAGAAGGACTTTCAGTCCTGAATTCAAACTTCAAATGGTTCAATTGTTCAAAAATGGAAAATCTCGTAAAGATATTATTCAAGAGTATACTTTAACACCATCAGCACTAGACAAATGGATTAAAGACTATGATAAAACTGGCTCATTTAAGCATCAAGATAATCTCAGTGAAGATGAAAAAGAATTAAAAAGGTTACGTAAAGAAAATAAGCAGTTAAGGATGGAAACAGATATTTTAAAGCAAGCAGCGCTGATAATGGGACGAAAATAAAAGTTATTAGGCAGAATAGCCATCAATATTCGGTATCAGCCATGTGTAAAGCCCTTAAAATATGCCGTAGTACTTATTACTATGAAGTAAATGTCGTGAGAAAAGCAGAAAAAGAAGCACAAGAACATATACTGACAGAAAGCATTATCAGTATATTTAATAAGAGTAGAAAATGTTATGGGTCTAGGAAGATTAGAGAAGTGTTAAAAACCAAAGGTTTAGTTGTTTCGAGAAGAAAAATCATTAAAATTATGAAGGTCAATGGGCTCATTTCATTATATAACAAAGCCCGATATAAACATAAAAAGCAAAATTACAATGAACAATTGATAGATAATAGGCTTAATAGAAAATTCAACAGAAAACATGTGATGGAAGTCATTGTAAGTGATTTAACTTATGTAAAAGTAGCGAATAAATGGCATTATATATGCTTATTTGTTGATCTGTTTAATCGAGAGATTATTGGCGTAAGTACTGGTAGACATAAAAATGCAGACCTTGTACTAAGGGCATTATCTAGTATTAAAGGTAATTTACATCGTGTATATATGTTTCATACAGATAGAGGAACAGAATTTGATAATGCGTGCATCGAAGATGCTTTAACAACGTTTGGTATACAGCGATCATTAAGTATAAAAGGATGTCCTTATGATAATGCGATAGCAGAATCAACGTTTAAAGCTGTCAAAACAGAATTTATATATCCGAATCGCTTCAGAACATTAGATGAACTAAATTTACAACTATCTGATTATATAAATTGGTTTAACCATCATAGAATTCATGGTTCACTGAACTATCAAACGCCAGTCAGTTATAAGTTAAGTACCACATAAAAATTGTCCAGTTTACTGTTGACATACCAATCTGAATTAAGTGGTAAAAGTGGTAAATTTAGAGACAGAACATTTATTTTTGTCATCAATCATAAAATAAAATTGAGGCATAAAAAAAGTCCCCCAATCTTTTTTCAACGATTGGGGGATAAGTGTTTCATCTATTTTGTACCGTATCAGCTTTACTTGCTTATCTTTTGTTATTTCTATGGAATCAATCAATATTTTCATTAAATGATTTTTAGCTTCTGGATCAGCTTTCTTAAGAGATGCACTAAATCTATTCATTAACATAATAAGGCGTACTTTTAAAACTTTATAGTTTATCGTTACGGGTTGATTAACTTGTTGGTTATGAGCTGCTTTTATCTTTTCTTCTATAGTTGCTAGCTGTGCATTGAGTTCCTTTTGTTTTTCACTAAGTAATGTACTATCCATTTGATCGTCCAAAAATAATTCTAAGAGTCTTTCTTGTTGTGTTTTTATTTTATGTTTTTGTCTCTTTAAAGTGTCTATATCGTCTACTGCTTCAATAGGGTTCATTTGCTTATGTTTAATATTCTCAATAACATCTTCACAAATCTTTCCCACAACTTCAGGCTGAGATAAGATGATATTAAGATGCTTATGAATAACTGCCTCGACCACCTCAGCTTTTATAGAGTTACTATGACAAGCAGCACTACCTGAGCGATTAAATAAAGAACAAATGTAATAACGCTTGATTGTACGTTCTTTTGATTTTTTCGTATTGTAATAAGTTCGTCTGCACACCATATTATTACCGCATTCCGGACACTTAATAAGTCCGCGAAGATAAAAATCTCCACCAATTGGACGCCCTGGTTTAAAGCTTTTAGATACTAATTTTTCATGTACCTGATCAAATATTTCTTCACTTATAATTGCTTCATGTTTACCTTTTACCAAAATCACTTCGTTTTCCCCACTTTTACCACTTCGTCTTTTAGCGGACAATTCTGGTAATTATTAAATCTTACGAATTGATATACCGTCAAGTTGGCAATGGGTCCGATTAAAGGATATTTCATATAATATAAAGTATGGTTATACTGCTTCAGCTCAACCCACAGGTTCTGTCAAGCTATTGAGGATTACAGATATACAAAATAGCAATGTAAATTGGACTCAAGTCCCCTATTGCTCTATTGAAGAAAAAGATGTAGAAAAATATTTATTGAAAAACAAGGATATATTAATTGCAAGAACAGGAGGTACAGTAGGCAAGAGTTATATTGTTACTAATATAAAAGAAAAATCTGTATTTGCTTCCTATTTAATTAAAATAACTTTACATCGAAAAATTTCTATAGATTTTATCAATTTTTATTTAAATTCACCTTTATATTGGAAACAACTTAATAATAACTCTCGTGGAACTGGTCAACCAAATGTTAATGCCACTAAACTTTCAAATTTAATTCTTCCTCTACCACCCTATGAAGAACAAATTAGAATAGTTGACAAAGTTAATTCATTAATTAAAAAATTTGAAGTTGAAATCCAGAATGTATAACATAAACATTCTGGATTTCTAATTTATATATGGTATTTAAAAAAACCGCATCATTTGTGATACGCTTCCCCTTATTAGTTAATTTGCTAAAATTAAAATAATTCTTATCATTAAATATTTAAACATCCTTCATTGTACTTTTATGCATCTTTAAAATCCTCTTCCTACTATTAATAAAGAACTAATTTGAAAAATTGAGCCTACATTCTTTTTTTATGATATATTCGAACTATACGTTTAAACAATATTGTCCATTATGCACATTTTAATTATACATAAACACTTTTTCGATATTTATACACATTAGGTCACACTTATAGTAGGAGTAAACATGAAACAAGAACTTAAAATTGAAAATCAATTTATACAAATATTAAGTAAAAAAGAAAATCAATGGCGTTATAGAGAAGATATTAAAACAGAGTCTGATTTATGGAATAATTTCAGATTACATTTGAATCGTATAAATCTATCTATATTAAAAGATAAACCTATCACAGATAATGAATTTAAAAATATTAAAGTAGAATTTCGTAGATTAACTGCGTCTCCATTTTTAGCTTCACAATGGTTGCGTGGTGAAAATGGCATTGCTCAAATTACTTTAGAACGAGACAGTGGTAAAAAAATAACATTAGAAGTTTTTAGTAATAAAGATATTGCTGGCGGAAATTCGTCATATGAAGTAGTTAACCAAATTGTTCCTGATACAGAACGTAAATCACGTGGAGACGTTACACTATTAATTAATGGTATACCAGTCATTCACATAGAATTAAAAAGTGAAACAGCTAAAGATGGTTTTATACAAGCTTTTCATCAAATCCAACGATATGACGAAAATGGTTTTTTTAATGGGATTTATGCTGCAATTCAATTATTCGTGGTTTCAAATAAAGTGGATACTCGCTATTTTGCTCGTCCTAGTCACAATACACCTGAAGCTTATAAACGCACAGAAAAATTCTTGTTTAATTGGCGTACAGAAGATAATGTTCCTGTACCAAATTTATTTGATTTCACGCGTTTAGTATTGCGTATTCCTAATGCTCACGAACTCATTAGTCAATTTTCTATTTTAGTAGATGACAATAAGAGTCAAAAATTTCTAATGGTGTTACGCCCATATCAAATACATGCAATACGAAAAATTCGCGAAAATGCTGCGAAGCATGAAGGTGGGTTTATTTGGCATGCAACTGGTTCAGGTAAGACTATAACAAGTTTCATTGCTACTAAATTGTTAGCTCAAAATTTAATCGGTGTAGATCGCACTGTTATGATAGTGGACAGAACTGATTTAGATGAACAAACGACAGGAGAATTTACAAAATTCGCTTCTGAATTCCATACGGGTCAAAGCATTGGAGATGCACCTAATAACACGCTTATTGTAGGTATTAAAAATCAAAGACAACTCACGAAAAGTTTACTTTCGAAAAAAAGTAATAATACTATTTTAGTTTCAACAATACAAAAACTATCAGCAGCGATGCGATCAGCTCAAGAAGAAAGTAATTTAAAAGGTATAAATCGTTTTGAAAAATTACGTGGTGAACATATTGTTTTTATCGTTGATGAAGCACATCGTGCGGTGAGTGATGAAGAAATGCGCCGTATTAAAAAGATACTTCCTAATTCAACTTGGTTTGGTTTAACGGGTACACCTATTTTTGAAGAAAATCAAAAACAAGAAAATGGGACATACGCACGAACAACAGACCAACAATATGGTCCTTTATTACATGCTTATACCACTAAAAATGCAATGGATGATAAAGCTGTTCTTGGCTTTCAAGTGGAATATCACTCATTACTAACAAATGACGAGCAAGCTGAGATTGTCTCTCGACTTAATAATAAAAATGTCCCTGAAGATTTATTGCAACAGGAAAAATTATTGAAGACGGAAATATATGAAAATGACGACCATATCCGTGCTATGTTACATAAAATCTTCAATCGTCGTAGCATAATCAAAAAGTTTAATGTCCAAAATGGTTACCCTACTATGGCAGCTATTTTGACAACCCATTCAATCAAGCAGGCAAAGCGCATTTACTATATGTTACAAGAAATGAAAGAAAACGGCACACTCTTTACAGGTCGACCATATGATGAACGCCATCAATTAATTGATTCCGAATTCCCGAGAGTAGCTATTACATTTTCTACAAATCCTGATCAACAAGATATCAATACTTCAGATGATGAGCTATCAAAAATTATGGAGGAATATAGTCAATTATTTAATAGTACGCCCTATACAGATGAAAAACTCTATAATAAAAATATTAATAAACGATTAGAACGTAAAGAAAGACAATATCAAAAGAATGGAGAGTGGCTTGATTTAGTCATTGTAGTAGATCGATTACTAACAGGCTTTGACTCTCCTACTATTCAAACACTATATATTGATCGTGAAATGAAATATCAAAAGCTTCTACAAGCTTTTTCTCGTACGAATCGTATTTATCCTGGAAAAGATTACGGTATGGTTGTAACATTCCGAAAGCCTATTTTAATGAAAGAAAATGTAGCAAAGACATTTGAGTTATTCTCAAATGAAAAGCAAAATTTCAAAGATTTAATCCCAAAAGAATATACAGAAGTACGTTCAGAATTTGACGACTTAGTAAACAACTATCAACAAGCAGAGGCTGAATTAGAAGAAAACCCTAATGATTTAAAGGCTATGATAAATCAAGTTAGAGCCTTTCAACAATTAGAAAAGAATTTTAAAGCACTCAAAAGTTACGATGATTTTGAGGAAGACGCAGAATCATTAGAACACATAACGGACGAAATACCCACATATAAAGGAAAAGTAGAAAATTTACGTGCAGCTATTAAATCACAAGTTGTTGAAGATGGTAACAAAGAAATAGAACAATTATTAGAAGACATCGAATTTTCATCAAATTTAAATGCAAGTCATGAAGATACTGTAGATAGTTTTTATATCAATCAATTATTGAAAGATATTCAAAACAATAATCCAGATGCGATAGACAAATTTGATAAAGAAATTAAACGTAAAGATCCTCAAATACAATCTATGTATAATGACTTAAGAAAAGAACTACTAGAGAAAAGCGACGATATTGACGCTGTTGACCTTAAAATTCAAAAAATACAAAGTAAAATTCATGAATTAACACAAGAAAAGTCTAGTGAGTATGGCTTGTCTTATGAGACTTTAATATCTGCTCTAAATGAATATCAAAGTGATAAAAAAGATATTCCCTATTTACCACAATTGTTAGATACAATGGAGATAACTAAAGAAGATTTTGAATATAAAACAGGCGAAAAATATCGCCGTCGTACAAAGGTAATAGAACAATTATTAACTGATTTATTTGATACTATTCAAACATGGAAAGAGGAATTATGATGGCAACAACACTTAAACAACAACTATGGGCATCTGCGGATATTTTACGCGGTAAAATGGATGCGAGTGAATATAAGAACTATTTACTTGGACTAATTTTCTATAAATATCTTTCAGATGCTGAACTACGTGAAGTATATGAACAAGAAAACGGACAAACGACTACATATCCAAATCGAGAAGTTCAATATAATATATTATCGGAATGGTATGAAGAAGATAGTAAAGATTTAAAAGAAATCATTCAATTACAAAAAGGATACTTTATTGAACCAGATAAATTATTTTATAGTTTACGTAAAAAATCAGATAGCTACGATTTAAAGTTAGCAGATTTACAGGCAGCTTTTACAACGTTGGAACAACAAGGAGAACTTTTCAGTGGTTTATTTGCGGATATTGACCTTGAGTCTACAAAATTGGGGTCTACTAGACAACAACGTAATGTAACAATTACGGAAGTCTTACGTGCCTTAGATGAAATTGATTTATTTGAACATGGTGGCGACGTCATTGGTGATGCTTATGAATATTTGATTAGTTTATTTGCGGCTAGTGCAGGTAAAAAAGCTGGAGAATTCTATACACCACAAGCAGTGTCACATATCATTTCAGAAATTACAGCCATTGGTCAAGAAGATCGAGTACCATTCCATATTTATGATCCGACAATGGGTTCAGGTTCCTTAATGTTAAATATACGCCAATTTATAAAAAACCCTAAACAAATACACTATCACGGACAAGAATTAAACACGACAACATTTAACTTAGCACGACAGAACCTAATTCTGCACGGTGTAGATAAAGACAGAATGCGTCTTAAAAATGGAGATACTTTGGATTCGGATTGGCCAACAGAAGAACCCCATCAATTTGATTCTGTTGTAATGAATCCACCCTATTCAGCTAAGTGGTCAGCATCAGACAAGTTTTTATCAGATGCTCGTTTTGAACGCTTCGGTCGATTAGCACCTAAATCAAAAGCCGATTTCGCCTTTCTTTTACATGGTTTTTACCATTTAAAAGATACAGGTACAATGGGAATTGTGTTACCTCATGGGGTCCTTTTCAGAGGTGGTGCTGAAGGCGTTATCCGTAAAACATTATTAGAATCAGGTTCGATAGATGCTGTTATAGGATTACCAGCTAATATCTTCTACGGCACAAGCATACCGACAACAGTTATTATACTTAAAAAGAACAGAAGTAATCGTGATGTATTATTTATAGATGCATCTCAAGAATTCGAGAAAAGGAAAAATCAAAACTTCTTGTTAGAAGAACATATCGAAAAAATCATTTCAGCATATAAGCAACGTCAAGATATTGAAAAATATTCATATGTAGCAAGTTTAGAAGAAATTGAAGAAAATGACTATAACCTTAATATTCCAAGATATGTCGATACTTTTGAAGAAGAAGAATCTATTGATTTAGAACAAGTTCAAATAGAACTAAATCAAATAGATAGTGAAATCGTCGATGTTGAAAAAGAAATTAATAGTTACCTGAAAGAATTAGGAGTGTTAAAACATGACTAATGATACTAAGAACGTACCTGAGTTGAGATTTCCAGGGTTTAGTGGAGAATGGGAAATAAAAGAATTGGGAGATAGAGTTAAGTTTTATTCTGGTTTAACCTATACTCCAAATGATGTGAGCAA
This sequence comes from Mammaliicoccus sp. Dog046, assembly GCF_034039665.1. NCBI lineage: Bacteria > Bacillati > Bacillota > Bacilli > Caryophanales > Staphylococcaceae > Mammaliicoccus > Mammaliicoccus sp. Dog046. Next base: position 52,584 of record NZ_CP120131.1, on the reverse strand, counting down.
AAATGGAACTCTAGTGTTAAGGTCATCTAATATTTTTAATAACCATATTATTAATGCTGATAACGTGTATGTTAATTCTGATAAGGCAACTTCGACATACGTAGAGTATGGAGATGTAGTAGTAGTAGTAAGAAATGGTTCAAGGAATCTTATAGGTAAACATGCTGTTGTTAAAAAAGAAGAAACTAACGCTGTAATAGGTGCTTTTATGACTGGAATTCGATACGAATTTGGCTCATTTATTAATGCATTACTTAGTACTCAAAATTTTCAAAAAGAAATACATAAAAATCTAGGTGCTACTATTAATCAAATTACAACAGGAATATTCAAAAAAATGCCTTTTTCTTTTCCTAAAAAACAAGAAGAACAAAAAATCGGTGAATTTTTCAGCAAACTCGACCGACAAATTGAATTGGAAGAACAAAAATTAGAGAAGTTAGAAGCACAGAAAAAGGGATATATGCAACAAATATTCTCGCATCAACTTATTTTTAAAGATAAAAATGGAGCAACCTACCCAGAATGGAAAACTTTAAAAATAAAAGATATAGCTGAAATATTACGTGGTTTAACGTATAAACCCGAAGATATACGTGTGGCAGGAATTAGAGTTTTAAGATCTTCTAATATAATAAAAGATAAGTTTCATACTTATAAGGACGATATATTTGTAGATAAAAGTGTTGTGAAGATTCCTTTAGTTAATAAAGGCGATATATTAATAACTGCAGCAAATGGTAGTCCAAAATTAGTTGGGAAACATGCGATAATTGAAAAATTAGATGATGAAAGTGTTGCTGGTGGATTCATGTATATTCTAAGAAGTGATAATTCAAAATTCATTCAAATATGGATGAGTACAATGGAGTATAAAAGAATCATTTCCAGAGTACAAGGTGGAAATGGATCAATAGGTAATTTATCTAGAAATGATTTAGAAAATGGTTATATTACATTACCTTGTGATGAAGAACAAAATAAAATTGGCAATTTCTTTAATAAATTCGATGAACTGATTGAAAAACAAAATCAAAAAATTGATGGATTGAAAGAACGTAAAAAAGGATTTTTACAGAAGATGTTTGTGTAGTTCTGATAACGACCTATTATGTAAACTAATCTGGAAAACCAAAATATGTCAGTCATCTATAAAAAAAACAATCATAATGCGGTTAGAGAAACGTTTCTCTAACCGCATTTATTAGTATCCTCGTTCAATTAATTTTTGTTTTTCCTTCTCAAGTTCAGGAATATCTTCTTCATCTGGTAATGCATCTATATAATCTAGTCCTAGATGATTTAATGCTGTTTCTAAATCAACATCCTCACTTTCCATGTATCTCCAAACTTTCAAACTAGTATATTCATCATAAGCCTCATTGTAATGGTAATTACCAACAATCATTTTATCACCCTTCGTCATATAATTAAGCTTATTCTAAACTAAAGGTCAATATTGGTCAACGTTTTATTCTTAATTAATTTTCCATCATCATACACTATAAATGAGTTAGTCACTGAACCTTTCTTATATATAATTTTCAGCTAATTATAATTAAAGTAAAATAAATGTATCACCTATGCATTATTAAAAAACTCTATTTGAGTACTTTACAATTTGATGAGGACTGGTAATTCGTCTTTTAAGATAACTCAAAGTATCTATCTTTAATCATTTGCAGTGAAACGATGTTGATTTGTTTTGTTTCCATATTGACCTCAATATATTTGCTATGATTTCAAACTCCATTTTTGACGTGCCTTAGGATTGAGTGGATGCATAATTTCATTCGTTTCTGGGTTGATGAGTTGTTTCACTTTCTTTTTATGCAGTTTCAACATCTCTAAAATTTCATTTACACGTGCTTCAACAACTGGCTTCTTAGCATAGGCGCCCCAAGCTAATATCACTTCGTCAGATTCTTTCACAGCTTTCATAATTTGAATCTCTGTATGCTTATCATAGGCATTTTCTAGATGTTTTAGGTTGATTGGTGTCGTTATATTAGAGTATAGATTCATAAAATTAATTGAACCAAATGCATCCATTTCTGAAACTTTGTTCATAATCAGTTGTGTTGTTAAGTCTATGTTGAGTACGCCATCATAATGTGGATACATAGTAATGATTGTGATAACTTGTTTATCTTTATCCCATGTCTTTTTAAGTAGATAGCGATGCTGTTGGTCATCACTGAAAATAGCTTCAGTTTCTAATGTGTTCTTTATTGTCTGCATGTTTGTTTCCTCCTAGTTAGTATTCATCCGGTAATAACATGACATAATAAGAAAGGTCTACATCATCTTCTCGTATGACGTAGACCTTATTGATATCGATAGCTTTTGAATAATTAGCTTTATGAATTTTGACATACTCAGGACGTTCTTGTTTGTGCTTGATATATAATTGATTATTGTGCATGTTGAACTGGAAGATATGAAAATAATCTATTTCTTCTAGTTCCTTGGACTGTTCGTTTTCACGTTGTGCTACAAGTTTCCATAACTGTTGCTGTAACGCTTCTGGTAAGTTAGAGGCAATACCTCTGGTAATATAACGTTCCATCATGATTGCTCCTTTTCTATATCTTTCATCATTGATATCACTTCGGTAATTACAGTGATACTTATTTCTGCGATATAAATCCATTTATTCATTATTATAATTCTCCTTTTCAAGTAAGTTTCTTTGATCTAGTAGTGGCATAACTGTGTTATGAAGATATAAGAAGTCCATATCGTTTTTTTCATCTATATAACCAATCGCAATGAGTTGTTTCTGATAGTAGAGGATAAAGGGGTATATATGTCTTTCATGAAGTGTGTCAGAATAGTAAGTATACGTATGAAGTATTTTGTTGGTAAGTGGACCAAGTCTGACATATTGATCTGGTAGTATATTGTCAGAGACTTCATCAATCGCTTCACATTCCCATTCTTCATTTTTGGGTAGGCTAAATAAATGTGTAATATAATGCTTGAGTTGTTTTTCTAGTGTCATAGTAATGACCTCCTGTATTATTGTTTGAATATATTTATACATATTCATGGATATAATATATATTTGATTTTTCGTTATACTCGCTATATCCTATCCAATCTGATTTAAGTGGTAAAAGTGGTAAATTTAGAGACGTAACATTTATTTTTATCATCAATCACAAAATGAAATTGAGGCATAAAAAAAGTCCCCCAATCTTTTTTCAAAGATTGAGGGATAAGTGTTTCGTCTATTTTGTACCGTATCAGTTTTACTTGCTTATCTTTTGTTATTTCTATGGAGTCAATCAACATTTTCATTAGCTGATTTTTAGCTTCTGGGTCTGCTTTCTTGAGAGATGCACTAAACCTATTCATCAACATAATAAGACGTACTTTTAAAACTTTGTAGTTCATCGTTACGGGTTGATTAACTTTTTGGTTATTTGCTGTTTTTATCTTTTCTTCTATAGTTACAAGCTGTGCATTGAGTTCCTTTTGTTTTTCACTAAGTAATGTACTATCCATTTGATCATCCAAAAATAATTCTAAGAGTCTTTCTTGTTGTGTTTTTATTTTATGCTTTTGTCTCTTTAAAGTGTCTATATCGTCTACTGCTTCAATAGGGGCCATTTGCTTATGCTTAATATTCTCAATAACATCTTCACAAATCTTTCCCACAACTTCAGGCTGAGATAAGATGATATTAAGGTGCTTATGAATAACTGCCTCGACCACCTCAGCTTTTATAGAGTTGCTATGACAAGCAGCACTTCCTGAGCGATTAAATAAAGAACAAATGTAATAACGCTTGATTGTACGTTCTTTTGATTTTTTCGTATTGTAATAAGTTCGTCTGCACACCATATTATTACCGCATTCTGGACACTTAATAAGTCCGCGAAGATAAAAGTCTCCACCAATAGGGCGTCCGGGTTTAAAGCTTTTAGATACTAATTTTTCGTGTACCTTATCAAACATTTCTTCACTTATAATTGCTTCATGTTTACCTTTCACCAAAATCACGTCATTTTCTCCACTTTTACCACTTCGTCTTTTAGCGGACCAATTTTGATAATTATTAAATCTTACAAATCCTTTATAAACTGGATTATTTAGAATGTATTTGACCCCAAATACTGAGAATGGTTTATGATTAATGGTACGATATCCTCTTTGGTTTAGTATTGTTGTAATGGCTTTAAGTCCTTTATTATGCTTCAAATATAAATTAAAAATTTCTTTCACAATATTCGCTTCATGCTCATCTATAACCAAGTCATTTTTTTGTGTCACTGGATTAAGAGATAACTTATAACCTAAAACACGTCCTGTAATGGCCTCTCCTTGCCTTGCTTTAGCATTCATTGACATCTTCACATTTGATATCAGTGTTTGTCTTTCTATAGAACCAATCAAGCCAAACATAGTCACTAATATCTCACCTGAGTATTCTGATGTATCTATATTCTCAGATATCGATTTATACCCAACACCATGTTCTTTAAAATCGTGAATAATATTAAATACATCACGCATTGACCGTGAAATACGATTGAGTTTCCAACTTAGTACCATTTCAATTTTGTTCGCTTTTACATCGTCTAATAATTGCTTCATTGCTGGACGGTCTTGAATATTTTTACCAGATATACCCGAGTCTGTGTATGTTTGATATTCATAACCTGGGAAATGTTTAAGTACTTCTTTAATCAATACTTGTTCTTGTTCATGAATCGAATAACCACGCTCAGATTGTTCTGACGTACTTACCCTAGAGTATAATGCTATTTTCTTATTCATAGTTTATGTCTCCTTTTTTATTATGTTACTCTATAGACCTTAGGTCTTCATAACATCACATTGATAATATATATTTATATTTACCTTAGTTTTTGTCACTTTTACCACTTTAAAATATGTGCACTATAGGCTCTTGCCTATAGTGCTTATTTTTCTTACTTCTCTTTAATAATCCGTTCTTCGAGGATAGGTGTCATAATTTCTACAATCGCTTCAATTTGTTGCTCATTCATTTTAAAAATCCCTCCTCATCTTGTGGCCACGTATTTTCATCCGTATATTGAAATTCACTTTCTGTTACGTTAAATTCTGGTGATTTACGCTCTAATGATTCATTTTTATCATTATTAGAATCATTATTCCAAGCTAAATCAGTCCAATATTCATAACCGTCTCTTGATATAATTTGGCTATTTAGATTATGCATTACAAGTTCCTTAATAAATTGACTACTTAAACTCATTTCCTGCTTTATAACATTATTTAATTTCGAAACTTTTACACGAGACCCTTTATTATGACTTGTAAGATTTCTTATTAGCCTAATACAGTCTTTTTGTTTATTGATACTTACTGTTTTAGATGCTATAAAGTAATAGCCAAAATTTAACCAATCATGTGTAATATTTGTAACTCGCTCATTTTCAAGCTTTTCGGTATCATTACTTAAGATTTGCTTGTAGACATACATTAGGTATAAAAATATGTCTTTCTTCTCAATCTGAAGCTTGTCATTCAATTTGGAATCAGCCTTCTGCACATAGAAATCGCAAGGTATAACTGCTATTCGACGTTCTAGTGCTTTAGCATGCTCAGCAGGAAAGTTTAGTACAGCATTCGTATTAAAGATAAGTTTTAAATCCAAAGTAACTTCGACTTGTGTCTGTCCTTTACGATCAACATGAATAGGCTCAACTGAAAGTAATTTTTTAAAATCATTAACTACTCTTTCATTAATTCTAGCTTCTCCAATTTCATCACTTGCCATTAAACGTTTACCAATCAAACTCTCTTTGTCGAATCGTCCACCTAATTCATTAAGCGTTTTTGATAGGACATCATTGCTATAAAAGAATGACTTTAATAATTTAATATATACTGATTTCCCATTGTTAGCTGTTCCATATAAAATAAGCCCTCGACGAAGTTTTGCATCCGCTGTAAGTAGCACAGACGTATGTTGGATTAGAAAACTTTTCAAATCTTCATCATGATTTGCTAAATCAAACATGTACTGATTAAAGCTTACAGGTATAGTATCACTAATAGAATCGCTTAGATCTAAATCCAAATTCAATCGTGTTTTAGGAAAAACTTCTATATTATTTTTAACTACTTTATAATCGCTTAGATCGAACATGTTCGGACCACAACCAATATATTGCTCATTCACAGAAAGATTCTCAATATCTGATGATTTTTGTAAGCCCTCAACTACATTTCTCAATACGCTTTGTGAAGGTCTAAAGTCGACTAAAAGTACTTGTACCATTTTAGATACCAAATCTTGCAATTTATCGTCACTTACTTTTTGCCAACCTTTATCGGTAAAAATAAATAGTTCAGAATCGAATCGTTTGATATGAAAAACGTTCATCATCATGTCAATTAATATTGTGTCATTCGGTTTTTTCTGAATTCTATAGTAACTATATATATTAGCTCGGTAGTCCTTATTTTTAGGAATGTTAAGGTGTAATTGATCAATAAACTCGTTATACACCATTTCTGATAATTCAACTTCTTCAAGTTCATTGTCATTGGCGATACTATTAGTTAGGAGAGCAATCAGACCTTCACGGTCGATTGCCTCCTTTGCCTCACTTAATAATTTCATTAACATTTGTAAAATATGGCTCATTTTAATATTCCCCCAAACTCATTTAATGGTGCTATGTCTTCTACGTAATAGCTTTCTCTATATTCACCTACAAGGATTAAATGTTGTTGGTCAATGTAAGGCTCATAATTGATGTGATTAACGCTATAATTACTATGTCGTTTCAGCCACTCAGATATTGATAATTGCTTATCTGTAGCAACTATCGAAATATTTCGTTTCACATGAAACGTTTGTTTTTCCAACTCAACTTCATATATGAATCGATGTTTAATTTCGCCTGAAAAATCTGTCTCAATTACAGAACGCAATGTAGCAACATATATATGACCTGCTCTTAGTGTTGTTTTTTGTGGGATTTGTAAACTTTGACCTCTGTCATTATTCATTGTCTCTACCTCCAATTTCCTCTATGGTTGCTTTAGCAAAGCTATCCTTAAATAGTCCATTTGCCGTTTGTACCATGAGATTAGCTACTGATTGAGCAACTTCCTCTGTATAACACTCAATCATAATTGCATCGTGAATAGGCAACATAATTCTAAATGACTCATTCATGCATTGCTTTATATAAACTTCTTTTAAAACATGTTTAAATACATAGCTTGCGACATTTTGTACATATTGACCCATCACTTTTTTATCATTTAAGTGACTAACATCATTTTCTATTCCATAAGGCATAATCAACTTCTTGCTTGTTATCACTTGGTTACTTAGAAGCATATAATTACTGAATTTCTTTATTAAGTTATGCCACTCTACTTCAGGTACTTCCTCACTCAATTTAAAATTGTGATAGTTACCTCCGAATAAGAATGATCCGATAAAACATACTTTTACAGCATTCCTATAATCAGAGGATAAGTTTAGACCTTTCAATAAACGCTCATATAAACCATCATCACTCTTCAAGTATGCTATTAAAGTCTTATCATCCGACATGTAAGCTGCTACCGAAGGTTCAAATGCACTGAAATCAATCATATATACACGCTTAAATTGAGACGGTATAATGCATGCCTTAATTTCACTAGGAAGCCCTTGAATATTATATGAAGCTGTCGTTATGCGATGTGTAACACCGCCAATCAGATTCAATTTAGTTTTAAGCTTGTTACCTTCCAATGAATTTGAAAGCTTTTCTAGCAATCTTTCAATTCGATAGCGATTACTTTCATTTTTTGATCTATCTATTAGCAACTTGCCAGTTCTTCTTAGTTTATCGATATCAAAGTCTATCCCAACTTGTTCTATATCATCGACTAGTGGCAACAACTCGTTGTGTAAATCATTATACTGATTTAGTAATTTTTCACTTTCATCATCAAGCTGTTGAATCTTTCTGTTGTAATTGATTAACAACCCATTTTTCATTTCATTTACTTCACTCTGATCTGAATAACCAGATATCAACCATTTCTCAGTTTTGTTAAACTCAATTTCATATGCTAGTCTTTCTAACATCTGTCATCACTCCTATTATTAATTTAATATAATAGTCGATTGGCCAATCAACACTTTAAGTATGTCACCATTCTCTTAATAAATAATGACATCAGAAATTTTTATTTTTTTTCTGATAAAAAAACCAATACACGTAATTGTGTATTGGTTAATATAGTCTATTCTTTGATTTGATTTTGCGTTTTTATGTGATACTTGTATAGGTCTTCTCTAAGTTTCATACTCGTTATTGCTTCTATAGCTTGTTCAACTAATAAATTATTCCCTTTATAAGAGTTCGCATTTATTAGTTGATTTGCAACATTTTCATCCATTAACTTATGATGTATATCATAATTATCTTTATACTTATCGAAATAAGAGTTAAGTTGCTTTATCACTTTATCTAATAGTGATAATAACGGTATGAATTCACTATCTCTTTCGATTTTATGTTCTTTAGAAAACTGATACAAAGGGTTAGCCTTAAAATAAATATCTTTTAGTTCACTTATATTGTTATTATCGGCTAGACTAGTATTGGTCAAAAATTTGGATTCATTGTACTCTGAAATTGATAAATATTCTGATAAGATATAAAAAGCTAAATCCTCTATAGATTTTATTGTTTCTCGATACAGTAAATTTACTTTTTCTTTTATATTCTTCATTTCACCAGCTGTTTTTAATTCATATTTTAATCTTTCACTATACAATAAATTTTCATAATATTCTCTACTCTTAAGTTGATTATAGTCATTACTATTTCCTTTAACTTTAGTGTCCTCATCGTATTTTAGTGACTTATCATTTTCTACTGGCTTTTCTTCAATCTCTGTTTTAATGTGTTTTTTATCTTTTATCATTTTTGTTATTTCATCGTCTTTTTTTCTATATATACTTTTTGGAATATTCAATATATTTTTAACCATGATATCATTTATAGTAGCTTCCGCTTTAGCATACTTATTAATAGCGTGATATTTATATACAAGATATTCTTCTTTATTATTTTTCGAAACAATTTTAGTTTTCTTAATATTATCGAGAAATTTAACCCTTTCATATGTCTCAATAAAACTCATTTTAGATGGTCTATTAGCTATGTCTTCATTATTTTCATCATTAGCACTAAAGAAAGCTTTTTGTATATATTTATAATACTCAGAAACAAAATCAAGATATTCAATGGAATATGTATGTGAAGCTTCATTGAAAGCTTTATATTCAATGTCATAATTAGTTTTTTCTATATCATAATCCACTAAAACTTCATCTATTTTTTGAGCCAATCTACTATACAGTAGATTGGCTTCGTAGTAGTTTACCTCATCTACTTTATTAAAAAATTTCGATAGCTGAGCTTGAAGTTTTGGTTGATTTCGATTAGTAAGTTCTTCTATATATTTATATGTATCATCATTAGTAAGATTCTTTTTTAGTTCATTATTGGGTAGTAAACTAATTTTTTCAACTTGATTATTTGTATATTTTAAGAACTCATTATTAGATAGATCATTATAGACTTTATTAATTGATTTTTCATCATTTCGCTTTTTAGGTGTATTAGGAAACGGATAATCTACAACTGATGTAACTAGAAAATCTAAGATGTCGTTTTCATACCTAGTCAAATCAAATTGAGCTTTTTCTTCACCATTACTGTTTCTAAACATATTAGGATCAAATGTATATGTATTTTTTAGTTTTAATATCCGCTGGGTCATTTCATCACGTTTATAACCATATTTCCCTTCAATGTTTTTACCTTTATAAATCGTTTTCTTTTGACTTGTTTGGCTTAATTTAAATTGGAAACTTGTTTGACTTATGTCTTGTCCAAAGTAGATATATGGAATTTCGACTTTAACATGTTTTAAGCTTAAATTTAGGTCTTTAATAACTTTATTAATTGTAATACCTTTAGACACATTCTTATTAACGATATTCTGTAACTCGATTTCACTAAATAAGAGTGAATCTATTACATTATTGTTTTTTCCTCCTTTATTTCCAGTAATTTGTTTAGAAAGCGCATCTAATCCATTTGATTCAAATTCAAGGATATAGTTATTATTTTTCTTCTTAATGTACATATGTTTTATTATAATGGGTTCGTTCTTCAAAAATTTATGTATGTTTGGATCCATAAACACTTTTCTAAAGTATTTATCGATATATATATGAATATTTTCTAAATGACTAATTTGGTATCGTTTTACTTTATCTATAAAGTCGTTACCTAAATTTTTTGACTCTAAATTTATAAAATACCTATTTGATAAACTATATAATCTATCAAACTTGTCACCAACAGCAAGTGAATAAATTGGATCAATCTTTTTTGTGATAGCTTCATGAATTTCTTCTTTTGATAAATCTATTTCTGAATAATTCAAAGCTTTATATTGTAGTAACTCATCCATTGAAAATTTATAAAGATTATAAAGTATACTCAATTCCTTTTTTAATTTTATCTTTGATTCTAAATCCAATATTAACACGCCCTTTTAGTTTAATTTTGATAGTTAATTAACCATAAATACTATGACAATTTTAAAATTACACTTCTTCTAAAGCACCTTATTTTTTAGTTTTATTTGTGATAAGCTTCCCCTCGCATTATTTTAAATGCGCGGTAGATTTGTTCCATTAAGACGACTTTCATCATTTGATGTGGGAAGGTCATTTTGCTGAAGGATAGGGCATAGTTGCTGCGTTGCAATACTTTGCTGTGTAATCCGTTTGATCCGCCAATGATGAATGTGATGTGTGAATTACCTCGTGTCATGAGTTGATCGATTTCTTTACTTAATCCTTCACTTGTTAACATCTTCCCTTGTATTTCCAGGGTAATAACGTGGCTGTCTTGTTTAATTTTCGACATGATTCGATCTGCTTCTTTTTCTTTCACGATTTCTATATCTTTCTCACTCATATTATCCGGTGCTTTTTCATCAGGAACTTCGATTAACTCTGTCTTCGTATAGGCACCGAGTCTCTTATTATATTCGTCTACGGCTTGCTTCCAGTACTTCTCTTTAAGTTTACCGACTGTTATGATTGTTATCTTCATTTTTATCCACCTTTATTCATTTAATCAAAAGTTATCCACAACTTATTAACTTATGCACAGTTTTATTTATTATTATATCAAGATTTCGTCTTTTTTGTATATTAATCGTGGATGAATTTGTTTATTTTTATACATTTAGCATTGATTTATCCACTGAAATTTATACAATGTGGACAATTATGTGGATAACTATGTATTTTATGCACATTTTGTGGACAGTAGTGGATAACTGTGGGTATATCTGTTCATAACTCTACAAGTTATCCCCAAATCTTAACATTGCATTAATAAAGGCTAATCTCAAATACTAATTTATTCGTTTTTTTCATTTCGCTTCTCTTTTGCATAACTATAATTCCCTAGATACTTCGTCACTTCACCGTTTTGAATCCAATATGTTTGTTCAAAGAATTTATCAAGGAAAAATCGATCGTGTGATACGGCTATAATTGTGCCTTCAAATTTACTTAGCGCATCTTCAAGCATTTCTTTCGATTCAATGTCTAAGTGATTCGTTGGTTCATCCAGGATTAAGACGTTAAAGTTATTAGACATAATTTGCGCCCATCTCAGCCTCATTTTTTCGCCACCGCTTAAATCCTTCACTTTCTTAAACACATCGTAACCATAAAATAAATAACCTGCTAAATGATTACGTGCTTCTCCTTCTGTTACAGATGCATATGCCCGATAGGCTTCTATAACGGTATCTGTTTCTTTATTAAAATGATGTTGAGATAAATATCCCACTTTGATGTTGGGTGCTACTATAAGTTCCCCTTCATCTGGTTCTACTTCACCTATAAACATTTTAAGGATTGTACTTTTTCCTGTTCCATTCGCGCCGATAATCGCTACTCTTTCATTTCGACGTATTTTCATATTTAGATTTTCAAACAATACTTCATCATACATCTTAGCGATATCAACGAGCGTATAGATGTCTTTTGATGATTTATCAACAGCTTTCATATCCAAAGTCATTTTTTTAGCATCTATTATTGGTTTTCTTTTAACCTCAATACGCGCAAGTGCTTTCTCCATACTTTTAGCACGACGATGCATGGACGCATTAGGCGGAACAGCTTGATTGGCCCAGATTTTTAATTGTTTTATCTGTGCTTTCATTTTTTGAATTTTTTTCTGTTGATCTTTATATTCATTGTATTCTCGTAAAATGCGTTCTACTTTCTCTTGAACAAAATAACTGTAATTTCCGTGGTATACATGTAGTTGTTGTTGATCTATTTCAATTATCTTTGATACTGTCTCATCTAAAAAGTACCGATCGTGAGAAATAATCATTATCGCACCACGATAATTTTTAATAAATTTTGTTAACCATTCAATACTATCAATGTCCAAATGATTCGTTGGCTCATCAAGTAGCAACAATTCTGGCATTTGGAGAAGCAACATCGCCAGACCTATCTTCGTTCTTTCTCCTCCTGATAATTGGGACCATTCTCTCATAGAAAGTTGATCTATTTTAAGACCATGCATGACAAAGTTAATTTGACTTTCTTTTTCATAACCGCCTAATTTTTCATATCGTTCTTGCAAATTTGCATACTGATTTAATAACTTTTCAATATTAGCAGAGTCATTTGTCATACTCTCTTCTAATTCATTCATTCTTATCTCGATTTGCTTAAGTTCAGTAAATACACTCTCCAGACAATCCATCACTATCATATTACCTGGGAAATCAGGGATTTGACTGAGTATCCCTACTTTTTTCTCTTTCGACAAACTTATATGACCATGATTCGGATGCTCTTCTCCAGTTATCAATTTAAATAAGGTTGTCTTACCTTCACCATTACGGCCAATAAGACCGATTCTATCATTTTCATTTACTTCAAATTTGATATTTTCAAACAAGACATCACCAGTAAAAGATTTCGTCACTTGTGCAACATTTAATATATTCATTTTTCAATTCTCCTCTATGTTTCTAGAGGAAAGATTTGCGTTAGTATTCCCCTAGAAGTTGAAATTTTTATAAAAGGACAGACTCCACCAATTTAAAATTTCAATCGCAAATTTTCCGCGTACAACATGAATAAAACGTAGACGCTTCGCAACTTCTAAGAACAATACCAACACCTCCGATCAATAATATTACATTTATTATAGTATAGTTATCAGTAAATTGAAATAAAACCCTATAAAATCTGGATATTGGAATGAGGTAAGGAAGTGAGGAAAGATATAGTGCGATTGACACCGAATCGCACTATATCTCATCTCCTAATCCAACATATCTTAACTCAATAAAAATAGGGACCATCGCAATGATGGTCCCTTCTTACTTTAAATATAATATATTGGTGTTGCTGTTTCTTTATCTGTATCACATAAGATGACTTCTTTTTTAGTATCAATATCATGTTCGTTAAGTACTTGCCCTACGCTCATTCGTGCAAGGTCTTTCATGTTATTGTCTTGACTTAAATGTGATAAATAGATGCGTTTCGTACTTCCTGTAATAACGTCACACATTGCGTGTGCTGCGTCTTCATTGGATACGTGACCCATATCACCTAATATACGTTGTTTCGTCTTCCAAGGGTATCTACCCATTCTCAACATATCCACATCATGATTACTTTCAAATACAAAAGCATCACTACCATGTATCATGCCTTTCATTCTATCTGACACATAACCTGTATCTGTAATCATTGTTAACTTTTTATAATCGTGATTAAAGATATAGAACTGTGGGTCGATGGCATCGTGAGACACACTAAATGACTCGATATCTATGCCTGCCAAAGTCTTTGTCTCATATGGTTCAAAGTTAAACTTCTGATCAAGCGGGATGTTCTTATCTTTAGCGTCTATCATCTGCCATGTTTTCTTATTCGCATAAATCGGCAATTTATACTTTCTTGCTAATACACCTAATCCTTTAATATGATCAATGTGTTCATGGGTTACGAGGATACCTTCTAAATCGCTAATATTGCGGTCTATTTGTTGAAATAGTCCTTCAATCTTCTTGCCTGTTAATCCCGCATCAACGAGTAAACTTCCTTTATCTGATTCTATATAAGTGGCATTTCCTGTACTGCCACTTGCGAGTACGCTCATTGCGATCACAAGTGTTCATCTCCTTTAATACTGCATCTCTTTCGTGGTTTACGATTCTTCTAACACGGTAGATTCAGGTTTAATTGCATCTATATACAAGTATTTCGTTTTTGGTTTGCCGTTTTCTTTAGTCTTAATTTTTACTTCCCAAGAAGGCACTAATACTTGTCCACTAATTTCCTTAACAACACTATAATAACCTAATCTTACAGACTCCACGGTGTCGCCTTTTTTCAAATACGTATTAAAATACAACGTTTCTAATGCCGTACGTGCAGTCGCGATTTTCTGCTTATGATTATTATCTCCGTTACCTGGTTTCAGCTTATCTAAATATGTTTGCGTAAATTTATTTGCTTTATCATTCTCTATATTAAAAGCTATTTGACCTTTATTATTGCTCAAAATTGGCAAACCATCATACATTTGTTCATAGATTACTTTATCCTTATTTGAAGCATCTTTACTATATTGATAATGGTTACCTTTATAGGATTCTTTATCAATAAACTGCTTAAAAGTGTTTTGCTTTTGCTGTTTATTGATTTCTAAATCGATGTCTTTGTTGATTTGTGTATCCTTTTCAGTTAATGAATACACACCGATTGCTGAATCCGAATTGAATGTTTTACTTCTACCTGTGATGGCTTGCATTTCTTTGTCATCATACTCTGGTAATTTAGGAATTTTTATTCCTTCTTTAGAAAAGTTAACTTCAGACTGCGCATTAGATTCTTGAACGACTGAGTTATTAATTTTATTAATATACACAACAATCAATCCAATGTTTACTAACACGAACACAATAATGAAGAGTGTCTTGGCATGTTTCCAATCCATTAAGTTAGCCCTCCATTCTCATATCTTTTCCATTCACCGTCATACTTGATATACCATTTAGGTGTAAATTCAATGGTATCCTGCAAATTATCAATTTCATCGCGTGGTAATGATAAATCATAACCAATTGCCATGTTACTAACTTTAGAGAAATCAATTTCTGCATTGGAAGCTAGTGCGAATCGTACTTCTTCTGAGGATGGAAGCTCATCTGCTTTCTTCTTAGACGGTACTGCCACACCTGTTGTGATCAACCCTCTATTATATTCATTAATCGCATCTCTTCCCCAAACCGCTTCAATCGACGCTAAATGGTTATCATTAAACACTGGATAGTTGTTCAAGAACATTTGATAGTCTACTTTACCTGTCTTTTGATCCGTATCAAACAAACGGAATTCATCGGTAAATCCAGCGTGTTCATTTATAAATTTAAATGAATTTGTAATGCCTTTAGAGATATCTTTCTGTCGATTTTCATCTTCAGATAAGTTGGAATAACGGTACGTTTGTTTATCTTCATTCACACTTGAAATACCCGTATTATTGTTATACGTAGATACTTGATTATCTTTACTACGTGCAATAACTGAATCGCCAAGTATAACGTCATTTAAATCTGATACAGAAATATGATTTGAAACATAACGGTATACACTCATATTGTCTGCTGCTTCTGGCACATATATTTGATTAATTTCACTTGTTGTCATTTCATTCGTAATAATGCCTGTATATGGTTTTAGATCTTTAGCTGTTTCTTTATTCATTTGATCAAACTCATGACTCTTCATTGATGTTTTCAATTTAATTGCCTTCTGTTTGTTCTCACTCAATAAATACACAGTTGCTTTGTCAGATGATTTTGTATCTACTAAAATTCTATTAAAATTAATTTTCGGATACGTACTCATATCCAAACCTAACACTTGATTCAAGTACATTTCACTTGGGACACTGTCAGGGAAGTCTAAAATCGTATATCGCTCTGACAAATCTGCAAGTTCTACAACTGACGCACTGCTTAAAATATCTACTTTCTCAACATCTTTGTTTAGCAGTTGATTTGTAATCTTCTTAATATCATTTGCGTTAGATGTACCTTTCACATCTGTTCCATTTCTATTAATCATTCTAAATGGCATAATTACGCTATCTATCGGTTTACTAATCTTCGGTCCGATGGCTGGTGTATCTGTATTTACATCAGATTCTAAATCTGTTAGTTCTGGTGTAAATGTCCATACACGGTACGTCATAAATATACTTATTAACACAAGTATAAACAGTATGATAGATTTAATTACTTCTCTATTACGCATCCCAATCACCAAACTCATCATCCATGACTTCACATGGTAACGTGATATAAATCGAAGTTCCTTGACCTTCTTTACTGTTGGCCCAAATTCTACCTTTATGCGCTTCAACAATTTCTTTAGAAATGGCTAATCCTAAACCTGTACCACCCATCTTACGTGCTCTTGCTTTATCAACACGGTAGAAGCGGTCAAAGATTTTATCTACTTTATTTACAGGTATACCTATACCATTATCTTTAATTTGAATGGTCATTCTGTTATACAACGTATTTTGTTTCACATGAAACTCTACACGTTTATGTGACTCTTGTGAGTACTTAATTGCATTTGTAATAACGTTATCAAACACTTGTGTCATCTTATCTGGATCAATTTCAACAAACAATCCTTTTACAGGAATATCACGTACAAATGTGACGTTCTTACCTTGTGTCATTTCATGTCTGTTAATGATTTTGTTAATGAACATTTTGAAGTCTATCAACTCCGTATTCATTTGATCGCTTGAACTGTCCATTTTAGATAATTGTAATAAATCATTTACAAGACGTATCATACGATCCGTTTCTTCTCTTGTTACATTTAAGAATGTAGGTGCCACTTGTGGATCTCTCCAAGCACCTTCCTCTAATGCTTCAATATAGCTTCTCATAGATGTTAATGGTGTACGTAATTCGTGTGAAACGTTTGCCACAAATTCGCGACGTTCGTTCTCAAGAATATGCTGTTCTGTTACATCGTGTAACACCGCAATGTAACCATTAATAAAGCCTGTGTCTTGTATAATCGTACTGAAGCTTACACGTGCGATAATGCCCTCTTCTTCATTTAAATCAATTACAAAACTATCGTTATTCTCTTGTAAATCATCTAATGAATAATCATCATCAATGTTCAATACATCTAGTATATGTTTCGCATCTACTTCTGAACGCTCTAGCCCTAACATTTTAAGTGCCATTTCGTTAATGATACGCACACGTCCACGTCTATCTGTCGCTAATACACCATCACTCATATGCGTGATAACTGAATCTAGACGACGTTTCTCACTTTCCGTATTTGCTTGTGCTTCTTGAACACGTTTTGATAAATTATTAAATGATAGCGCAAGTTCACCAATTTCATCATTCCCGTATATCTTCACGCGTTGTGTATAGTTCCCTTTAGACATTTCTAAAGTTTGGTTACGCATATCAGATATTGGTTTCGTAATTGTTCGCGCAATGAAGAAACCTAACACAATTGTAATTAATAAAGATATTGCCGTACCAATAATAAAGATTTGGTTAATGTTATTCAGCTGTTCGTATACTGAATCTATGTCTGATTCTACATAAATATCACCGACAACTTCACCATCATATTCGACGGGTTTATTTTTAACCCAAACTCTATTACTGTCTGTCGCATTATTTTTTAACACAATTTTGTCATTTGCTTTTCCAAGGGATAACGCCTTTTGAACCGAACTATCATTTACTTTTTGGTTCACAGTACTTTGGTTCGTTGCTTTCGAAGTTGCAACGATAATTTGATCTTGGTCAATATAACGAATTTCATCAATTTCTGTTCTATTGGCATAGTCATCCAAAATACTTTGAATTTCCTTTTGAAAATTTCGATTAGGATCATCAGAGTTATACGTTTTTTTAATATTGTAATTAATTTGTTTCACGTGTTGTTCAATGTTTGTTTTGAAATTACGTGTTAATTCTTTTTCAAGACTGTTTGTAAAATACAAACCAATAATTTGCATACCAATAATAATTAATAAAACATAAATAACGACAAGTTTAATGTGTAGGGATTGAAATTTCTTTAGCCAATTCATATGATCAGCCTACTCTTGTGTTTGTAGGAAATAACCCACACCTCTACGTGTAACAATATATTCTGGATGAGATGCATCGTCTTCGATTTTTTCGCGTAATCGACGGATTGTAACGTCCACTGTACGTACATCACCAAAATAGTCATAACCCCAAACTGTTTGAAGTAGGTGTTCACGTGTCATAACTTGTCCAATATGTTTCGCTAAATAATGAAACAACTCAAATTCACGATGTGTTAATTCAATGTCCGCACCTCGTTTTTTAATTGAGTATGCATCTGGATAAACAGTGATATCTTTAATCACTATTTCATTCGTCTCTTCGTCAGTTGCTTGTGTTGGTTGTGAATAATGGCGACGTAAGTTTGCTTTCACACGCGCAATTAACTCACGAGTTGAAAATGGTTTCGTAACGTAATCATCTGCACCTAATTCTAACCCAAGGACTTTATCAATTTCAGAGTCTTTCGCAGTTAGCATAATAATTGGCATTTCAAATTTCTTACGCACTTCACGACAAACTTCCATACCATCTCTACCTGGTAACATAATATCTAATAAAACAATGTCAGGTTCTTCAGCATATATCAACTCTACTGCATCATTTCCGTCGTATGCACAATAAACATCATAACCTTCTTTTTTTAAATTAAATTCAAGTATATCCGCTATTGGTTTTTCATCATCAACGACTACTATTTTTCTAGCCATACGTTTACCTCATTTCTTTATTGAAAATAAGTATCTATAAGCACACAATTGTGCATGATATCCTATACTATAATTTAACACTATTTGGCTTTTAATTCTATTGTTTGGCGTAATTATCATGCCTTACTATAAAAAGTGTATCATGATTTTGAAAATAGAAAGGCTGGGACATCTTGCTAAATGTCCCAGCCTTCGTTATTTTTTGTTTTTTATGTTGCTCAGATTAATTGTAGGGGAGTTTTTTGGTAATTGAGATGGTATTGTGGTTTTCGGCTCAGTTTTTTGCAGTACTGAGCCGGTAATCGTAATCTATTCATGAACATTAAATAACATCATAAAAATAAGAGCTTAAGACATTAATGCCTTAAGCTCTTTATGAGCGGTCCCGACGGGAATCGAACCCGCGATCTCCTGCGTGACAGGCAGGCATGTTAACCGCTACACCACGGGACCTAATATGTATAAATTTGAGATGGTGACCCCTACGGGATTCGAACCCGTGTTACCGCCGTGAAAGGGCGGTGTCTTAACCGCTTGACCAAGGGGCCTTTTTTAACACAAGATAGATTATAGCATGACTTATAACCGGAATACAAGATTTTATTTTAATTTTTTTATATAATATAAATAGACCTCAAATAAAGGGATGATGATATGGAGCAAGCGCAAGTTATTAAGAAAGGACATCGCAAACTCAGTAAAGGAGAAATTCTAAAACGACTCATTTTCATCACTGTTGGTAGTGTGCTTATGGGAATCGGCTTAGAATTATTTTTAGTACCGAATAACTTACTTGATGGTGGTATAGTCGGTATTGCGATTATCCTTAGTCATTTAACCAATTTGAAACTCGGAATATTTATTTTCTTACTTAACATTCCTTTTTTCTTCTTAGGTTATAAGCAAATCGGGAAAACATTTACAATCTCGACCATTTACGCAATTACAGTCTTATCCATTACAACTGCTTATTTACATCATTTTGAGCCTTTTATAAAAGAAACATTCTTGGTTACAATTTTTGGTGGTGCGATTATTGGTTTAGGTGTCGGTCTCGTTATCCGGTATGGTGGATCATTAGACGGATCTGAAATTAGTGCCATACTCATTAGTAGTAAAGCACCGTTTTCAGTTGGAGAAATTGTGATGTTGATTAACTTCTTCATTTTTACTGCAGCTGGATTTGTGTTTAATTGGGAATCAGCAATGTTCTCAGTTATTGCCTATTTTATCGCTGCAAAAACAATAGACGTAACCGTGCAAGGCTTTGATGAATCAAAAGCTGTATGGATTATTAGCGATACATATAGAGATATTGGCGAAGCTATCAACGATCGATTAGGTAGAGGCGTGACATACTTAAATGGTGAAGGCGCATATACAGGCGAAGATAAAAAAGTCGTATTCTGTGTGATTACGAGACTAGAAGAATCAAAACTGAAAGACATCGTAACAGAAATAGATAATTCAGCATTCTTATCTATTGGTGATGTGAGCGAAGTTAAAGGTGGACGCTTCAAAAAAAGAGAAATACATTAACAACCATTGATGCATAACAACTTATGATTTCATAATTAAGACTCCTCAAGCGAAGGAAGTCTAAAAAATGATAAGTTGTTATGCTTTTTTAGTTTTAAGTTGGGATATATCGTGCGTTTCATACCTAATCGCACGATATCTCAGCTCTAACCCTTAACTCTTCGTGCGTTTAACACCTAATCGCACGATATCTCGGCTCTATACCCCAACTCTTCGTGCGATTCACACCCAATCGCACGATATCTCAGCTCTAACCCTTAACTCTTCGTGCGTTTCATACCTAATCGCACGATATCTCAGCTCTATCTCCAAACTCTTCGTGCGTTTAACACCTAATCGCACGATATCTCAGCTCTATACCCCAACTCTTCGTGCGATTCATACCTAATCGCACGATATCTCGGCTCTATCTCCAAACTCTTCGTGCGTTTCATACCCAATCGCACGATATCTCGGCTCTAACCCTTAACTCTTCGTGCGTTTCATATCCAATCGCACGATATCTCAGCTCTAACCCCAAAGTCTTCGTGCGTTTCATACCTAATCGCACGATATCTCGGCTCTATACCCCAACTCTTCGTGCGTTTAACACCCAATCGCACGATATCTCGGCTCTAACACTAGCAATAACCAACACTACCAACATCATCCCAATATCCAAATACAAAAAGAGACTAGGACAAATACGTCCTAGCCTCTTTTCAATCTATATTATTTCCATAAATCTGTTAATAGATTTGTTTGATTTCTATCTGGACCTACTGAGAAGATTGAAATGTTTACATTACATAATTCAGAAATGCGTTCTAAATAACGACGTGCGTTATCTGGAAGTTCATCTAATGAACGACATCCTGTAATATCTTCTTCCCAACCTGGTAATTCTTCAAAGATTGGTTTACAACGTTCTAATTCATTTAAGTTTGCTGGGTATTCTGTAATTTCAACGCCATCAATTTCATAAGCTGTACAGATTTTCACTGTATCTAAGCCTGTAAGTACATCGATTGAGTTGATTGATAAATCTGTAATACCACTTACACGACGTGAGTGACGTAAAACTACTGAGTCAAACCAACCTACACGACGTGGACGTCCTGTTGTTGTTCCGTACTCTTTACCAACTTCACGGATATGATGACCGTCTTCATCGAACAATTCTGTTGGGAATGGACCGTCTCCTACACGTGATGTATAAGCTTTACATACACCAATAACTTTAGATACGTAAGTTGGACCTACGCCTCCACCAACTGTTACATTACCAGCAATTGGGTTACTTGATGTAACAAATGGATATGTACCGTGGTCAATATCTAACATAACGCCTTGAGCACCTTCGAATAATACTTTTTCGTCATTAACAAAAGCATCATCTAACAATTTAGCTGTATCAGTCACATAGTCTTTCAAACGTTGACCTGCAGCGTAATATGTTTCAAAGATTTCTTCAAAAGTGAATCCTTCTGCGTTAAACATTTTTTCAAATAATTCATTTTTATATTCAAGATTTTCTTTTAAACGTTTTTCAAAAGTTTCTTTATCTAATAAATCCGCCATACGGATACCAATACGTTGTGCTTTGTCTACATAAGCTGGACCGATACCTTTTTTCGTTGTACCAATTTTATTGTCACCGCGTTTTTCTTCTTCTAATTCATCTTGTTTTAAATGATATGGCAAGATGACTTGCGCACGGTTAGAAATTTTCAAGTTGTCTGTTGCAACACCGCGTTCGTTTAATCCGTCTAATTCTTTTAATAAAGCTACTGGATCAACTACAACACCGTTACCGATGACACTTGATTTTTCTTTATAAAAAATACCTGATGGTACTAAGTGTAATTTATACGTTTCTCCATCAAACTTGATTGTATGACCTGCGTTATTACCGCCTGAAAAACGTGCAATAACATTTGCATCCTCTGCTAAGAAATCTGTAATTTTACCTTTACCTTCGTCTCCCCATTGCGTCCCAACTACTACGATTGATGACATGTGAGCACCTCCGCTTTTTCTCATTAACCATTAAGTATTCTATCAGTCCTATTACTAAATTGCAAACTAAAAACGAACATTAATCACTTGTGTTTATTTACACTAATATTCAGACGATTATGTCTCGCAAATACCTTAACCACAGTATTTAAAAGGGTTTTAATCATAATCTTCATATTTAAAAACACAAACATAATTATAATAAAGTCGCTTTTCACAAAACAAAACACGTACATTTATATAGTTAACTATAAAAAGGTACGTGTTTTGCCTTAAAAACTTTTTTATCCGAATTCCATACCAGCATGCTGATAATCGATGTCTGTAAATTTATTATATTGTTTCATGAAATGAAGTTTAACGGTACCAGTTGGGCCGTTACGTTGTTTTGCTATGATAATTTCAATTTCACCATTTTCATCTTGCGCACCGGCATCCGTTGATTCACCATCTTCGTCTTCGCCACCACGATCATAGTAATCATCTCGATATAAGAACGCTACAATATCCGCATCTTGCTCGATCGAACCAGATTCACGGATATCACTCATCATTGGTCGCTTATCTTGTCTTTGTTCAACACCACGTGATAACTGACTCAGTGCAATAACCGGACATTCAAGCTCTCTTGCGATGGCTTTCAACATTCTAGAAATTTCTGATACTTCTTGTTGTCTATTATCCGAACTACGAGATCCACTACCTTGTATCAATTGAAGATAGTCTATTACGATCATATCTAAACCGTGTTCTTGTTTTAGTCTTCTACATTTTGCACGTATATCTGTAATACGTATTCCTGGTGTATCGTCTATAAATATCTTCGTACGAGAGAGTTTACCTACTGCAACCGTAAACCTACTCCAATCTTCTTCTGTCATCGACCCTGTACGTAATCGGTTTGAATCAACATTGCCTGTACTACAAATCATACGTGTAGCTAATTGGTCTGCACCCATCTCAAGCGAGAAGATGCCGACTGAATATAAATCTTGATGTGTCGCTACTTGTTGGGCAATATTTAATGCGAAGGCAGTCTTACCTACCGAAGGACGTGCCGCAATAATGATTAAATCATTACGATTAAATCCCGCTGTCATTTGGTCTAAATCTCTATATCCTGTTGGTATACCAGGTGTTTGCCCACTATTTTGGTCTAATTGTTCAGCGTTATCAAATACGATACTTAAGACATCTTTAATATCTTTGAAGCCTTCCGTACCTCGTGATGCTGATATTTCCAATATTCGTTTCTCTGCATCACCTAATAACGATTCTAAATCGAGTTCTGGATTATACCCATCTTCAGCGATACTATCTGCTACATGAATCAATTGTCGCTTCACTGCATGTTTAAATACAATATCTATGTAGAAGTGAATGTTTCTAGTAGTCGGTACGTTATTCGCTAATTCAGCTAAATAAACCGGTCCACCCGCTTCTTCTAATAAAGATTCAGCTGATAACTCATCCATCAATGTAACCGAATCAATTTCCTTGTTCTGTTCATTCAACATCAACATTGCTCTAAATATATGTTGATGGCTAGCGCGATAGAAAGCTTCAGGGATTAATGTCTCCCCTGTTGAGTTAATCAGTTCAGGATCAATTAAGATTGCACCGATAACAGATTGTTCAGCCTCAATACTATGTGGCATTTGTCTCGCGTTCATCATATTATCCATACCATCCATACTGATTACTCCTTTCCGTGTTTAATATTTTTTATTATAACGCATAAAAATAGGGAGCGGGACAGAAATCTAATTTATATAAAAAAGATTTCGTGGTCCCGCCCCGGCAAAGATGACTAGAGTTGAAAAAAGCTTGATACAAGTGCAATTTCAACTCAGTCATCTACTGCCAAGATGTTAAAAATGACTGAGACATTACATTATATCCCAGCCACTTTTAATGAATCACTTAAGCTTCAACAACATGTACTTTAAGTGTACCTGAAACTTTATTATGAAGTTTAATTGGAACATTTGTATAACCTAAACTATGAATACCATTCGGTAAGTCCATTTTACGTTTATCAACTTTAATTTGGTGCTGTTTCTCTAGTGCTTGTGTAATTTGCTTCGTACTTACTGAACCAAATAATTTACCACCTTCACCAGTTTTAGCTGAAATTTTAACTTCTAATTCTTTTAATTTTTCTGCTAAAGCTTTTGCATCATCTATTTCTTGTTGTTTTAATTCTTCTTGTCGTTTGTTTTGTTGTTGTAATTGTTTTAAATTACCTGGTGTTGCTTCAACAGCGTAATTATTTTTGATTAAGTAGTTTTGACCGTAACCGATTGGCACGTCTTTTACTTCGCCTTTTTTACCTTTACCTTTAACATCTTGTGTGAAAATAACTTTCATTATTCTTCCACTCCTTTTTCATCTGATTCAACAACCTTGATTAATTCTTCGATTGCTTTTTCTACGGATGTATTTTTAATTTGTGTAGCAGCATTTGATAAGTGTCCGCCACCACCTAATGCTTCCATTGTTAATTGTACATTGACTTCTCCTAATGAACGCGCGGAAATGCCAATCGCGTCTTCTGAACGTCGCGCCACTACATATGACGCCTCAACGCCTTCTAAGCCAAGCAATTCGTCTGCTGCTTGGGCAACAGTGACCGGATGATAAACTTCGCGATCTTCTCCATGTGCGATAGCAACACCACCGTGGAACAGTTTAACCGTCTTAATTAAATCTGAACGTTTAATATACGTATCTATGTCATCTTTTAAGAAATGTTGGCAAAGAATCGTATCTGCACCATGACTTCTTAAAAAGCTGGCCGCATCAAATGTTCTCGAGCCTGTTCTTAACGTGAAATTACGTGTATCAACAATAATACCCGCAAGCATGATTGTTGATTCTATTCTTGTTAATCGATGTTCTGTCGGTTGATATTCTAGTAATTCTGTAACTAACTCTGCAGTTGAACTTGCATAAGGTTCCATGTAAACAAGTAATGGGCTTGAAATAATACTTTCTCCTCGTCTATGGTGGTCAATGACAACCTTTCTATTCGCCTTATTCAATAAGTTCTCATCAATAACAAGCTCTGGTTTATGTGTATCTACAACTACGAGTGTCGTACGTGGTGTCATTTCATGCCATGCTTCTTCTGATGAAATAAATCTTTCTTTAAGATCTGGTTTCTCATCTATCTCTGACATCACACGCTCTAATGTACTATCGATATCTGAATCATTGAGAACAATGTAAGATTCTAAATTATTCATTTTAGCGATACGTGATACACCAATCGCTGCACCAATCGCATCCATATCCGGTGATTTATGCCCCATAATGATGACTTTATCACCTTCAATTAAGATATCTCTAAGCGCATGAGAGATGACACGAGCACGTACTCTTGTACGTTTCTCCATTGGGTCCGTCTTACCACCATAGAATCTAACATTACCGTTACTGTTCTTAATGGCTACTTGGTCTCCCCCACGACCGAGCGCTAAGTCTAAACTGGATTGTGATAGCTCACCTAATTCAATTAAGTTCTCACTACCTTCACCAATACCGATACTCAATGTTAATTGGTTTCCAATATCATGTGTTTTATCACGTAAATCATCTAATAAATTAAATTTCAATGTTTCTATATCATCTAATATACGCTTATTTAAAAGTGCGATAAACTGATCTGAACTATATCGTTTAATGAATAATTCATAACGTGTTGACCAATCGTCTATAACTGTTGTGATGACACTATTAATCTCTGAACGTTGAGAATCATTCATATTCTGCGTAATTTCATCATAATTATCTAAGAAAATTGTCGCAATGATTGGTTTCTCGTTCTCGTATAATCCATATACACGTGATGATTCAGTAATATCAAAGAAATAGATAGAATTTTCATTTTCTGTATATGTGACTTTATATTTATATGCGTCTTCATCTACTTCAACTTCTGCTGTATTTTCTAATCTTTTTAAAATATTAGGAAATATTTCATTGATTGGTTCATCTAGTACTTCACGTTCTAGACGTTTACTCATGAAGTTATTAATCCATTCGATGCGATTTTTCTTATCAAGTAAGATAACACCAATTGGCAAATCACTGACTGCACTCGTTTTACTCTTTGTAATTCTTCCGGCTAAACTCCCGATGTATAAATCTAATTTAGCGAAACTGCTTCTAATAAAAAATATACTTCCAGCTATTAGTATGATCGTAACAACCGTCGAAATAATCGCCCAATATATTGAGTTAAAAAAACTAAAAACTAATAGCACTAAAGCTAATATCATCACAATTATGTAAGGTAATATTAGGGCTTTTTTAACTGATTGACGGTTCATAAACTCACCTCAATTTACTTTTTTATGCGTTGTTTTAAATTAAACCAAATATCCATCAAGCCAAACAAGTAAGCATACTTATTAAAGATAAAGGCAAAAACAAAAATTAATATTCCAACAACGACAGGTAATTTTTTAACTTTGACATATAAATGGAATAACGATAATGCTTGGATAAATATAACCCATTCTAACACAAATTGTAAGTTAATGACTATGCCATATGCCACTACATTCTCTTCCTTTACGAAGAAACCTGCAAGTATAGCAAGGACAAAAATTGTTGCCACACTACGATTGATTTGCCACATAAATAATGGTCTAAATACTGGTGTCACTACTTTAAACTTTCTCAATATCGGAAATGTTACAAGTAGATTAACCAACACAAATAGTAAGATACTTATTACGATAAATCCTGGAACGATAACTTGCATAAAATTAACTACTTGTTGTAATGCCGCTTCATATTCAGGCATTACCATGCCACTCATTTGTATTTGTGAAGAAACACCATCTTGTAATTGACTGAATAATTTAGTTGTTGTTTGTAAATGGCCTGTAACTTGCAAAATGAGCACACTACAAATTGTTAAAATACTCATAAATGTTGTTACTAAGTATAATGTACGTTCTTTTGATGTACGTTCAATCAATAATTGACCTACAAATACACTCATAAATATAATCAGTGTCATTGTTGTTAATAAATAAACATTCCCTAATAACACTGTTGCACATAACGTTATCACTACTGCTACGAAAAACGATGGTTTCGAACGGTACCATAGTATTGTTCCCGGTATTGTAATGAAAGGTAATATAATGATTGCTAAGGTTGGTACAACATGCATAATGCCAACACTTAACACTAATAATAATGTTGCTATTACTGTCGCTCTTATATCGACTTTAAAAGACAAATTTTTCACTTCCCAATCTATTTTAAACATCTTTCTCTATTTTACAGATATTTATCCTTTAAAACAATATAGGTGCCTTCTTTATGCGTTAACGCGCTTTAAATTTATGTAACTTTAAGAAATGATAAACATTTGGTGCCCAATCTCCAAAGTTCAACAAGAAACCGTCATGTCCAACATTATCTGGTACATAGAAATGACGATGATATTTAAAGAATCGTCCTAAAGCTCTTACTTGATCATCTGGATATAATAAGTCATCTGCAAATCCTAAAGTTAATACTTTCGTTTCAAGATTATTCAATCGCGTTTCAACATCATCTCTTCCTTTAAATATATCATGACTATCTAAGACATCTAATAATGTTAAATAACAATCCTTATTAAAGACATCTTTAAATTTGTTGCCTTGATATTTTTGATAACTGACAACTTCATCTGCTGTAAACCTTGATTCATAATCTTTACTCGAACGATATGTTAAGAAACCGAGCTGTCTAGCGATACTCAAACCGTCCTGCCCATTCATATGTATCACTTGTCTCGCAATTTCGTTAAACGCTCTGCTATACGAAGACGTCTTCTCTGTTGCTGCTAAGATGACCGCCTTTTTTACTGTGAGAGAACCGTCATATAACATTTCCAACGTTTGCATACCACCTAAAGAGCCGCCAATCAGAACGTCTATTTTTTCATACCCCATATGTTGTAATGCTAATATATTCGCTCTAGATACATCTCTCATTGTGAGTTTTTCAGGGAAATTAGGCGTGTTGAGTTTCGAACTAGACCCATACGGACTCCCTATCACATTAAAAGTAATAAATTGATAATCATTGATAGATAAATAGCCTCCATCAATAATTTCTCTCCACCACCCTGGCGAATCATCATCACCGTATGTTAAGTGATTACCAGTTAATGCATGACAAACGACAACAAGGGGCTGCCCTTTGTAACCTACATACTCATATTGAAGTTTCAAGTTGTCTATTACTTCCCCTGAATCTGTTTCAAATCGACCTAATTCAATTACATCTGTCTCTCGAGAAATCATCACTTTAGAACCCCCTCTGTATTTAAATAGAAAAACTTCTTACTCGTAAAGAAGTAAGAAGTTCTCATCATCCTTATTATGCGAGTAAACTCGTTGGTAGTAGCACCGTATCTAAAATGACCGGTTGCTGAAGTGTCGTAGGGCCAAATCCCTCAACTTCTCTGAATAAGCTTTGCTATATAATTTATATTAAGAATACTAGAAAATTAAAGCACTTTCAATACGTATACAAATGAAAGTCACATCAATAAACGAACCATTGCCATCACGATCATACCTGCTATCACCGAAATCGTTAAACTCTTTGTCACAAGCGCGATAATAATGGTTGGAATAGCAACAACTATACTTTCGACATTGAATGTATAACCAAATCCTTCTCCTTTGTTTAACATCCCTTCAACGATAAGTGCTGTAAACAAGCATATAGGCACAAACTGTAGCCATTTAATCACACCGTTAGGCAAATCTAATTTAGCTAATAATATAAACGGTGCTACTCTAATCACCCATGTAATAGCAAAACATCCTATGATAATAATGATTAAATACATTGAAATACTCATTTATCAAACACCACCCCAATGATAGAAGCGACAATTGTAGATAATAATATCGAAATATATGTGGGCATAAAAATTGTAAACAACAACATGCAAATCACTGTTAGTACTATTAAATACAAATAATACATCACTTTATCTTTCCGAATTAATTCAAATTGCGCAATTAATAAAAATATAAACATCGCTGATAAAGCATAATCTAAACCAAACATTTCTGGATTTGGAATCATATTACCGATCCAAGCTCCTATCAAAGAAACAATAATCCACATTAAATATGCAGATATGTTGAGCCCATGCATCCACATAGGATCCAATTTCTTATCTTTCGCATATTTTGTTACCGCCACACCAAATGATTCATCAGTGACTAATGACCCAATACCTATATTCGATATAAGGGAATTATTTTTAAATGGTGGAAAGAGCGTTAAGCTCTGTAAAAACATACGAGAATTCACAAAGAATATCGTTAAAAATATAGCTGATATCGGAGAATGAATAGCTACAAGTGCACATATAATAAATTGAGCAGCTCCAGCATATACAAAAATCGATAACAAAGTGATTTCTAATATAGATAAACCAGATGACATACCAACAATACCAAAAGCTAAAGCAACACTAAAATAACCTAGCATTGTAGGTAAACAATCTTTCACACCTAGTAAGAACATAGAGCCTCCTACAGTTGTATCACGCTTCAAAACAACGCCCCCAATTCAACAAATGAACACACGAAGTAAGTCTAACGTTTGTCTAACCTCAGTCTGACGTTGGTGTAATTTCATTTTATTATGTATGCCTTTCATCATACCAATCGGACTTTACTTTATCAATATCAAGCATCAACATCATAGCGCTTCCTCAAATAAAAAACTGTCGACAAAGACTGAGTCTTTATCGACAGTTTAACGTGTCTAAGTTATTTCTCAAACACCTTTATTTATATTTAATGATTATTCACCTAAACCAAATTCAGCACTTGCTTCGAATTTCACATCTCTACCGATCATTACGCCACCAGTTTCTAATGCTTGGTTAAATGATACGCCATATTTATCACGATCAATTTTACCTGATACTACAAATCCTGTTACTGTTTCACCGTTTAAAGGATTTTTACTTACTCCATTGAAATCTACATCAAATGTTTCTTCGTGTGTTGTACCAGCAATTGAAAGATCACCAGTAATTGAATCTTCACTTATAGATTTAGTTTCAAAAGTAATGTTTGGATTTTCATCTGTACTGAAGAAATCTGCTGATTTCAAATGTGCATCTCTATCTGCATTTTTAGTATTGATTGAATCTGCTTTTATAGTTACTTTAGCTTTTAATGATGAAAAATCATTAATGTCCCCTGATACTTCTACATCATAATCTTCAAATGTACCTTTAACGCGAGATACCATTAAATGCTTTACTGTAAATTCTAAACTACTATGTGCTTTGTCAAAATTGAAATTTGTCATGTGTCAAAACTCCCTTTATTTAATTTGTATACTTAGTATATCAGATATAAAAAGTATATTCAAGCTTTAAATACAAAAAAAGAGCAACCAATATATGATTACCCTTTTTATAGTATTTAACACATTTATAGTTCTATTACTTTTTTACCGCCCATGAATGGTACTAACGCTTCTGGAACAGTAATTGTACCGTCTTCGTTTTGATAGTTTTCTACGATAGCCGCAAATGTACGACCTACTGCTAATCCACTTCCGTTTAAAGTATGCACATATTCAGGTTTGGCATCTTTATCGCGTTTAAATCTAATATTAGCTCTGCGTGCTTGGAAGTCAGTCATATTTGAACAAGAACTAATTTCTTTGTAATCATTGTAGCTTGGTAACCATACTTCAATATCGTATGTTTTAGTACTTCCAAAACCGATATCACCTGTACAAAGATTCACTGTTCGATATGGTAACTCTAATGCTTGTAGTATATTCTCAGCATGACCAGTCATTTCTTCTAATGCTTTAAATGAATCTTCTGGACGTTCATATCTCACCATTTCAACTTTATTGAATTGATGTAAACGAATTAAACCTCTTGTATCTCTTCCTGCTGATCCCGCTTCACTTCTAAAACAAGCTGATTGTCCTGTGAATTTGATTGGGAATTGTTCATTTTGTAATACTTCATTACGGTAGAAGTTCGTTAATGGTACTTCTGCTGTTGGAATTGTATATAGTCCTTCTTTTTCTACTTTGAATAAATCTTCTTCAAATTTTGGTAATTGGCTTGTACCAAACATTGAATCTGCATTTACAAGTTGAGGTACCATCATTTCTGTATAACCATGTTGCATTGTATGCATCGTTACCATAAAATTCATCAATGCTCTTTCAAGTTGAGCACCTTGCCCAGTTAAGAATACAAAGCGCGCACCTGATACTTTCGCTGCTCTTTCAAAGTCAGCCATATTAAGACTCTCAACTAAGTCCCAATGTGCTTTAGATTCAAAATCGAATGTTCTTGGTGTTCCCCATTTACGTACTTCAATATTGTCGTCTTCGTCTTTACCTACTGGTGTTTCATCACTGATTAAATTTGGAATTCTTACTAATTTATAAGTTACATCTTCATTTAATTGATTAAGCGTTTGATCAATTTCTTTAATTTGATCTCCAACTTGACGCATTTCTAAAATAACATCATCAGCATTCTCTTTATTACGTTTCTTCTGTGCAATTTCCCCACTTACTTTATTACGGCGTGATTTGAGTTCTTCCGTTTGAGCAATAAGTTCACGTCTTTTCTTATCAATCTCTAAAATTTCATCGATGACTTTAGGGTCATCTCCTCTTTTCGCTACTTTGTCTTTCACAAGTTCAGGTTCAGTCCTAATTAATCTGATATCTAACATATCGTTTTCCTCCCTCTCATTCCATCATTGTTTAAGAAAAAAAGCACCACGTTCCTTGTTCTGCACAAGGGACGTGGTGCTTACGCGTTGCCACCCTATTTAACAGTCTTGAAGACTGCACTTTAAGTCATATAACGGTTTAAACCGATTGTTTTTCTTAAAAGGATAGATTCATTTAAGTTTCATGACTTGTTTTCACCAACCACAAGCTCTCTTCACAATCCCACTTAAACTACTTGTTCCTAAACAATATGGATATTAATTTAACATAAATATATCAAATAGATATCTTATTTTCAAGCTTTACTTATGTCACATTTAATAATCCTGTATTCTGATACACTTTTTTTCCATTAATAATGACAACTTCAGCATGATTCACACCATAATGATAAGGTAAATATTCATGATTCGGAATATCCCATACGACAATGTCTGCTTGATCTCCAGCTTCGATTGTACCTGCTTCAACATCGATTGCTTTTGCTGCATTGACTGTTACGGCATTCCATATTTCATTTGGCGTAAGCTTTAATTTAAGTGCTGCAATACTCATCACAAGTTGTAGGTTATCTGTTACGCAGCTACCTGGATTAAAGTCGGTTGCAATCGCAATCGCACCATTGTTAGCAATCATACCTCTTGCATCTGCATATTGGTCTTTGCCTAAATAGAATGTCGTTCCAGGTAATAATACTGCAACCGTATCACTATTACTTAACGCTTGTTTGTCCGCTTCACTTGATGCTACTAAATGATCTGCTGAAATTGCGCCTTCTTCAATTGCTAATCCTAAACCACCTAATGGATCAATTTCATCAGCATGTATTTTCACTTTTAATCCTTTTTCTTTCGCTGCTTGCATATAACGACGTGACTCTTCAATCGTAAACACACCCGTTTCACAGAATATATCTGCAAAGTCTGCCTTATCTTTAACATCATCTAATAAATCAATCATTTCTTGTAAAAATGTTGCGTTATCTTTTGCTTCTTTCGGTACCGCATGTGGTCCTAAAAATGTATGTTTCATTCTCATTGGCATATCTTGATCTAATTGATGTGCCACATTCAATTGCTTTAATTCTGTTTCTTTATCTAAACCGTATCCACTTTTCGCTTCAACTGTTGTTGTACCAAATTGAATCATTCTAACCATTTCTTTTTTAGACTTCTCGTAAAGTTCAGCTTCTGTTGATTGACGTGTTGATGCTACTGTACTTAAGATGCCTCCACCTTGTTTCAATATATCTAAGTAACTCACGCCTTGTTGTTTTAGTGCCATCTCATGTTCTCTTGAACCACCAAACACTAAATGCGTATGTGCATCTACTAAACCAGGTGATACCACTTTGTTTGAAGCATCAATGATTTCCTTTGCTTCGTAAGCTTCAGAATATTCACCTGAATAAACCACTTTACCATCTTTAACGACAACTGTTCCGTTATTTACGATTTTTAATTCATCTAATGCTTCCCCTTTTAGTGGTCCTTCTGTCTTCTTTGGTAAAATTAATGCGCCTATGTTTTGAATTATGATATCATTCATTGATTTCCTTCTCCTTTAACATTGGAATATCTACATTTTTATCTTTAGCTGTTTGAATAGCAATGTCATATCCTGCATCAGCATGTCTCACTACACCCATTCCCGGATCTGAAGTAAGTACTCTTCCAAGTCGTCTATCTGCACGTTCGCTTCCATCTGCAACAACGACCATACCAGCATGTAATGAATAACCCATACCTACACCACCACCATGATGGACGGATATCCATGAACCACCTGCTGCAGTATTCACTAAAGCATTCAATATTGCCCAGTCTCCAACTGCATCTGAACCGTCTTTCATAGATTCTGTTTCTCTATTTGGAGATGCTACTGATCCAGAATCTAAATGATCACGACCGATAACGATTGGTGCTGATATTTCTCCATTTCTAACAAGTTCATTTAGAGCAAGACCCATCTTCGCACGTTCTCCATAACCTAACCATGCAATACGTGAAGGCAAACCTTGAAACGCGATTTTTTCAGTTGCCATATCTAACCAACGCATCAGCTTTTCATCTTCTGGGAATAATTCTCTCATCAGTCTATCTGCTCTCTCGATATCTTTAGGATCACCACTTAATGCCGCAAATCTGAAAGGTCCTTTTCCTTCACAGAACAGTGGTCGAATATATGCTGGCACGAATCCTGGGAAGTTAAATGCATTCGTTAAACCTTCATCAAAAGCCACTTGTCTAATATTATTACCATAATCAAAAGCGACTGAACCCTTTTCTTGGAATGCTAACATCGCTTCAACGTGTTTTTTCATAGATGCCGATGATAACTCAACATATTTCTTAGGATCACTTTCTCTTAATTGATCTGCTTCTTCTAAAGAATATCCTTCAGGCACATAGCCATTTAAAGGATCATGCGCAGACGTTTGGTCTGTAACGATGTCTATTTTAAATCCACGTCTCAAGATTTCATGATGAACTTCAGCAGCATTTCCTACTAGACCTATTGCTAAAGGTTTTCCTTCATTTCTAGCATTTTCAGCTTTTTCCAACGCTTCATCTAATGAATCTGTCATAATGTCACAATAACGTGTTTCAATTCTCTTCTCTATTCTTGAAGGATCCACATCTACGCCAATGACAACACCTTCATTCATCGTAACAGCAAGTGGTTGTGCACCGCCCATTCCACCTAATCCTGCCGTAAGTGTAATCGTTCCTTTCAATGAACCATTGAAATGTTGATTCGCCAATTCAGCAAATGTTTCATAAGTCCCTTGAACAATACCTTGAGATCCTATATAAATCCAGCTACCGGCCGTCATCTGACCATACATCATTAAGCCTTTCTTATCTAATTCATGGAAGTGTTCCCAATTTGCCCACTTTGGAACAAGAACTGAATTTGATAATAGTACACGTGGCGCTTCTTCATGTGTCTTAAATACCGCTACCGGTTTCCCTGATTGAACTAACATCGTTTCATCGCTTTCTAATCTTCTTAACGTTTCAACAATAGCATCAAAGCTCTCCCAGTTACGTGCTGCTTTACCAATCCCACCGTATACAACTAATTTATCTGGGTGTTCTGCAACTTCTGGATCTAAATTGTTATAAAGCATACGTAGAACCGCTTCTTGTTCCCAACCTTTACATTCAATTTCTAAACCTTTTTTAGCTTTTATTTGTCTAGACATATGTCATTTCCCCTTTTTTAAAATATTAATAAACTAAATGGTATTGCGATTAATAAAGTTAGTGAAACGCGAATAAACCATATTGCGATTAATTTCCAAATTGGAATTTTAATATCTGTTGCCAAAATACAAGGTACCAACGCTGAAAAGAATATAATCGCTGAGATACTTGTAATAGCTGTAACAAACTTCACTTCAATAGATGCTTTCACAACAAGAAGTGATGGTAAGAACATTTCGATAATAGAAATCGTAGAAGCTTTCGCTAATAGTGGTTTATCATCGATAGGAAACAGATAAATAAATGGATAAAATATATAACTCAACCAATCTATAATAGGTGTGAAATTGGCTAGCACTAAGCCTAAAAATCCTATAGATAAAATGGAAGGTAATATCGCCATCGTCATCTCTAGACCGTCTTTTAAATTGGTCATGATATTTTGAAATAAAGTTAACGATTGATGCGATTGACGTTTTGCTTCTTTATAAGCAGCTTTAAAATAATTCCCTTCAACTTTCACTTCTTTCTGGCCTTCTTGATTATTGTAATAAGCTTCTGATTCATTCGAAATAGGCGGTAAATGTGCTGAAATTGCGGTAACAATAAACGTAATTACCAACGTACTCCAGAAGAATAAATTCCACATATCCATTAAATCTAAAGTCCCTGCTACAATAACCATAAATGTTGCTGATACCGTTGAGAATCCAGTTGCGATAATCACCGCTTCTTTCTTGTTATACATACCATCTTTATAGACACGATTTGTAATGAGCAATCCTAAAGAATAACTTCCTACAAATGACGCAACTGCATCGACAGCAGACTTCCCTGGCGTCTTGAATATTGGTCGCATGATAGGTTGCATGAGTACGCCAATAAATTCAAGAAGACCATATCCGACTAAGAATGATAATGCGATGGCACCAACAGGTATCAGCACACTGAGTGGTAACATCAATTTATCAAATAGAAACGGTCCATAATCAGGATGAAAGAGTAAAGACGGTCCTATTTTAAAGACATACATACAGCCAATCACTGCACCGAGGACTTTGAACAATACTAATATAAAGTCCATAATTGATTTTCGAAAATCCATGCGAACGACCGGTAATATTGCCCCTATTAAAATGATAATAAGTGCATAATAAGCCATAAAATCTCCAATCAAAGCACGTACACCTAAATGTATATGATCCACTAAAATCGTATTGTTTTCTCCAATTTTAATTGGTACAAAGAATAACAATACCCCTAATAAACTAAACACATAAAATCTCCACATATCCTTGCCTTTGTTCTCTAATTGCATATGATTCATCAAAACACCCCTTTGTTTGATTACTAATTATCTTAAGTATTCACAAACCTTTTCTATATCATGATGAAATACGCGATCTTCGGTGATAGATGGTACGATATTTCTGAGTTCATTATATTTTTCTCTTGTTTTAGGAGATAATTTCTCCACCCCTTTGATTTCAACTGCTTGTAATGCAATAATGCATTCTATCGATATGACTCTTCTTACATTTTGAATAATTTGATATGCATGACGTGCCCCGATTGTTCCCATTGATACGTGATCTTCTTGGTTGGCTGATGATGGGATAGAGTCTACGCTTGCTGGATGTGCTAATGTTTTATTCTCAGATACAAGTGAAGCGGCTGCATATTGCATAATCATCGCACCACTTTGTAAACCTGGTTCCGGACT
The DNA here is from genome assembly GCF_034039665.1 of Mammaliicoccus sp. Dog046. Taxonomy (NCBI): domain Bacteria; kingdom Bacillati; phylum Bacillota; class Bacilli; order Caryophanales; family Staphylococcaceae; genus Mammaliicoccus; species Mammaliicoccus sp. Dog046. The sequence goes on along the minus strand of NZ_CP120131.1, from coordinate 15,403 downwards.
TAAGAATGCAGGTAATCCACCATTAAGTTGCGGATTAACAAGTCTTTCTAATCTTCTTTCAGATACATTTGCTAATTCTGCGACACCAATTTTCAAGAAATCTACTGCGAAAGCGATTGGTTGTCCATGGAAATTCCCCCCTGAAATAACCAATGTTTCATCATCTTTATCAAAAATAAGTGGATTATCATTCGCTGCATTCATTTCTAGTTCTAATTTTTCTTTGACGTAATTAAGCACTTGGAAGCTTGCCCCATGTATTTGTGGAATACATCTTAATGTATACGCATCTTGTACGCGTATTTCACCTTGTCGTGTCGTTAATTGAGATCCGGATAACCAATTGCGCATTCTTTCCGCTACATCCACTTGTTCAACAAAATTTCTAGCGATATGAACATGTTCGTCATATGCATCCACAATGCCATTCAATGCTTGATGTGTTAATGATGCAATCCATTCTGAATGATAAGCGATATTTTCCGCTTCGATATATGCGATTACCCCTTGTGATGTCATCGCTTGTGTACCATTGATAAGCGCTAATCCTTCTTTCGCTTGTAGTGCATGTGGTTCTAATCCAATTTCGTGCAACACTACTTTCGCATTGCGTCTTTCACCTTTAAAATGCACATCACCTTCACCGATTAATGCCAATGCTAAATGAGACAGCGGCGCTAAATCTCCAGACGCACCAAGTGATCCTTGTTCTGGTATGACAGGGATGATTCTATTGTTTATAAATGCTACCAGTAACTCAACAAGTGATACTGTTACACCTGAATGTCCCTTTAACATAGTATTTAACCTTAAGATCATCATTACGAGTGAGACTTCATCAGGAAATGGTTTACCAATTCCACATGAATGGGAACGTATTAAATTAACTTGTAAGTCGTTATATTTTTCTTTCTCTATTAATACATCACTAAACAATCCAAACCCAGTAGTTATACCGTAAATTGTCTCTTTATTTTTAATAATCTTTTCTACTGTTTCTCTACTTTTTCTAACATTCACTAATGCTTCCTCAGAAATTTCTATTTGATCATTATCATTTAAAAATTCCTTAATATCTTGAATTGTTAAGTCTTTCCCATTTAGTATTAAAGCCATCAAAACACTCCTTTTTTGGACACAAAAAAATACAACAAATAAAGATTTGCTGCACCTTCTAATATCTAATAACTAATAGGCGTTTCTATGTCTTATATATGATTTATTCCTAATCCAATTGTTTCATGTTCTTTTCCTTTGATAGGTGCACCAATCGTACCGTACAAACTAACTGCAATCCATTCGCCTTCTTCAATATCTTTATAAGGACGACCACGTACGATTGCAAATTTTAATCCTACTGTTCTCATGACTTCACCGATAGATAATTCACCTCTTGTAATACCATTAACCGCTTCTAAGATAGCATGATATAAAGCATGCGTTTCTCTATAATGATTTTCAGAAATGATTCCTTCTCTTCTTGCTGCTGTTTCAACAGACGCAATAATTTTATTTAATGACATTGTACCAATCTTACCAACTAAAAATTGCATGTCTTTACATTGTGGCATCAATTGTTGTGCAGTTGTCTCTGTTGTGAGCGTCAATAAAGTAGCATATTTGCCGATTGAAATTTGTTCAGTCATATTAAAGCTCCTATCTCGTCTAATAACTAATGTCTATATTCTCATTCAGTATACGCTTTCAAAATTCCTCTGACAATACTTTTCAGAATATTCGTAACGTAGTGATTGATTAATACATTAGCTTAATAAAGGAAATGGTTTGTAATCTTTTTAAAAATAGACTGTTCATTTCGTAATTAAAGTGGCATAATAAATCGTACAATTAATTGAAGGTGGGTTAACATGAAGACAATTTCATCTGTCACAATTCCAAAGAGAGAGCAACAATCTCACAAAGGGGATTATGGTAGGATATTATTAATCGGTGGTAATGCCAATTTAGGTGGTGCTATCATACTTGCAGCAAGAGCATGTGTATTTAGTGGGAGTGGTCTTATTACAGTCTCAACACATTCATCTAATTTCGCTGCCTTGCACTCACGTTGTCCCGAAGCGATGGTTTCAGACATTACAGATTTGAAAAAACTTTCTAAACTAATAGAACAATCCGATTGTATATTAATCGGACCAGGACTTGGTTTAGACTTTAAAGGAAACAATACATTAACATTCCTATTCCAGAACATCCAATCTCATCAGACATTAATTATTGATGGAGATGCGATTACAATATTAAGCAAATTAAAACACACTTTACCTGACTGTGAAATCATCTTCACCCCTCATCAAAAAGAATGGGAAAGATTAAGTAACATTCCAATAGAAGAACAAACATATGAAAAAAATAAAGCAGCCGTAGAATCATTAAATGCAACTGTGGTTCTAAAGAAACACGGCACTGAATTATTCTTTAAAGATAATGTATACAAACTATCCATCGGGACACCTGCAATGGCAACTGGTGGAATGGGAGATACACTTGCAGGCATGATTACAAGTTTTGTAGGCCAATTTGATCAAGAAGAAGCGGTCATTAACGCGACTTATATACACAGTTACATTGGAGAAAAATTATCTAAAGACATGTATATCGTACCGCCATCCAAACTGATTGATGAAATACCATACGCAATGAAATCATTTGAAGCATAAATAAAAAGAATCTCAGACATTGATTAATGTCTGAGATTCTTTTTATTTTATTCTTTTTATTCGTTATCGTCTTTATCTTGTTGTTCAATATCTTCATTTACGCGTTCCATGAAGTCTTCTCTTAAGTCTTCTTTTTCCGCATTCGCATCTTCTTCAATTGCTGTTGCATCAGTTGTTTCTGTTCCTTCTAATGCACCTTCGATTGGAGTTTCTGCTATTTCTTCATCATCTGGCTCTACTTTAGCAACAGTTGCTACATGTTGATCTTCACCTAAGCGAATTAATTTAACACCTTGAGCGCTACGGCCATTTTGAGAAATATCTGCTACATGTAATCTTATGATTACACCTGAATTTGTAACGATCATTAAGTCTTCGTCACCTGTCACAGTTGTAATACAAACAAGGCTACCATTTTTCTCTGTTAATGTTGCCGTCTTAATACCTTTACCACCACGATTAGAAATACGATATTGGTCTGCTGAAGTTCGTTTACCAAATCCATTCTCAGTTACAATAAGAATTTCATCTTCTTGATCTTCATCCGTAATATCTAAACCAATTACTTCATCTTCATCTCTTAATGAAATACCTCTTACACCCGCAGCAGTTCTACCTAATGGACGTAATTGTGTTTCATCAAAGCGTATAAGTGATGCGTGTTTTGTACCTATAATGATTTCTTTCGAACCATCCGTCAGTCTAACCGCTATCAGTTCATCGCCTTCTTTAAAGTTAATGGCAATCTTACCGTTTTTGTTTATGCGTGAGAAGTTAGATAGTTTAGAACGTTTCACTGTACCGTGCTTAGTCGCAAATACGAGGTAATGTTCTTCACTTGATAAGTCTTTCACAGCAATCATTGTACTGATGCTTTCATCCTTATCTATCTCTAAAGCATTCACAATTGGTAATCCTTTAGACTGTCTAGACATTTCAGGAATTTCATAACCTTTAAGTTTATATACGCGACCTTTATTCGTAAAGAATAAAATATGGTCATGCGTACTTAATGTTACTAATTGGCTTACGAAATCATCTTCAATTGTATTCATACCTTGAACACCACGACCGCCTCTATTTTGAGAGCGATATGTAGAAACTGGTAATCGTTTAATATAGTTATTATGGCTTAATGAAATCACAATTTGTTCTTCAGGAATCAAATCTTCATCTTCAATTTGATCAAGTCCTGCTGCAGTGATTTCAGTTCGACGTTTGTCACCAAATTTATCTCTAATTTCAGTGATTTCTTCTCTAATGATTTCTAATAATTTCTCTTCATCATTTAAGATTTCTTTTAGTTCTTCAATTAGTTTAAGTAAGTCTTGATACTCACTTTCAATTTTGCCACGTTCTAATCCTGTTAAACGACGTAAACGCATATCTAATATCGCTTGTGCTTGTCGCTCAGATAATTTAAAACGATTTTGTAAACCTTCCATCGCTTCTGAATCACTTTGTGACTCACGAATCAATTTAATGATTTCATCTATATGATCTAACGCAATTCTTAAACCTTCTAAAATGTGCGCTCTATCTTGTGCTTTTTTCAAGTTATATTTCGTACGTCTAGTTACGACTTCTTTTTGGTGTTCTAAATAATGATATAGTACTGCGCGTAATCCTAATAATTTAGGCTTACCGTCTACTAATGCAATCATGTTCACACCAAATGATGTTTGTAACGGTGTTTGTTTATATAAGTTATTCAAGATAACATTAGCGTTTGCATCTTTTCTAACTTCTATTACAATTCGTACACCGACTTTCAGACTTGTTTCATCTCTTAAATCAGTAATACCTTCTATTTTCTTATCACGTGCAAGTTCAGCAATTTTTTCAATTAATCTCGCTTTATTCACTTGATAAGGAATTTCCGTTACGACGATTCTCTCTTTGCCGCTCTTCATAACTTCAATTTCTGAACGTGCTCTCATTAAGATTGAACCACGACCAGTTTCATAAGCACGTCTAATACCGCTTCTACCCATAATTAATCCAGCAGTTGGGAAGTCTGGTCCTTGTACAATATCCATTAACTCATTTGTTGTGATTTCAGGATCACGGCTTAAAGCCAAGACACCATCTATCACTTCGTTTAAGTTATGAGGTGGAATATTTGTCGCCATACCAACGGCAATACCTGACGTACCATTCACTAGTAAATTAGGAAATCTAGCAGGTAAGACTGCCGGTTCTCTTTCATTACCATCATAGTTGTCTTGAAAATCGATAGTATCTTTATTAATATCTCTCAACAACTCAGTAGTAATCTTAGCCATACGTGCTTCTGTATAACGCATTGCAGCCGCACCGTCACCATCCATAGAACCAAAGTTACCTTGGCCATCTACTAATGGATATCTATAACTAAAGTCTTGTGCCATACGTACCATTGCTTCATAAATTGATGAGTCACCGTGTGGGTGATATTTACCCATTACGTCACCAACGATACGTGCAGATTTTTTATACGGTTTGTCTGAAGTCATTCCTTGATCATTCATACCGTATAAAATACGTCTATGAACAGGTTTCAAACCATCTCTAACATCCGGTAATGCACGAGAGACAATAACACTCATTGCATAATCTAAAAATGACTCTTTCATTTCTTTACTGATGTTACGTTCACTCACTCTTGATTGTGGTGTTTCAGCCATTAATCATATCCTCCTTAAATCGTAAATGATGCTTTATATATCTAACGTTGCGTATTCGGCATTTTCTTCAATAAATTGACGACGAAACTCAACTACGTCTCCCATAAGCATTTCGAACGTTTCGTCAGCTTCTATCGCATCAGTCAGTGTTACTTGAAGCATTGCGCGATTTTCAGGGTTCATTGTTGTTTCCCACAATTGATCAGCATTCATCTCTCCAAGACCTTTGTAACGTGCTATAGATAATTTAGGTGTAGCGCTTAGTTCTTCTTTTAATTTATCTAATTCTCTATCGTTGAATACGTAATATTTCTTCTTACCTTGTTCAACTTTATATAAAGGCGGTTGTGCAATATAAACATATCCCGCTTCAATCAACGGTCTCATAAATCTATAGAAGAATGTTAATAGGAGCGTTCGAATATGCGCACCATCAACATCGGCATCTGTCATGATAACTAGTTTATGATAACGTGCTTTACTAATATCAAATTCTCCACCAATACCAGTCCCTAAACCAGTAATCATTGCGCGAATTTCGTTATTACCTAATATTCTATCTAGACGTGCTTTCTCAACGTTTAAGATTTTACCACGTAGCGGTAAGATTGCTTGTGTTCTTGAGTCACGACCTAGTTTAGCTGAACCACCCGCAGAGTCACCCTCTACGATATATAATTCACATTCGTCAGGTTTTTTACTTGAACAATCTGCAAGTTTACCAGGTAAACTTGAAACTTCTAATGCAGATTTACGTCTTGTTACTTCTCTCGCTTTTTTAGCAGCAAGTCTTGCTCTAGATGCCATAACACCTTTATCTACAACAATTCTTGCAACGTTTGGATTCTCTAATAAGAATCGTTCAAATAGTTCTGAGAATAATTTATCAACAATTTGACGTACTTCAGAATTACCAAGTTTTGTTTTCGTTTGTCCTTCAAACTGAGGATCACCATGTTTCACAGAAACTACAGCAGTCATACCTTCACGAACATCTTCACCTGAAAGCTTTTCTTCACTTTCTTTAAGTAATTTGTTCTTTATGCCATAGCTGTTGATTACACGTGTTAATGCACGTTTAAATCCATCCTCATGCGTACCACCTTCATAAGTATGAATGTTATTCGCATAAGTAAGTAATGTTGTACCAAATCCACTGTTATGTTGAAGTGAAATTTCAACTTCGACATCGTCTTTAGAATCATGAATATAAATCGGCTCATCATATAATACTTCTTTAGATTTATTAAGCATTTCAACGTAAGATTTAATACCGCCTTCGTAGTGGTATGAATCTTCTTGAATATTTTCGTCATCTCTTTCATCTCTCAATGAAATTTGAATGCCTTTGTTTAGGAATGCTAATTCACGTACACGTTTCTGCAATGTTTCATAATCATATACAGTCGTTTCCGTGAATATTTCACTATCCGCTTTAAAACGAATTGTCGTACCTGTATGTTCTGTTTCACCAACAACTTTCAAATCGAAAGCTGGTACACCTCTTTTATATGCTTGATGATATATTTCATTATTACGATGAACATAAACTTCTAGTTGAGAAGAAAGAGCGTTTACGACAGAAGAACCAACACCGTGTAAGCCACCAGATACTTTATATCCGCCACCGCCGAATTTACCACCTGCGTGTAATACGGTTAAGATAACTTCTACAGCAGGACGTCCCATTTTCTCTTGAATATCAACTGGAATACCTCTACCGTTATCTGTTACTTTGATCCAATTATCTTTCTCAATAACAAGTTCTACATGGTCTGCATATCCAGCTAATGCTTCGTCGATACTATTATCTACGATTTCCCATACTAAATGGTGTAAACCTCTTGCGGCTGTAGAACCTATATACATACCAGGGCGTTTACGGACTGCCTCTAAACCTTCTAATACTTGTATCTGATCTGCACCATAACTTGAAGCGTTATTTTGTTCTGACACGTATTTCCACCTTCACTTTCATCTACTCAATAATATTGCCTTTAGATACATTAAATACCTTGGCATCTTTCATAATTTCATGTTCAATTCCATCTACAGATGTTGTAGTAACAAAAGTTTGAACCTTCTCTTGAATTGTACTCAACAAATGGGTTTGTCTCTTATCATCAAGTTCACTTAATACATCGTCTAACAGCAATATTGGATATTCACCTACAACTTGATTGATTAATTCGATTTCGGCAAGTTTAATAGATAATGCTGTTGTACGCTGTTGTCCTTGAGAACCATAAGTTTGTACATTCATATCATTTACATGGAAACTGATATCGTCACGGTGTGGACCAAATCTAGCACTTCCACGTTCAATTTCTTTGTCCATTGAAGTATTTAAAAATTCATAAAATGCATCTTTCAACTCCGTTACATCTTGGTATGTTTCAGCAAGTTTAATATTAGGTTCATATTGCACTGTTAAAGTTTCATTTTGACTTGTAATACCTTGATGAATAACTTCTGCGATTTTTTCTAATTCGCTAATAAATTGTGCACGTTTTAATGTCACATTTGCTGCCGCTTCTGAAAATTGTTCGTTAAATACTTCTAACATTGTTCGATCTTTCATCTTCCCAATTTGTAATTGCTTGAGATAATGATTCTTCTGTTTAAGTAATCTTTGATAATTAGATAAATGATTTAAATAGACCGCAGACATCTGACCGAGTTCCATATCAATAAAACGTCGTCTGATTTGCGGGCTTCCCTTTACAATATTCAAATCTTCTGGTGCGAACAACACCACATTTAAATGACCGATATATTGTGTTAATCGGCTTTGTTCTAAATGATTTACTTTCGCCTTTTTGCCCTTTTTTGTAATGATTAACGAAATAGGCATAGTTCCATGACGATAGTTAAGTACACCTTCTATTTTACCATACTCTTCACCAAACTGTATGAGTTCTTTATCATTTGAGGTTCTATGGCTCTTAGCTAAAGCTAGTGTATAAATAGATTCCAGTAAATTCGTCTTACCTTGGGCATTTTCGCCAATTAATATATTTACATTTGAATTGAATTGAAGTGTACACTTTTCATAATTTCGATAATGATTTAAAGTAAGTTGCTTTAATATCATAACTTATTCACTTTGATGGTTAATTCGAAATTGTCCTTCAAAAGGCACTTCAATTATGTCACCATCATGTAATTTTTTGCCACGGCGTGTTTCACGTTCACCGTTGATCAATACTTCTTCATCTTGGAGGAACCATTTAGCCTGACCACCCGTTCCGATGACGCCTTCATTTTTTAGGAATTGACCTAAAGTTATATCGTCTTCAACTGAGATATCTTTTACCACTATCTTCACTCCAATCTTAATTAGTCATCTCTATATTATACCTTTTTTTCCATAAAAAATCATGTTTTTGAATGCTTTTCTTGCACGTTATTTAATTAAATAAAAATAAGAGATTGGGACATAATGTAATGTCTCAATCTCTTTTAGTATCTTGGCAGTAGATGACTGAGTTGAAAATACGCTTGTATCAAGCTTTCTTCAACTCTAGTCATCCTTGCCGGAGCGGGAATACGAAATCTTTTTATATAAATTAGATTTCTGTCCCGCTCCCACCTCAATTTGAATTTTAAATATGCTTTTCTTTCTTAACAAAGATTAAAATTAAACTTATTAATAAAAATGCTAATCCTGCTAAGAATGGTATCGTTACAAAGCCAAATACATTGATATATTCAGAAGTACATGGCACACCTTGCGTACACGGCTTAATTTCAGCAAAACCAGGTACTTTCTGTTCTAAATAATGCCACGTTGATATACATAGTCCTATTAAAGATAACGGCAATGCGATCTTTTTCACATTATAGTCATTCTGAAACGAACCGATTCCTAAAATTAATACGAGTGGATACATGCATATTCTCTGGAACCAACATAGTGTACACGGTACAAATTCGCGTATTTCACTAAAATACAAGCTACCAAGCATTGCAACTAAAGCAATTACCCAGGAAATAAATAGTGCATATTGCTGTTTCAAATATATCACCTATTTTAAGTTATTTTTCTTTCTTTTTTACTGCTTGATCGATTGCTTTAGTTACTTTATCAAAGTCCATTGGATCAGCAAGTACTTTGCCATCTATAACAATAGTTGGTGTCATAGTGACATCATATTTTTTCACTAAATCCGAATCATTTTTCATTTGTTTATATGATTCTGAATTTCTATCTTTGACTAACTTCATGATTTCATCTTTTTTAGCTTTATCAATATCTAAGTTGTCTACTGCTTTTTGAACTACTTTTAGCGTTAACCATTCGTCATCACTTTGTTCATTGTGATCATCTGGTTGTGCTTCAAATAATGCTCTGTGATAATTCCAATACGCATCTGGTGCAACTTTATAAACAGCATGTGCTGATGCACCGCCTAGTTCAGAACCGTCTCCATGGAATGGTGCATTCACAAATCGATATTCTACTTTGTCTTTATTTATATAATCTTTCTCAAGTTGATCCATATAATTTGTTTCAAAAGCTTTACAAGATGGGCATTTGAAATCTCCAAATTCTACGATTTGAACTTTTGCTTTGTCTTTTTTATGCGTTGGATTCTTTGCTGTATCTTTAGACAAGTCCATTGCTTTAACAGTTCGATCAAATAAACTATCTTCTTTGTTGCTGCTACCGTTCCCACCAAATACAACAAGTAATACGATACCAACAACAATTACAAGTATTGTTATCATAAGAAACATGATATTCCCGTTACTATTCTTATTTGCCATATAAAATCCCTCAATCTCCTTAGTTATTAATATAAATTTTATAATAACCTTTCAGTAAATTCTATACTGTTCTACAAAAATTCATTAAGGTTTTGTGACAGATTCTGGGCATTTACGCTTTAATATTTATGACTTTGTTATATTTAATGCATTTTTGAAATTCTTTACAATGCCTTTTTCATAAGTGAGCACACTGCCACGATATGTTCTTGCTGCAATAATCAGTAAGATAACACTTGTTAGTACGGATATCACAATACCTAATATTAAGTGCCACTCTGGTGTCGTTTCAGATAACGTTCTCAATAACATGACCATTGGAGACAGTAACGGAATGAAGCTTGTGATTTTAACAAGTAATGTATCTGGATTAGACATGCTGAATAATGCAATATAAAACGACGCTAAAGCTATAAAATTAACTGGCATCATTGATTGAGCGAGATCTTCTATACGGCTCGTCAGCGCCCCTAGAATAGCCGCTAATGAAATATAGGATATAACAGCCAAAATTAAGAATATCGTTCCATATATGATGATTTTTGTCGTCTCAGGGCCATATTGTACACCAGCTGCTTCAAACAATCCTTTCAAATCAAAAGCAAAGATACTAATCACAATCGCAAGTGCTATAAAGAAAAGCTGTGTAAATGCTACTGCTATCACAGCAAGAATTTTCGCAGTGACGTGTATAGATGGTTTCACACTTGTAACAATCATTTCAATGACACGTGTTGTCTTCTCAGTCGCAATTTCAGAACCGATTTGGTTAACGTAGTTCATCACAATAAAGACTGATAAGCAAATAATGATATATACAACAGCTGTATTTAACGATTGTACCTTTGGATTTATTTTATTGGATTGCTGATTGTCTGATTTTATTTCTTGAGTATCAACTTTACTTGGCGTGTTTAATGTTTTTAAATCTTCTTGTGATAGTTTAAGTTTTTGAGCCGTCAATGACGATTGCATTTGACTTAACGTCGTTTGTAAAGTTAATTTCTCTTTTTCACTTACTTTTCCTTTTTCATAAATCGTACCTGAAACTTTTTCTGCGTTAACATTCACTTGAACCAAACGTTTATACTTTTCGCTTTCAACGCCCTTTTTACCTTCTTTAAGCGATACTTTCTTCACTTTCTTGATATCATCACTTTGCTTATATTGCTTTTCTAACGTTTTATAAACCATTTCGTTATCTGTCTGTATGGCAACAGTCTTACTGTCGTTATCAAATAGTTCTATAATTTTATCAACGTTGCTTAATCCAAATATAAAAATCATAAATATTGCAGTCATTATGATAAATGACTTACTTTTTACCTTTTGCAAATAAGTTAAATTAAATGTCGTTGTAAATTTATTCATTTTGTTCACCTACTTTAGCAATAAAGATATCGTTGAGAGATGGCTCAGCAACATGGAATCGTTTTAAATATCCAAGTTTAATTACATTTTGATAAATAGCTTCTGCGTACGTTTCATCTGAGATTGTTAGTTTTACACCTTTTTTAGTTGATTCGAATTGTTCGACACCTTCGAAATCTTTTAAGAATGTAAAGTCATATTCTCCCTCGATGAAGATATCTTTTTTACCGAAATCGTCTTTAACTTTGTCAATAGAACCTGAAACAATCGATTTCCCTTTATTCATGATGCATATATAGTCACACAGTTCTTCTACATGTTCCATTCGGTGAGAACTAAAGATAATCGTTGTACCACTTTCTTTTAAGTCTTTAACTGCAGATTTTAGTAATTCTACGTTTACTGGATCTAGACCACTAAACGGTTCATCCAGAATTAACAAGTCTGGCTTATGAATGATTGATGCAATTAATTGAACTTTTTGTTGATTCCCTTTCGACAGTGCTTCAATCTTTTTTTCTTTATTTTGAAATGCATCAAATCGCTTTAACCAATAATCTAACTCTCTGTCGATGTCTTTTTTATTCATGCCTTTAAGCTTTGCTGAATAATGGACTTGTTCCCATACTTTTAATTTCGGATGCAAACCTCTTTCTTCTGGTAAATATCCGACTGTATTTGTCATTGAATAATCAATCGGTCTGTCGTTGAAAGTAACAACACCAGATGTTTTTGGCAATAATCCTAATATCATACGAAACGTCGTTGTCTTCCCCGCACCATTACCACCAAGGAATCCATACATTGTGCCAGCTGGTACTTCTAAATTAACCTCATGTACAGCTGTAAAGTCTTTAAATTTTTTGGATACATCTTTAATTAATAACGTCATTCAAACTATTCCTCCCCTTCTGATTGCATTAAAGCAAAATCAATATTTTCATCTTCTTCAAAAATAAACATTTCATCAATCGATACTCCGAATACTTGAGAAAGCTTATGTGCCAACACTAACGTTGGATTAAATTTGTTACGTTCAATCGAATTGATTGTTTGTCTTGATACATTCACTAATCTCGATAATTCACTTTGCGTTATTTTTTTCTGAGTACGATATTCATAAACTTTGTTTTTCAATATAACCACTTCCTGTCAAGTTAACTTTACATTATCTAAAACACGATTACATGTCAAGCAAACTTGACACGATGAACATAAAAAAAGCGAAACAGCTCACTGTTTCGCTTAAGTCTATTAATAAGTTCTGATTGGCAAGATAAGTTGTATAACTGTTTCATCGCCTTTAGGTTTGAGAATAAATGGTCTCATTGTACCGAAGAATTCAATTTGTACTTCATCATGGTCGATGGCTTTTAATGCATCCATCATGTATTTAGAGTTGAATGATATTTTTAATGATTCACCTTCAACATGATCTGTAGATACATCTTCTTTAACAGTACCAATTTCTGGAGAAGTTGAAGATAATTCTAATTTATCGACATCTGTTGATAATTTAATAACGTTATTTCCACCTTCACGTGCTAATAATGATGCACGATCAATTGCGTGGTAGTATTCACTATTATTTAAAGTTAACTTCGTTTCATAATTTTCTGGGAATAATCTCGTAGTATCTGGGTAATTCCCTTCTAATAATCTTGAAATAAAGTTAATATGACCAACTTTGAATAACACTTGGTTACTTGCGAAGAAAATATTGATATCTTCTTCAGAATCAGAAACGATTTTATTTAATTCAGAAAGTGCTTTACCAGGAATGATAACATTTTTATCTTCGATGGATTCATCTTCTAATTTTAATTTTCTTAAAGCAAGTCTATGTGAATCTGTTGCAGTACAGATTAATTCATTATTTTGGATTAACCAGTTTACACCTGTTAATACAGGACGTGTTTCTGAGGTGGACACTGCAAAGTTCGTTTGTGCGATAATGTTCTTTAATACTTTGATTGGTAATTTAATCGCATCGTCTTCAGAGACTTGAGGTAATAATGGATATTGATCTGGATCTAATCCACTAACATTAAATTCTGAATGTCCAGATGTAATTAATGTTTTAAATTGGTCGTTTGTTGATATGTTTACTGTTTTACCAGGTAATTTTTTAACAATATCTACAAAGAAACGTCCTGGAAGTACGACAGAACCTTTTTCTTCTATATCTACAATTTTTTCACCATCAATATTTTCATTGATTGTAATTTCGATTGAGATTTCAGAGTCTGATCCTGTGAGGATAATACCTTTATCTGTTGCATCGATTTTGATTCCTGTGAGTATTGGTAATGTTGTTCTTGGTGAAATAGCTTTTAATGTATCATTCAGTTGATTAAGAAAGTAATCTCTTTGAATAGTAAATTTCATAACTTATAAAACTCCTTCCAGTCGTTATATATTAATTATATATCTTTTAAAATCATAGTAATAGTCATAGGGGCTGTGGATTGGTGGATAAGCCCTTTGAAATCGCGTCACAAAAGTTATTCACATGTTAATAATTTGTGTATGGATGTGCACAACTTATCCACATTATCCACGGATTTGTTTTTCAAGTTGTTCTAAATCATTTTTAAGTTCAGGATTATTTTCTAGATCTTTTTTAATTTTTTCATGAGCATGAATAACAGTTGTATGATCACGACCACCAAATTCTTCACCAATCTTTGGTAAAGAGAAATCCGTTAATTCACGAGATAAGTACATAGCTATTTGTCTTGGATAAGCGATGGATTTGGTACGCTTTTTAGCTGCAAAGTCTTCAATGCGAACGTTATACATCTTACCAACTACTTGTTGTATGTCTTGAATAGTGATTTTAGTAGATCTCGGTGTAGAAATAATATCTTTAAGTGCTTCAGCAACTAAGTCTGTATTGATAGGTTTGTTGCGTAGTTTTGAATAGGCTAAGACTCTTGTTAAAGCACCTTCTAATTCACGAATATTAGATTGAATTGAGTTTGCGATATATGTGAGTGCTTCTACAGGCAAATCAAGGTTTTCTTCTTCGATTTTCTTCTGTAAAATAGCCATTCTTGTTTCAAAATCTGGTGGCGTAATATCTACAATTAAGCCCCATTCAAAGCGTGTTCTTAAACGATCTTCTAATGTAGGTATCTCTTTAGGTGGACGATCACTTGAGATAACAATTTGCTTTTTATTTTGATGTAAATCATTAAACGTATGGAAGAACTCTTCTTGCGTTTGTTCTTTCTTTTGAATGAATTGGATATCATCTATAAGTAGAACATCAATGTTACGATACTTGTCTCTAAAGCTCTCGGTATCGTTTTTTCTAATAGATTTGATAAATTCATTGGTAAATTTCTCACTTGATGTATATAGTACATTTGCGTTTGGATTCTGTTCCAAGACGTAATGACCAATTGCATGCATAAGGTGTGTCTTACCTAAACCAACACCACCATATATAAATAATGGATTATACGCATTCGCTGGTTCTTCAGCAACAGCTAATGAAGCTGCGTGTGGGAACTGATTGCCTGGACCAATAACAAATGTATCAAATGTGTTGTTACTATTAAGTTGACTATTTGGTATTTCTTCGTGTTCATCGATTTCTTTAGTTTGCTTTGCAGGTACTGAGAAATCTTCACTTTCTAGATCTTCTTCTGATATAAATTTAACTTGAACTTTATCGCCAATCACTTCATAAATAAAATTAATGACATGTTCATGATATTTATTAGTTAACCACTCAGCAACAAAAGGACTTTGTGCAACTACAATTGCACGATTACTATCTATTTGATGTAAATACGTCCCTTTAAACCAAGTATTATAACCAGCAGAAGCGATTTGTTCTTCAGCAATAGATAATACTTGCTCCCAAATTTCTTCTTTTGAATTCATAAAGGTCCTCTTTCTAATATAAAT